>JBDUES010000151.1:0-7138 GCA_040297625.1 Candidatus Nitrosocosmicus sp. | reverse complement strand
TTCGAAATACAGTTAAAGATATACCTATTTCATAGCAAAACTAATTAAATTATAACTATTTGCATTGCATCCTTACTACTAAAACGTTAACAAAAAACGATTTAAAATAATCATGCAACAAAGCAACGGATAGGAGATATGTATTGGTCATAATTGGCATATTGTTATCGAATAAAATTAGATAGTATGTGTAAATATGTTAATTCATTGAATCCAAATATCAAAATAAAAAAAATCATTTATGCTTTGTTTTTTGTTTTAGAAATTCAATTAAAAAGGATCTAATAAAAAATGCAGAGAATTTATTAATACGAACTATCAGTTTTAGACATGCCTAAAATTGAGTTCACAAAAGAAGATTTAGCAATTCTAGATAAAACAGTTAATTTCTTCAAAACAATAAAAGGTATTGAGTTTACAGATAACAGCCCTGAAGAAAGGATAGATGAATTTAAAAAAAATATTGAAATATTACAGACCAAACTACATAATCAACTAGACAAAGCATTCGAACTTCGTTCAGAATCTGATAGTATGGGCAAAATTAATGTACCTGCTAATCGATATTGGGGAGCTCAAACTCAACGCTCTCTTCATCATTTTTCTATCGGCAATGATCTCATGCCACCTGAAGTAATACATGCATTAGCTTTAGTAAAAAAATGTGCTGCCATTATCAATTCATCGCATAAAAAAAACGATGATAACATAGAATTGCTTTCAAAAGATAAATCTTATAATATCATAAAAGCTGCTGATGAAATACTTTCAGGCAATCTTGATGAAAATTTTCCTTTATATGTATGGCAAACAGGCTCCGGCACTCAATCAAATATGAACGTTAACGAGGTAATTGCAAACCGTGCAAATGAGATTTCTAAAAGTCAAATTGGTTCAGAAAAAAAAATACATCCTAATGATGATGTAAACATGTCACAATCTTCCAATGATGTATTTCCAACCGCTATGCATATTGCAGCGGCCATAGAGATAGCTGGCAGTCCATTGATATCATTAAGGCCATTAAGAAGCGATCCTACCAGGAATAACTCAAACAATCAAATCAAAAGTAGAATGCCATTACTGCAGAGTATCCGTAAGCTGCGGAATGCTTTAAATGAAAAAGCTAAAGATTATAAAGATATAATAAAAGTTGGTCGAACACACTTGCAGGATGCTCTTCCTCTAACTTTTGGACAAGAGATTTCAGGTTGGGCGGCTCAACTGGACCTTTGCTACAAATACATTGAACAGGCATTAGATGGAGTCTATGATCTCGCTATTGGAGGTACTGCAGTAGGAACGGGGTTTGATTCATTTAGTACATTTGGCGAAGAAATGGCTTTACAAATTTCAAAGGAGACGAGTTTACCATTTCGTTCAGCACCCAATAAATTTGCTTCATTAGCAAGTCATGATCCAATTGTCCACATTAGTGGTGCATTAAAAACACTTGCTTGTTCACTTATGAAAATTGCAAATGATATCCGGTGGTTGGCCTCAGGTCCGCGATGCGGAATTGGAGAAATATGTATTCCAGAAAAAGAGCCTGGTTCGTCCATAATGCCTGGAAAAGTCAATCCAACTCAATGCGAAGCAATGACTATGGTATGTTGTCAGGTGATGGGAAATGATATGACAATAGGAATGGCCGGTTCACAAGGCAATTTTGAACTAAACGTGTTTAAACCTGTTATAATATTCAATTTATTACATTCAATACAACTTTTATCGGACGTTTGTAATACATTCTGTGATTTCTGTATCAACGATATTGAATACGAGGAAAAAAGCAGTAAAGGTCCAAAAGGAGTAGAGCCCAATGTTGAACGTATGAGCCAGTCAGTTACAAACTCACTAATGTTAGTAACTGCATTAAAATCAAAGATTGGCTATGATAAAGCTGCCAAGATTGCAAAGAAGGCATACGAAGAAGGTATCACACTTCGCCAAGCAACTGTAGCATTAGAATATTTAACGGAAGAAGAATATGATGCAATTGTAAATCCAAAAGATATGATTTACCCTAAAATGTAGGTAAAAGTAATCTGTTTAAAGTGTGGAGAGCACAATATTCGCATTTAAAAGATAAAAGCATCTAATTCATTATTTATTTTATTTATTTTATTTTATCATAGAATTAAATATCCATAAATTCATTTTCCATCGTCTTGAAATTTGAAGTGAAACAGGATTAAATGGCAAGTGAGGCAACAATCAATTTTGCTAAAATCAAATATTTACACTACATCTTTTGAATTGAAAAGATGGTAACTATTCACTCAACAGTTATAGACCATGGATTAGAAATAGGGCATAAAAACATATCCAGTCTTCTTCATATTTTTAGATTCCTAAAGCAATTCAAAAAAAGAACATCAAAATCAATAACAGATATTTTTGTTATAGATGTAGTTCATTTACGTGGATACAAAAGATCCTTCCATTGACGAAAACATCCGGATGGCAAAATTTGTATATTTTGTACTCAATAATTATATTTCCAAATACAAATCGTTTTTTTTCATTCTTTTTATTTTTTAAAAAAAATTTGGAATTTCAAGACAAAATTCAATACATCTTTAAAAATATAATAAAATTAAAATATCATTTTTTAGTAACTTTGCCAATTCCAATTCAAAGCAAAATAATAAAAAAAATTATTATCATTATTTCTACATGTTAAAGTCATAATTCAAAAGTTCACAATATGATAACTTTTCTAATGTCTTTTTTTCACCCTGCTCTATTAGTTCTTTTATTGTTTTAATGGAAAAATCTGCATTTTTTAACACTGATGGTGATTCTAATTCACTTCTAATTATACGTGTTACTGATTTTATTTCTGCACCATAGTTTTCTATCAGATTATTGTATTCTTCTTTAATCTTCTTATATTCCCCAGCATTAATCTTGGATTTATCGGTTGAATTCTCAAATGCATCATAGAGTTTTTCTATAAGATGTATATGCCGAGTTATCAACTTTGACATCTGTATATTGTACATGTCTTTGTCGCTAAACAAAATATCTTTGTATCGATCAACGACTTCGGCCATATTCGAAGGAAGCTTATCAATTTGTTGAGGATAGTTTTCAACTATAAATATATTTTTATCGTTTCGTGGTGATACATAAATCACTTCTCTTATCGGAGTATTACTAAGCAAACTACCATCCCAGCCGTATACATTTTTTTCAACTTCGACCCAAGGAAATCCATAAATTGGATATCCAGAACTTGCCAGAATATGTTTTGCTTTAATTTCAATTTGAGTATTATCAAAAACAAGAGGTCTTCCAGTCATTACATCTACAGCAGTCATAATTAGGCGATAAACAGATGGTGATTCTACTTGTGTTTTAGCAAGGTTAATTTGTTCATAATCAATGTATTTATCAAGTGTCTTTGCAAGAATGGAATGGTCATATACATAAGTCCAATTTCTAGGATCAATATAATTCTCATCAAGTATAGTGCTTGTTATTCCAGCATTATTCCACCACTGCTGTTGTTGCCATCGCGGAACAAACATTTTTGGGACTCCAAATATTGCAGCATTTGCTGAAGCAGAAGATATTTTCTTTGTTAAATATTTTTTAGTATCCGAGTCCCAATCATACATATATAAATCTGGAATAATCTGTACATTGCTTTCTGCAATCTCAAGCCAGAAATCTTCAAGATCATTTTCGGGGTGGTCGCTTTTGCTCCCAGCAATTATTGCAGCGTTTACAGCTCCAATTGAAGTCCCAGCAACTATGTCTATTCGTACATTTTGTTCTACTAGTGTCTTAAATACACCACATGCAAAAGATCCTAATGACCCACCCCCTTGCATAATGAGTACATTTTCTATATCTCTTGATTTTTTATGTCTTGGATGGCTTTCTTCCTCTATTCTATAACTCATTGATACATACATTATTTTTGTAGAGTCTAAAAATTTTCTTATTTTTATTTCTAAAAAAGATTTAATCTCTTATAGACCTGCTTCTTTAAATATAAAGTAGAAAGTATTATGATTAGCAAAAAAAAGAAATACGAATAAAAATGGATTTTTTTCTCAAATTATGTTTAAAATGGTATAAAAAAGATTGTATGCCCTATTTATAATATTATGCATAAATAAAAATAATGAGTAATTACAATGTAGATAGCGGCAAAAAATCTGATGAAAATTCTACTGACGTTGAAGCAACATTTTCATGTGAAAAATGTGATCAAAAATTTAACTCTCGACAAGAACTAAAAGAGCATTCAAGTACCTCACACTAATACAAAAAAGAATATTCTTTTTTATTGTTTATACTATATCAGATAACCGATTCAGATATCAGAATTTTCAGACAGTTATAGTATATGGAATATCTATCTAAAATATTATTTATCATTTTTGTATATGACGGTATTAAATATCAATTGCGTGTTATTAATGCAGAAGTAGAAAACCTTTGCAATAAATCAAAAATATGGTTCGACAACTTTTTCATGCCTCTCAACAGCGGAAGTATTGTTTAGCAAAATAGAACTTTTCATATATTTTCATCTTCAGGCAATTTTAACAAAATCACATACCAACATTCTTTGAATTTTTGGTATTTTTGTATTATTCTTATTTACGCCACTAATACGAATGTAAATTTTTTATTTTAAAGAAAATGTTTTCAATAAATGTTTTCATATTTTTTATATTATCAAATCGATTATCAAAGTGGGTAAGTTGAGTCGATAAAATAAAATTGAAAAGCCTCGTTTATTCTTACCCATATTAATGATATAGTAAATGAGGATGTTATGATGATATATACCATCTAGCAAAAGTACGCTAAATAATTCCCGATTAACACCCAGGATTTACAACAAAAAAGTCTACTGCTAAGAGGTATTTATCTTGATATTATAAGTACATTATAATCATTTAATTTAGCGAACTTATACAAATTGGTGTATAAAAAGTCGTTTTATCCATACAATTATTTTTTTTAATAATATTGCTTAAAATAGATATCGATTCTTTTCCTATCTTTAATTAGAGATGATAATTCTGTTATAATTTTTATCATCGATAACAATATTAGAAATACAGGAGAAAAAAGGATGTCAATGATGTTAATGTATAAGGAATCTTTTTGGAAATAGTGTTGTTAATAGTTCTAAAGTATTTTGTCGCATTATTCAGTAAGTCGTTTTTTTTGTTAACGTTTTAGTATCATAAAGAGGAAGTGAGCACTTATATTGGAATACGATTTGGTAAAAATATCACAAGCTTTAACTGTTTTTCAAATCATGCAACAAAGCAGTTCGAAAGTAGTAGCATTCAACTTTCCGTGAGATAATGATATTTTAAGGTATAAAGAATTTTGTTTTTATTTCATTTTTCCTATATTTCAATCCTTTCAGGACATTCTCAAACTTATTACATAAACATCTTTTTGATTTATTGCTTTAAAATCATCATCAGTAATTCAAAGTTTGGGTTGTCACATTTCACCTCGCATTTTAAGTCAATAAGTTTATCAATTTTCAATTAAGAAAAAAGACCTAGTTTTAAATGCTAGAAGAAAATAGAAAATAATATCTTTGTAAATACCTAAGAATTTACTGAACAAAACAAATGGATATTGATTATAAAATAAAAGAAACTATGATTACAATACCTTTAAGCAAAGATTCTGAAAACAACAATATAGAAGGCAGTCTCACAATTCCTAAAGGTTCAAAAGGACTAGTCATTTTTGCACATGGCAGCGGTAGTGGGAGGCATAGTCCACGGAATCAATATGTATCTAAAGTTCTAAACAATGATGGAGTTTCAACATTACTGTTAGATCTTCTCACAGAAGAAGAAGAAAAAGTTGATGTTTTAACAAGGGAGTACAGATTTAACATTGAACTTTTAGCAAATAGATTGACATCTGTTACAGATTGGCTCATTAAACAAGAGAATACAGGGAATATGATATTAGGATACTTTGGAGCGAGTACTGGTGCTGCGGCAGCTTTGATTGCTGCAGATAAAAGACCAGAAAATATTAGTGCTATTGTATCAAGAGGAGGAAGAGTAGATTTATCTTCTAAATACACTTCTTTGAAGAGCGTAGATTGTCCGACATTGTTTATAGTGGGGGAAAACGATAGCCAAGTTATTGAATGGACTCAACAAATATTAGATAATCATCTAGAGAAAGTAGCAAAAAAAAAGATGATTATTATAACAGGAGCAGGTCATTTATTTGAAGAACCAGGCAAATTAGAAGAGGTAGCAAAAAAAGCAAGTGGATGGTTTAGGTGCTATTTTCAAATCAAAGAACATGAAGCGAATAGCCAAAATAAATGATTTTAGTTTATAATTATTAAAATACACATTTACTATTAATATTCTGTAGTAGTAGTAGTATTTTTAATCAGAAAAAATTAAATCCACACAATTACATTGAAATAATAGTAGCATATTAAACATGATTCAGCGATAATTTACATATATTCAGATGAAAAATGAAAGTGATATGCTGATACTATAGATTTAATGAGATAATCTAATAGAAAAATTATTATTTTTCTACGTAATACAAATTCGGTATTGTTTAACCTTAAATAGTTTGTTCATATTAATTATGTAATGTCCCAAGATAATAAAAAATATGATTGTCAATGTGGAGCTGCTTTTGATACAGTTGAAGAATTAGATAAACACAATCACGAAGCACATTAAAAAACAATAAAAACCAACGAATTTAAAAATATTAAATTTCCTTATCCAATTTTTTTACCTACGTTTGTTATCCCAAACTCTAAAAGTAAATAACAAAGATCAGACAGTATGATGGCTTTTGAAGATTTTTCTTAATGTACTGCTTTCTAAAGATAAATCGCCTTTTACTACGTCTGTCTTTTTATTCGTGTTTTATTTTAATTCTCATAATCTTTGCATAGGATGCAATTTTAAAAAATAAAGAATCAGTTGATAATACTACATTAAATATGCCTTGTTGCATGATTCCCCTATTTCCAAATACATTTAGCTAACACCTTTTAAGAAATCATATGAAATGGTCCGACTACAACCAATCTCTAGTTAGACGAGGTGATGAAATTCTACTAGGCTTTGATGTTATTAACAATTGGGATAAAGAG
>JBDUES010000150.1:0-3595 GCA_040297625.1 Candidatus Nitrosocosmicus sp. | reverse complement strand
GGAATGGTGGAAAACTGTTCCAGAAGATTTAAAAACAAGGACTCGTAAAGGCGACGAAGCCAACAAGGTTATATTGAATCAAGTAAATTATGTTTTGCTTCATTTACACCTGCAAGGAAAACATGATACAAAACCATCACATGACGAATTAAAAGATTGGCTTCATAGCGGTCAAGTAGATACAATGCGTACTATAAAAAAATAGAATTAATTAACAACATTTTCACTATTTTTTTATTGAATTTATTTTTTTATATAATACATTTAATATACGTAAAATACATATAAGTATACTATTATAGAAAACGAATAGGAATTTTGAACAGGGGCAACCATATTGCAATTTTTGATACGTTTAAGACTCATCATACAAAGTCAACAAGAGAAGCAAAGCGACAAAGAGGAATAATTGCTCATATTGCAATAGAAAAAGATCCCAATGGCAAAACTAGAACTTCAATAGCTCACATACTAGCAAAAAAATACGAAGTATCCTGGCAAAATATCTATTCAGCTATTTTTAAGGACCTTGACGGAGTACTTTTACCAGCTCAAGTTGTGAAAGAAGGAGGAAGATTACCAATAAAAAGGGGTCCAAAAGCTCTTCAGATAGAAGGAATTCCATATTATGAACTTACTAATATTGGTCTGATTATTGCATCAACCATTGAAGAAACAGGAGATATAAGATTGAGAATGAAATTACTAGAAACATATATTTCAAATTCGAATTTTAATGGAAAAGAAGAGGAGGATGATAACAACAACAATACTACAATTAATGAAGGGATATTGCTTTTATCAAGATATGCACCATCATTTATTTTAAAAATAATAAACGAATACATAATTGCATATAATCATGGAGAAATAGAAAAATTAGACAGACTAGATGGTGAAAAATTTAAAAAAATAATCTCAAAACATATAACCATAGAAAGAGAACTTGTTGAAGCTTGTATGATTTTATCAAATGATAAAAAAGAACTAGTGAGAAATTTTATAAAAATAATCAGTTAGCCACAGTTATCAATAAAAGATAGTTTAATTCCTATATGGAATAGATATGGATTTCAAATCGTAAGCTACATCTACATCTGAGAAAATGGATTTGGCCTCATTTAATAAAACAATCAAATCTTTATACCTTGTACTAAAATGGGTAAGGCATAATCTATATACACCTGATAATTTTGCCAAATTAGCTGCTTCAAAAGCAGTAGAATGAAAGCTTTCTTTAGCTTTGTCAAGTTCAGTCGATTTAAATGTAGATTCAAAAATCAAAAGATCACAATTTTTAAAAAAATTGCATAATTCATTTGTAGGTCGGGTATCTCCAGAAATACCAATTTTTCTTCCAGAACGTAATGGACCTACAACAGTATTAGAAGATATTAATTTATCATTAAATTGGATATTTTCACCTTTTTGTAACATTTGATACAAATTACCTTCTGGAATTCCTAATTCTTTAGCCTTTTTAATATTGAACTCACCTGGCCGGCCATTTTCAACCAAGCAATATGCATAAGAGGAAATATCATGACCATGGTTGGACCTACAAAACATAATCTTGTAGTCTTTATCGGTCACAAGAACTCCTTCACTATCAGCAATAATATGAATATTCAGAGGAAAAGATAAATTAATATTAAGAATTCTGAAATTTTCAGATAAAAAATCATAAAGTAATTTAGGACCGTAAATATCTATTGGTAGATTTCTCCCCTGTAATGAAAGTGTCTGAAAGAAACCTACGAGGCCCAAAATATGATCCGAATGCATATGTGTAATAAAAAGTTGAGTTTTTTTATTAAAACCAAATCGCGCACGAATAAAATTATATTGCATGCCTTCCCCTGCATCAAAAATAAATAAAGTTCCATTTCTGTTGATAACAATGGAAGAAAGAAACCTGTTTTCAGAAGGCATGGCTGCAGATGTTCCCAGAAAAGTTACATCGAGGTTTGCCATGATGATATTATAATTAAATCAAATTTATCATTTTATTATAATCAACAGAGAATAGAAGATAAAGCATTTGTTATATCCATACCTAGATCAACTTTAGAACATGATCGAGGAACACTATTGGTAGAAACGAGATCAGTCAATCCAGCAGTCTTCAACTTGTTTATAGAATTTTCATCACATAATGCATGGACACACATAGCATAAATTTTTCCACATTGATTTTTTTTCAAAAGATCTAGTGCTTTTAAAATAGTTTCCCCACTAGATATCATATCATCTATAATAATTATATCATGATCTGTAATATCAACTTGCAAATTTTTGTCCATCACAACATTTCCAGTAACCCGATCTCTAATTTTCTTTAGTGCAAAGAAATTGGAATGTATCCTTTCAGAAAATTCTTTGGCTCGTGAAATACCACCGATATCAGGAGAAACAACAATAGGGTTAACCAAATTTAATTTGGTTATAGCATAAGTAGCAAGGGAATTGATAGAAGAAATATTTAAAATATTTAAATTAAAATATGAAAGTGATTTAATACTATGAATATCCACTGTGATTAAATTACGAACATTAATACATTCTAGTAATCGAGCGATTAATGAAATAGTAACAATTTCTCCTTCCAAAAACTTTCGGTCTTGTCGAGCATATCCCATATAAGGCATTACAGCTATAACTTCTGAGGCCCCGGATTCATAACACCCAGAAATAATCATCAAAGTTTGCAATATATGAGAATCTACTGGAGGATAGGTAGATTGAACTACTATGCATTTTTTATTTAAGAGGTTTGTATTTGCATCAAACCTTATTTTACTTTCACCATCTGAAAAAACCCTTAGGTCAATAGGAATAGAAATAGTCTTTAAACGAGCAGCAATAAAATTTCCTAATTCTAATGAAGCAGGACCAGGCAAAACCACTACATCTTTCAAGATATTTTTGAAATAATTTTAGAATCTTAAAAATGTTAATTTAACATAATTTATTTGCTGAAAGTATGTCATCTAAATGCGCTTTGATATCTTTAATCACCCATTCCTGTGCAGTAAGACTTGAAAAATCCGGTATTTAAAATCCATCAATTAAATGGATTTAAGACAAAAGATGAAAAGTTGACGAGAATTTAGATGATAGGAAGAACAAGTTACAAATATTTTGCTTTGGATAACTATTATTTATTAATTTATTAGAATCTAAAGATAATCCTCTCAAAAAAGTGCAAGTCTAATCGAACATTGTTTAATATAGAAAAAATTCTAGATATTATAATATATTTATTCCAGAAATTAGTACATCTACAGCATTTGAATTATACTTTGCTTATTTTAATTTGACCAGAAAATAATGCAATCTTAATGCATTAAAGATAATCATACATCCAATTGTAGTAGTCATAATTACAAGATTTATAATTATTTTAAAAAGTGGATATAGGTATGGTTGTAGAAGTATGAAAATAATGGATATAATTGCATAACTGATTATGCTTCTAAGATGTACTCGCAGTTGAATAACTACACCTGATTCTGAGTCTCTATTCCACCAATGCAAGATGAAAGATATTATATGCCAAACAGTGATCGATAAAACAAGTGCAAAGAATTTTGTA
>JBDUES010000149.1:0-24763 GCA_040297625.1 Candidatus Nitrosocosmicus sp. | reverse complement strand
TACAAAATTCTTTGCACTTGTTTTATCGATCACTGTTTGGCATATAATATCTTTCATCTTGCATTGGTGGAATAGAGACTCAGAATCAGGTGTAGTTATTCAACTGCGAGTACATCTTAGAAGCATAGTTATATAGCTATGCAATCATATCCATTATTTTCATATTTTTACAACCATATCTATATCCACCGTTTAAAATAATTATGAATCTTGTAATTATGATTGCTACAATTGGATGTATGATCATCTTTAATGCATTAAGATTACATTATTTTCTGTTCAAATTAAAATAAGCAAGTATATTTGAAAGGTGTATATCCATCATCTTTGAGTAGAATTATTTTTACTCTATATCCGGCTTCAGTATCTTCAAGCATCAGTGTAAAGGATTCTTTTCATCATCAATGGTAAGCGTTCTGATGAATGTATAACTCATAATATGAGTTAAGAGTGGCAAGCTAAAGGTGTTGTGATGTTTTATAAACACAACTAATTTACAAAAAGATATGGTAATTCTTTATAATCTGTTAACAGGATATACCACAGAATCTACCCGCAAACCTATATCTAAAAACTTATAATACTAAAATCGAAGATAATGAAACTTATATTTTATGGAATAAACAGTTAACATATCTAATTACTTTCAAAAGTTATCCAAGAAAAACAGTCTTGATAGAATAATAAGCGTTTTTAGACTGATACAACATCCATAAGAGACGAACCTAAAGGTATCAAATTATACAAATAATTTATTATTATTATAATTGCATAAATTTATTATCTTGCTCTAAGTGCATTCAATATTACGCCTACATCTATTACCTCTTGAAGTAATGCTCCTATATAAGGAGGTATAAAGCCAAAGCTAGCAACAATCATTAAAAAAAAACTAATACCCAAACCAATAAAGATACTTTCTTTTGCTATTTTTATTGTTCTTTTGCTTATTTGAATTATCTCATAAACTTTTGTAATATCATCTACTAGTAAAACTACATCTGCTGCTTCAGCTGATATTGCAGTACCCTTTGCACCCATTGCGATACCTGTAGTAGCAGATGTCAATGCAGGCGCATCATTAATTCCATCCCCTACCATGACAATATTTTTATATTGTTTTTTTAATCTATTAATTTCATTGACTTTGTCTTCTGGCAGTAGATCGTATTTGTAGTTATCAATATTGGCTAAATTTGCTATGGATTTTGCATTATCTATACTATCTCCTGTTAGCATAATTGTTTGTTTTATATTTTGCTTCTTTAAGAGTTGCATCATATTATGAACTTCTTCTCTTATCTTATCGCTAAAAACAATTATTCCAACATTTTTATTATTTATATTTATAAAAGATACCATCTTACCTTGTTTTTGCTTATTTTTCATAGTTTCCAAAAGATACTCGTTAAATTCGTTGTCGTCGCTGTTGTTTTCATTCTTATATGATTTAATAAAATTATAAGAACCAATCTTTATATGATCACCATTGAGATATCCTTCAACACCCAATCCTGCTTTTTCATGAAAATTTTTGGGGGTCAAAAGATGGTTAAATTTTTCTTTTCCTATCTTTGCCAAAGCTTGTGCAGCCGGATGAGAAGACATCTGTTCTAGACTAGATGATTTGAACAAGAGATCGTCTAAAGTATTGAAATCTGTCTCTTTTTTTTTGTCTCTTGTTTTAATATTGTTGTTATTATCAGTAGGAATTATATTTTCTACTAAAGGTGTACCATATGTAATAGTACCTGTTTTATCAAATACTATTACATCGGTTTTACCTAACTGCTCGATTGCAGATCCACTTTTTACTATAATATTTTGTTTGGCAGCTTTATTTATTCCACTAATTATTGCTACAGGTGTAGCAAATATGAGAGGACAAGGAGTTGCTACAACAAGTATTGAAAGAATTGTTTGAAAATTATGAGTTAACAACCATCCAAAACCACACATAGCTAGGGTTATAAGGGTAAACCATTTAGCATATCTATCGGCCAACCTTTGAATTGGGGCTTTTTCATCTCTTGCCTTTTGTACTAATTGAACTATTTTTGAATATTGACTCTCGTTACTAGTTTTTTTTGCATAAATTTCAAAAATATCTCCGGTATTAACAGTACCACTATAGACTTCTTCTCCTTTGTATTTAGTTTTAAATAAAGGTTCGCCTGTAAGTGCTGATTCATCAATTTGAGCTTTGCTTGATAATATTGTACCATCAACAGGAATAAGATCACCTGGTCTTATTATCAATAGATCATTTACTTGTACATCTTCAACACTAAGGTCCTCTATATCATGTTTATTTCTTTTTCTGTGTGCAATTTTGGGAGATCTTGCCATCAGATCATCAAGTGAAGTGGTAGCTTTTCTAAATGCATAATCTTCTAAAGCTTTTCCACCTGATTGAATGATAACAATTATTATTCCAGGAAATGCTTCGTTTGTTATAATTGCCGTAATAATTGCAAGCATAGCTACAATATCCGAAGCAAAATGTCCTCGAATCATATCTTTTAATGTTTGAAATATTATTGGAGTTCCACCTATCAACAGTATAATAAACCATATCCAGTATCCTATTGAAGATGTATAAAATACATAATTGATTATTGTTCCAAATAGTAAACCCAATATAGCAATGATAGGAAGGGGATATTGTTTTCCAAAAAGGAATATTTTTTTAATTAATAATAAAGATCTAATATCTGTATTTTGTTTTTCTTGTTGCAATTATATTATTTTATTTTATAAACCAACTGATTTAATCTTTCTAACTATTATGTAGTTACGCTTACGAATTAAACTTTATTTTTTAACAAATTTTATCAAAAAATTATCTTTTATATATTAAATGCAAATTCATAATATATAATAATATTAAAAATATATTTGTATTTCCCATATTTACTTTTAAATTATACGAAACTATACTCAATAACATTAATTCGTGGATCTAAGTAGATACTTTTTGATATTCAAGTTGAATCTCCTTGTTCTATAATATTGCGAAATCATATGTCTAAGCGATTGAAAGTTTGGATAATAGTTTGATAACAGATTCTGCTTTCCCTGTCTCCAACATTCTTCTACTGCATTGAGTTCAGGAGAAACAACAGGAAAATACTCTACTTGTATATTATAGATCTCTTGCATAATTAGAAACAATCCAAACTTTCTAATATGATACTATATCAGTTTCTACAGATACTGGTTCATTATTCTATAGTTTACCAATCCAGATACTATATCTGACACTTTATCATACTTTCTTAATCTATTTCTGAATATATCGCTCATTATTCTGTACTTTTTCAATCGACAAATGGTGTGCTCTATCACTATCCTTTTTTTCGAATGTAGCTTGTTGTACTCTTTTTCTTCTGTGATACCTTTTGATTTCTTTTCTTTTTATACGGTAAAGATGCTATTTGCTCTGGGAGATCAGTTTCTACACCACGGTATCCAAGGTCAAACACATTAACAACTTGTTTGGGAGTGGCAGGGTGATTCTTTTTATATATTGAATATATAGTCATGCCTTCTTCCTTTCTTATGACCTAATTTGTGAATGATATGACCATTTTTATTAACCACAAGCTGATTCTTGATAGCATGTCTTTTTTTCTTGCCTGAATAGCACACCTTGCGTCTTCTCTTATCTTCAGGTCTTGGTATCTGCTGTTCTGTACAATCTACAAAAGCCATAAAGCCTGGGAAATGCATTTCAACTTCCTCGGGCGTTTCTAGCCTCTTTGTAATGTTGCATGTTTTCTGTGGAATTGGTACGCATTTTCTAATCTGGCTTTCAATATTTTGAATGTCCCCGCAGACGGTACTCTGATCAATGTCACATAGAAATCCTGTTAATGTGTAAGTGATGTAAAGACGATAGTACACTAAAAGCATTAAAAATCTGTTTTTAACATCCAGTTTGAAAGGCCTACCTGCACCTATTCCTCTTTCTCTATCTTTTTTATTGGATAAACACTTGATCGTGTTTATCATATCTTTTTGTTATCTCTTTATCGTAAATCTCATCAAATTCTCTTACTGTTAGACCGGTGAATGATTTAAACAACGGTGGTTTTCGGGATAACCTCTCGTATGAAAGCAAAGAGTGGACATTTCATAGAAGAGATAGCAGTCATAAAGCCTGTTTAGGTGCAATTATACAAGAGATCTATTATATATGTTATCTCTGGTTCTTTAAAGTTAAGGAAAAATCTATATTTTTTTTCTTGTTTTTCATGTGCTATACTGGATAATACGAAGAGACCAGGACATGTGTATGTTGTATATCCTTTACTTATGTATTTCCTCGGCCTTTCATTAAGAATAATTTTAAAGCATTCTTTTGTAAGATATTGTTAATAAAATTACAGTGCAATTAGGAAGGATTGAATTCAACAATACAAACCCGAAAAGGTATTTACAGAAAAATAATATCATTTGATCATAGTTGATGAAATTCTCAAATCAGCGAGTTGACTCTGAA
The DNA here is from genome assembly GCA_040297625.1 of Candidatus Nitrosocosmicus sp. Lineage (GTDB taxonomy): Archaea > Thermoproteota > Nitrososphaeria > Nitrososphaerales > Nitrososphaeraceae > Nitrosocosmicus. Next base: position 20,259 of record JBDUES010000149.1, on the reverse strand, counting down.
TATTTCTTGTTATGGTGGATTGCAATGAGCCAAAAGGTAATAAATCATTGGAATAAGGATATCAAATAGGAGTGAAGTATGTTTGTTAATTTTTACTTTTTCATTTATTTTTTGGTTTTTTTAAAGGAGTGGGTTTTGCAGAAAGAACATTTTTTCTGTAATTTGTTCAAATGATGAAGATGGTAATTGATTAATATATTATTTTAAAAGTATGTGATTGATCATATGATTGTTAATAAATATTTTAAAGCCCCACTTATTGTATGCTCTGATGATTCTAAATAGACTATGTTTCTTTTTTTGAGTTCTTCTGATGTTTTGGGTCCGAGTGATATTATTGCTTTAATTCCTAGAATTTTTACTATTTCCTGTTCATTTTTTATGGTCGACAATGTCCGAATTAGTTGTTGTTCTCCTCGATAGATGTTGTTGTTTACTATTATTTTAAAAAATGCTCTTACAGCTGATGGACTAGTAAATATGAGATATTTTAATTCCTTTTGATACACCAGATCTTTAAATTTGTTCCATTCAATTGATTCTTCTATTTTATTGTACCCGATAGTTTCATAAAAAAAAACTTGCTCTAATATTAAATTTTTATATGTTTTTGTTATGAGATTGTTTGATTTCTGTGATTCTGCACTTCTTGGTATTAATATTTTAATTTTTTCATTCTCTTCATAGTTTTTATCTAAATTATCTAAAAACTCTATGATGCTATTTATGGAATAATCTGTTTTATTTTTGGTATCTGAAGTGTCAATAGTAGCATTAGTATTAGTAGTAGTGGCAGCTAAATTCGCTTTCAGGTTATTTTTTTCTATTTCTTTTTTAGTTTTAGGACCTATGGCAATAAAGTTATTATTATCTTTTTTATTAGTTTTTAAAATTTCCTGCAATATATTATTAGAATTTTTTTCTTTTTTTATACTTTTAAAAAAAATTTCTACTGCATGTGCACTTAAAAATATGTAATAATTATAAAAACCGTTTTCTATTTTTTTAATCGAATTTACTGTTTCTTTTGAAGATATTGGAATAGTGATGATGGTTGGCAGTGCAATTATGTTTATTTTTTTTTCTTTTTCAAAACCACATATATTCTGTTGAGGAATATCGTCTTTCTCTATTTCTTCCTTGGTGATTGCAATATTTATATCAGTCAATTTTCCAAATTTTGGATTTAATACATTTATTTATAATAGATTTGCTTGTGAATACCATTCAATCTTTTCATTTAAATTTACAGTATTACCTATTATTACAATTGCTGGAGGTTTAATATTTTCCTGTTTTATTTTTTTTACTATATTGTCTATTTCTCCAGTTATGATTCTTTGATTTTTTAAAGTGCCATTCTCAATTATTGCAACTTTTGTATTTCCATTAATGCTTCCCTTTCTAATTTTTTCTATTATTTTTTCTAATTTTTCAGTGCCCATGTATATCACCACGGTATCTACTGCATCAAATAATTTTTCCCATTTTACTACGGGAGATTTTTTCTCTGGATCTTCATGCCCTGTTACAAATGCTACTGATGAGCTATATTTTCTGTGAGTTAGTGGAATACCTGAATATATTGCTGCTCCTATTCCTGATGTAATACCTGGAATTATTTCAAAGCAGATATTATTGGATTTTAAAAATTCTGCTTCCTCTCCTCCTCTGCCAAAAATAAATGGATCTCCTCCTTTTAGCCTTAATACTTTCTTTCCTTTTTTTGAGTACTCTAGCATTAGTTCATTTGTTTTATTTTGGTGAGTGGTTGGATCTCCAATGTTCCTCCCAACATAGACTTTTTCGGTTTTTTCTGGAAATAATTTAATGATGTCTTTCCCTATTAATCTATCATATAAAATTACATCCGATTCATTTATCAGATCAAGCGCTCTGATTGTCAGTAGTTTCGGATCTCCCGGTCCAGCGCCACAAATAAATATTTTTCCTGAATTGTCATTATTGTTTGTGCTGTTACTACTATTACTACTTATTATACTCATTCCGTAATCATTCCTTTTATAATATCATTACTTTTATTGTTACCATTTTTAATCCATTCACTTGTTAACTCTTTCGCTCCTTTTGAAATAAGAGATTTCCCTACTTTTGTTCCTAGCTTTCGGGGATGTTTTGCATTCCCTTCTTCTTTATGTTTTAAAGATTTTTTACCATCCAAAGAATAAATTGCAGTAATCAAAGATATTTTATTACTTTCTTTATTCATTATTGCTAGCGCTCCTAATGGTACTGTACATCCTGCCCCTATATTATCAATCAAAGCTCTTTCTGTTTGTATCTCTTTTCTTGAAGGTGTATGCTCAATTTTTTTTAAAATCTTTATAGTATCAAGGTCATCTCTCCTGCAAACAATTGCTATTGCTCCCTGACCGGGTGCGGGTGTGAAGCTTTGGATATTTAGTCTTTGAGTTATCTTTCTGTTTAATCCTAGTCTTTTTATTCCGGCTTCTGCTAAAACAATACCTGCATATTTGTTTTCTTTTGATTTTGTGATTCTTGTTTCAATATTTCCTCTTATTGATTTGATGATGATTGATGGGTATTTGGTTTTAATTTGAATTGCTCTCCTTATACTACTTGTTCCTATTATGGAATCTGATTCCAATTGGTTTATCTTTTTGTTATTAATATTGTTGATAAAAACATCATATGGTTTTTCTCTTTTTGGAATACTTGCAATTACTAGTTTGTCTGAAAACCCTGCATGCAAATCTTTAAGACTATGTACTGCAAAATCTGCTTTGTATTGTAACAATGCATCATTTACTTCTTTTTCAAAAACTCCATTCTGATTGATTACAAAAAAAGGACGTTTATCTTTGTCTCCTTTAGTTGTAATCATTTCAATGCTGAATTTTATTCCCTGTTTTTCTTTTTTTAATAATTTTATAATTGAGTTAGTTTGATGAATAGCTAATTTACTGGCCCTTGTTGCAATTATCAATTCTTTAAAGGCTTTTCACCTTTGTTAATGCTTGCTCGTATGATTCAATAGTTTTTTCAATATCCTCTTCATTGTGTTTATTCGATATAAAGCATGTTTCATATTGTGAAGGCGGAATAAATATTCCTCCATTATAAAGTAGCATTTTAAATAATTCATTAAATTTTGTAATATTGGAAGTTTTTACATCTTGATAGTTTTTAACTAACTTTTTTGTAAAGAAAATTTGAAACATCGAGCCTATTGAATTCACTGTTATTTCTATCTCTTTATCGAGTGCAATATCTTTTATTCCATTTACTATTCTATCACATGTTTTGCTTACTTTTGGATAAATAATATTTTTATTTTTACTTAATATCTCCAATGTTTTCAATGATGCTGTAACGGATACTGGATTGCCTGCAAATGTGCTAGCTTGGTATACTTTTCCACTTGGTGCTAATTGTGACATAATCTCCTCTTTTCCAGCTATTAAAGAAATAGGATATCCGTTTCCTAAAGCTTTTGCAAATGTTGTTATATCTGCTTTGATTCCAAAAAATTCACTTGCACCTCCAAGGGCAAGCCTAAAGCCTGTTACTACCTCATCAAAAATCAAAACTATGTTATTCTCTTTAGTAATTTCTCTTATTTTACTTAGATAATTTTTTTCTGGCAGTATTAGTCCAGAATTAGCCAAAACGGGTTCTATGATGACACATGCAATGTCGTTCCAGCTGTTCTTATCTTTCTGTACAGTCGACTCTAATACCTCTATGTCGTTATAGGGAATTGTCACGGTTTTCATTGCACTCTCATTTAGTATTCCGTCTTCTGCATTCTCTAATTCTGATGCACCGGAGCCTGCCTTGTTCATAACATAATCAAAAGCCCCATGATAGCCTCCATCAAATTTGATAATCTTTGTTTTTTTTGTAAATGCTCTTGCTAATCTGATTGCATGCATAGTTGCTTCTGCTCCTGTGTTTGTAATTCTTACCATTTCCGCAGCAGGAATTATTTTAGTACATATCTCTGCCAATTCAATTTCTTTTTCCGTAGGAATGCAGAATAAATTCCCTTTATCTATTTGATTTTTAACCTCTAGAGCAATATCTTTATTGTTATGCCCTAAAAAAACTGCTCCATACCCCATACAATAATCGATTAATGTATTCCCTTCTTTAGTAAATATTCTACCACCATTTCCTGATTCAACAAAAAATGGATGTGGTTGAAAATATCTAACAGGGCTATTAACTCCACCCGGAATTATTTTACAAGCTTTTTCAAATAATGCCTTGGATTTGTCAAATATCAAATAAATATATAATCTTTAAAAAAGTTATAATTGTATCGGATTTTTAATATTTTCTATTTGCAAGTATTTCTGCCATTTTTTTTGCATGATAGGAAATTATAATATCTGCTCCCGCTCTTTTAATGGCTGTTAGTAATTCTGTTATTGCAGAGACTTCATCTATCCAGTTATTTAATGATGCTGCCTTGATCATTGAGTATTCTCCCGAAACGCTATATGCTGCTACAGGATGCAAAGAGTTTTGTTTTGCTGAATATATTAAATCGAGATTTGGAATCGCTGGTTTTATCATTATAATATCTACTCCTTCCTCAATATCTGATAATATTTCTCTACGTGCTTCTCTTGGATTTGTAAAAGGCATTTGGTATGAAAGTCTATTTCCAAAACTTGGTAACGAGTGTGCTGCATCTCTAAATGGGGAAAAAAATGATGATGCTTGTTTTGCTGAATATCCCATAACCAGTGTATCCTGATAATTATTTTCATCTAAGATATCTCTTAATATTTTTACCTGGCCGTCCATCATAGCCGAAGGTGCGACCATGTCTGCACCGGATATGGCATAACTTAAGGCGATTTTTGCAAGTGTGTTTAAGGTAAGATCATTATCAATTCTATTATATTTGATTATTCCACAATGGCTGTGAGAGGTGTATTGACAAAGACAAACATCAGTAATAACTACCAATTTGTCACCAAATGTATCTTTAATTATTTTTATTGCTTGCTGTACTATTCCGTTCGGATCAAATGAATTATTACCAAAATCATCTTTTTTTGATGGAATGCCAAAAAGAATTACTGCCTTAATTCCCAGAGAAACAATTTCCTGTACTTCTTTTAATATTGATCCTAATGGAAATCTAAAAATTCCTGGCATCGACTCAATTTCTATTTTTTCATCAATACCTTCTTGTACAAATAACGGAACCACAAAGTCTTTAATTGATAAATGTGTTTCTTGCAAAAGATCCCTTATTGCTTCACTTTTTCTTAGCCTTCTTAACCTCATTTTAGGAAAAATATTGTAATTCATGTTGCAATTATTTTTTAGATTATTAAAATTGTCTATATCAGTTGAATTTTCTTGTTTATTATTTTTTAATGTTTTACCGTTTTTCATAATTAAACAGCTTTAAAGCAAAATTTATCAATTCGCAATTGTTTTTATTATTTTTAGAAAATTCATTTCTTAAATTATTCATCGGTGTAGATAGAATCCCTTCTACCAATGCATATGAAAACTGTTCAAAAACTTTCATATCTTTTTCATCTATTTTGTTTCCTATCAATGATAAAGCTTTCTTAAATTCTTTCTCTCTAATGGAATCTGCATCTTTAAAAATCGTTATTATTACTGGCTCTGAACTTTTTCTTTTTAGTGTTTCTTTAATTGAAAACATCTCTTCTTCTATTATTTTTTCTGCAGATTGTATTTCTTTTTTTCTTTTTTTTACATTTTTTTCTACTATTTCTGAAATTTGGTCTATGTTTACTAATTTAATTTTATTTAATGTGGCAATTTTATCTTCTACTGTTCTTGGGATGGATAAATCAAAAATCATCAATCCTTTTTTTCTATTTTGTGTAATGTCTGCCATTCTCTCATATGTTAGCAAATAATATGGTGCAACTGTGGATATGAAGACCACGTCTATATTTTCATTTATCTTTTGTAAAGCTTTTTCAAATGGTATCGGTATACCTGCAACTGTATCAGAAAAAGATTTTGCTCTCTCAAAAGTTCTACTACTAATAAAGAATTTGATATTTCTTTGTTTTAATGCTTTAGCTATTAAACTTGCTCCTTCACCAGAGCCTATAAGTAAAATCTCTTTCTCATTAATATCATCAAAATATTCGTATGCTAAATTAACCGCCATAGAGCCTACTGATATACTTCCTTTGTTTATCCCGGTGGTTGTTCTTATCTTGCTTCCTATTTTGATAGTTCTATCAAAAAGAACATTTAAATTTGGACCTGCAAATCCGTATTTTCTAGAAAATTCTAATGATCTTTTAACTTGTCCAAGTATCTGATCCTCACCTACTACTAGCGAGTCCAGACCGGAAGTTAATTTTGCAAGATGTTTTATTGCTTCTTCTCCGACGTCAATTCTAATATTTGATCTTACTTCGTCAACAGGAACAGTTATTAACGATGACCATAATTCAGTAATTTTATCAGGTTGTGGATTGTTTCCTACTCCGTAAATCTCAACTCTGTTGCAAGTTTGCAATATTAAACATTCTTCTAATTCTAGGGAATTAATCAGTGTTTTATATGCATTATAAATGTCTTTAAATGTGAATTTTTCTAAAATATGTATTGGTGAATTTTTAAAGGTAACTCTTAAATTAATAAATTGTGATGATTGTAAACTTAAATATGCTGTCATCTGCCTTTGTTATCCTCCAATTTATCTAATATGTTAATAATCCTTTCTTTAACTTTATCAATGTTGTTTTTATTTACTAACTCTTGTATTTCGGAATTATTTATTAAACTATATAAAAAATCTTTTCTTTCCTTAGATTTTTCTAAATGTTTTTTAGCATGTAGTCTAGCAAATTCTTGAATTTTAATATTATTTATATCGTTTTTCCCTATTATATTTTTTATAGCCTTTTCTATCTTGTTCTTTATTATTTTATTCATTATAGGACTTTTTCCTGAAGTGGATATTGCTACCTGAATTGATTCTTCTATGTTTATTATTGACATAAATGAAATATCGCTTTTTCCAGGGTCGTCTGTAGAATACGCGAGGATTTTTGCATTTCTGGCCCAGTTTGTTATTTTTCGGTTAATGCATTTATCATTTGTGGTCGCAAAAATCATAAATAAATTATTAAATTCATTTAAAATGCTTGTATCTTCAATTTTTTTTTGAATTAGTTGTAGATTATATTCTTTTTCATAGTTGAAGATATCTTGATTAAATTCTTCACTTATTATTGTTATATTGCATTTATAATTAACAAGTAATTTGACCTTTTTAGTACCTTCAATGCCTCCACCTATTACTAAAAAATTTTTATCCTCAATATTTAAATCGACAATCAATCAATTATTACACCAGCTGATAATTGTTTGATAAACTGATTAATTGTTTATCTTTTGTATTTTTAAAATATTTAAAGATTTTGTGAGTGGCTATTTTTAGAATATTGTTCGTGTTATCTTTTAATGTATATTAACATCATACGAGTCATTAAAGTAGATTGTCGAATTAATTTAGTATTATTGAAATATTAGATTTTATTAAACTACTATATAATTTGACCTTTAGTTCTGAAAACTCTTTTTCTATAGATATTTTGAAAGATATTTCTTTCAATCTACTTGCACTTTTAAAAAAGTCTGGATTTTTTTCGTTAAAGGATTTGATAGTTCTTGGACCGTTTGAAATATCATCTCAAACTGGAATTGATATTGACGATTCCTTTGTAATATATAATCAAGCTTTAACAGCTTTAGAGGACATTGGAATTATCGAAAAACGATTTATCCCTGCAACTACTCTTTATTATAAACGCAAAAATATCGGAAAGATTTCTACGGGTTCAAAAAATTTCGATCATCTTTTAGGCGGGGGTATAGAAACAAAATCGATTACAGAGGTGTGTGGAGAATATGGAACAGGTAAAACGCAATTATGTCATACTGCATGTGTTACCGTGCAGCAGGATTATTCTAAAGGGGGATTAAAAGGAAGTGCGTTATATGTGGATACAGAAAATACTTTTCGACCCGAACGAATTGAATCTATTTCAAGATTGAAAAATCTGGATTCACTTCAAATATTAGATAATATTATTGTTGCTAAAGCATATAGTAGTTCACATCATGAATTGATCTTATCAGAAGCTAGTAAGATTATAGATTCTCATAATATTAAATTAATGATCATTGATTCAATTATTTCTCTTTATCGGTCTGAATTTATAGGGCTGTCTGCTCTTTCTGAAAGACAACAGAGATTGAATAAGTTAATTCATATTATTATGCGAATAGCTGAAACATTTGAAATTGCGGTTCTGTTAACAAACCAAGTACAATCAACTCCTGATTCAATGTTTGGTGGAAGCTCGTTTAAAGCTGCAGGTGGTAATATTATGGCTCATTCTAGTACTTATAGAATTTTTTTGAGACGATCCGGTAGGAATAGAATAGCTAGAATGGTTGATTCTCCATATCATCCTGAAACTGAAATAGTTTTTACTATTGATGATGATGGTATTTCTGATCCAAAAAAATCATAATGATTTGTTAAAGGGATATTGTGCCTAAATGATGTTGGTTCTGTAAATATATATCATTTGAATATTATATTATATTATATTGTTCGTATAAAAGATCATTTTTCTCCAATAAATATTTAATAAATATTAATATTGAATATGTAGATTTATTACAATAAACAAAGCCTCTTATATGTAAATAATTTTTATTAGGGTGGATATAAAATGATTTTATGCCTTCATCGCACGGAACTAGAAGAAAATCCAGGTCGGTCTTAACAAAATCAAATAAAGTTACAGGTATTTCATATTTACTTATTAATTATAAACCTGGGGATAAAGTTGTTGTAAATATAGATCCAAGCGAACATACTACTATGCCTCACAGGCGTTTTCAGGGTCGGGTAGGTACAATTGAATCCATTGGAAGACGTACCATGAAAGTGATGGTGATGTTTGGAAACAAACCGAAATATTTACAAACCAAATTTAATCATATACGTCAATTAACAAAAACTGACTAAATTTAAAGAGTGTACTTAAAATTGACAGAAGTATTAAAACGAGAAATAATTACTTTGTCTGAAGTAAAAAAAATTTTAGAATCTATATCGTTTGATGAAATGGATCAAATCCAGCGATGGACATATGATTATTCTAAAAAATTTGCAAAAACTGATTATGGTAATTCAAAGGTAATGATTGACAATCTAATTAATGAAGGTGATTTGACAATGGAAGAAGCTGTAGAATTGGTAAATGTGATGCCTAAATCTCTGGAAGAGTTGCGAGCTTTTACGTTTGGATGGAAAAAATTGATAGTGACTGAAAAATTGGAAAAAATAAAATCTATACTGTTATCAAATCCAGATAATGGAAATCACAATAAAGATGAACCTAGCATTGAAAGTTAAATGAAGATACATTTTATTATAGCGGATTAACAAAGGATTAATTTGTCACGATTTTTATCAAATACGGATAATTATAATAGAAATAGGGTAACATATCCTCCTAGAAAATTTGAGGAGCATGCCTATATATTGGATTATGTTCAGAATGGTAAATCCTCACTTGTTAGGATGAGAGATGGAATAATAATTCATGCAATAGGTGAAGAACACTTGAGTATCCTTGAGTTGTTGGGAATAAAGAATGAAAAGTTCAGTATAGGTGAAAGAGTTTATATAGGAAAAGATGGACGGGCGAAAATATTGAGTGTTTTGGGTCGAATAGATTATAATCATTTTACTCCAACCGCGAAAAATGAATTACAAAGTGTTGTTGAGAAAATTGTTACTGAAAACGAAACCCGTTTCATTGATTATTTTAACTCAGCTCAACCCATGACACCCAGAGTCCATTCTCTGGAACTTATTCCAGGTATAGGAAAGACCTATATGAAATCTATATTAGATGAGCGGGATAAAAAAAAGTTTAATTCATTTACTGACCTTCAAAATAGGACAGGATTGCGAGATGCATCAAAACATGTAGCTAGAAGAATATGTGATGAAATATCGGGTGAAACTCGAATGAATATTTTTGTAAGAAAGTGATGATGAATATTTTTAACTATATTTTATTATGTATGTGTACCTATGAATGTTAATTTCTAATTATGAATATTTATATTTATTGAACTTGAGTGATAGAAAAAAAATTTAAAAAAAAACAACAAAAAAAATCGCTTGGTCAACATTTTCTTGTAGATGCTAATGTGATTAAAAAAATTATTGAATTATCTAAAATCAATGATAATGATATTGTATATGAAGTTGGAAGTGGAAATGGGGTTTTAACCAATGAACTTTGTAAAATCTCAAAGTTGGTTTATTCATTTGAAATTGATCCATACTATTATTTTCATTGTAAAGAAAAATTGTCTTATATTAATCTGAAATTGTCAAATTTAGATGGTTTTGATAATGCTATTATTGTATGCTTTGATATTTTTTTTTCTAGCTTGCCGTATTATGAAAGTCGTAATGCGTTATCATGGTTGTGTCAAAAAGATTTCAAAAAAGGCATTCTTTTATTACAACGAGAATTTGTTGAAAAGCTTTTGTCATCCCCTGGTGACAAAAACTATCGAGCTATTTCGATATTATCTCAATATCGTTTTTCTATAAATGTATTAAGGGACGTTCCTTTTTCTTCCTTTTCTCCTCAACCACGGGTTAATTCGGCTTTGATCGAGATTCTTCCAAAAACTCCGCCTTTATCAAAAAAAACTATAAATGATATACAATTTTTATTTTCTTTTAGAAAAAAAAATATTTCTTTTTTGATGAAATATTTTAAGAAATCTGTACAAAATCATTATGAATCTTTTGATATTGGCAAAATTAAAGATAAAAAGCTTGGACAGTTATCTGTAGAACAAATATATCAACTATCTATGTTTTTAAATAGTACCACTATTGATAATTAATAAATTTGATATAAATAAATAGTATGTAAATGAAATTCATAAATTATTTTAAAAAAATTAATATTTGATATTGATTGTTTGTATCGACCCTGAGTCCACTATTACGTGATTTATAACTCTATTAGTTCCGTCAGGATATGCTACCATTAATATATATTCTCCTGGAGGTAGATTCCCAAATACGTATTTTCCATCAATTGAAATAAACCCGCTTGCTGTAAAACCTTTTCCTCCTTGTTGTGCTGCAATTATTGTTGTACCTACAGCAGGTAAACCTAATGGTCCTGATATATACCCATTAACGGCGCCCAAGCCTGACTTGTACACAGGTAAAGGCTTGAACACCGATCCAATATTGCTATTTGGTGTTGTTCCACCGCTCAATAGAAAACCACCTATCAAAATAGCGGCCACAATTGCACCAAAGATTATTATAATTATGTGCCTTCTAACAAAGCTTGTTGATCGTCCGTTTGTTTCTTTAGAATAAGCAGCCATTTTAAAACACTATATATATGTATGCGTATTATTTAATCATTATTGTTTTAAATTTATAAAATTATAATAATAAAATTTAGATGATAATTAGAATGTGGCAATATACTGTTAACTGTAAATAATTATATGTGCTACTTATCTGGATTGTCTTATATTGATTAATAATTTATCGATACTGACCTATTGTTCGTTAATTTGTTAGATTGATTTAATCATTTATTGTATTTTGAAAGTGCATTTGATATAATGATAAAAATAATTGTTAAAAAGGCTCTGTAAAGTTAAGGAATTCAATGAGTATTTTTAATCAATTTATATATTTTTTCTAAACTACATACAATAAATTTTATTAAATTGAAAACATGTCTAAATAAATCAATCCAATAATTTGTTTGACTATAAAGGTGAAATATTTAAAATAAGCACTTTTGTCCTTACCTTTACAGAGTCGTCAAAAATAATGATAAACCTATATAACAATACAACAGTTGAGATAACTTTCAATCATTATAGAAATTAAATGTTTTTATTAATATGAGTATGGTCCAATAACAATTAGATATCCTATTTTGCATTTACTTTTGAATTTTGTCAAATCAAATCAATCTTTATAATCTTCAAGTTATCCAAATAAAACAGCAGTAGATCGTTCTTTAAACATAATTATCTTTTTTATCATATTGCAATTCTCTTTCTTACGGTTATTTAAAAGAAGAAGATAAAAAAATTATCTTCAAATGGTATGCAGATATTTACCAGATCAAAGTATATTAAATACTTATCTTTAACTTTAATTTTAAAAAGGTTTTAATGTTAGAATACCATTTACCTACTTACAACAGAAGAATGGTTAAAGTCAAACCAAACCAAAAATGATGATAATATTGTGACATTGCCATAAAATATTTTTTAGATTTATTTGTTATAACGATTTATTATATTTCTTCAATATATGATTTGGATTGGATTAAAAATAAATATTCGAGGAAATTTGCCCATTAAATAAAAATTTAAAATTTATATCAGACATACATCTTGATTGTATTGAACTATGAATTACAAATCTTTATTAATATCATTCATTTAATGTCATCGTTTCTATGGTGGAGTATTACATTTATAGTTGTAGTAGTTATTAGACCCTTAAATAAAACTGGTAATTTGTCAATAATTTTGCCAAAAATCCAAAAGATAGTTTTATATGCTTCGACAGTTTCTATTGTTTCTGGATTTGTTTTTTTTGGTATTAATACTGATTGTCAGTATTATAAATTACTTAATACTTTTTGGGGTAATATGATTTTAATATCTGGAGTATTATCATTATTTGTTTATTATAATGTAATATCTGGAGGCAAGATAAGATCAATTTTTATTAAATTGAAAATGCCTACAAAATTTTACAATCAAACTCCGATAGTGTTATTTTCTATGATTACAGTATCTTTATTTTTGATGATTTTACTTTCAAAGGTAATTAATAGTAGATAATTTTTTTTAAAAAATTCAAATGGTAACTAAATTAAGTTTGTAAAATGAATTTATAACAAACAAATTACTTTTATATTTGCAAAACAATTATGGTACTATTATTACTCACTTATTTTGAGAACATTTTTAATTTTATTATTTAAAATGCTGCTAATATAATACTATACATAAACACTACAAATATTATATTGTCTCTAAAAAATTTAATAAGTAAAAGGATGAATTTGATATTCTTCTCTTCCAGAACTTGTATTGAATCAAAGTAAAAGATTTCTATGATTTTGTCTCTTCTTTTATTATCTGTTGTATTACTATATTCAAAAATGAACAAGCGTGAAGGTTACTACCTGCCAAATTTTTTATAAACTACTTAATAGAGTTTATACCATTTAGTATGAGTAGACAAACTATGAATTTCTAAAATATAAAGAAAAAGTTTCGATAAGGTTTGAACACATAAGCTAAATGGTATAGATGACCAGCCTAAGCAAAATACAAAACAGTTATAATAAATGCATGACCATTGCATATAGACATAAATATAATGCCATCATTAAAGGGGTAAGTTTAGTGATAACAGGATATAGAAAACGATAAGATATATTCATAGAAAAAATGTGATATAATTATTATACGATTATAGTTAAGAGGGTTAATGCAGATGTTAATTACTTAGTTATCATTACAGGACAATGGGCATAGTTCATAATTCCTGATGCTGTACTTCCTAAAATGAGTTTTTTAAATGCCGATCGACCCCTTGAACCTGTTACTATAAGGTCAATATTTTCTTTTTCAGAATAACTTATTATTGCTTCAACTACTGATATGGCCGTAATAACTGCATCTGTTTTAACTTGTAAATTTGCGTCAGTACATTTTTTGCGAATTTCATCAAACCATTTCTCAGCTTCTTTTTTTGCTTGATCTATCAATTCATTTATTGAACTTGGTGTTATCAAACCAGTTGTGGTTTCAGTATAATAGGTAAAGCCTATTTTAGAATATAATACATATAAAGCAATAAGTTCAGAATCATATTTTTGAGCAATTTTGATTGCATAGTCTACAGCTCTCATGGATTGAGGAGACCCATCAATAGTAACTAGTATTTTTTTGAACTTGTTCAATTTTATATAAGTGAAAAAGAATCCAAGATAAACTTTTTTTATTTTTTTAAAAAATTATCCATATTATTATTAAAATGTTCTCAATTATGCTTTAGAATTTTAATTTTTTAAATGTATGTTGTCTTTTTTACCATTCTCATTTATCATGCGAAGAATGATTGTGTAATCAACATGGTATTCTAAATTTATCGAATATGACTGTTTAGTATTAACAAGTCATGTACTATTCAAGATTTTTATTCAAATCAAATAATTTTAATTAGAAAAAAAATAGTTATTGTTAATTACTAATGCCCTGTATACTAATTTCGTGTTTGCCTTGAGGTATAAATAATTCAATTTTTGATGTTTCATTGCTATTAATGATTTTTGAGTTATAATCATGACTATCTATTTTTATAGACAGGGGATTTTTTTGTTCAGGGGATAATTTTAATGACAAGGCCGCAGATATGGGATAGACATTATTTGCTTCTATCTTGAATTGAGCACTTTTGTTATCATACTTTAATGAATTTATTTCCATAAACCCTGAGAATTTGTAACCTAATGTTTTATTTGAATTTAAATTAATTGATTGATAGGCGTTAATGTCTTGTAAACTTCCTCCTACACAACTGTAAGTGGAAACAAAATCTTTTACAACCTTATTAGGTATAAAACTAAAATTTACAATTTCTTTTGGTTTTATTATTGGAACTATTGTTTTAACTGAATCAACTTGTGTACCATTTTTGGCATGGACTATTGCATAAAGGGTTAAATTTTTTATTGTACTGGGTGCAGTATTTTGAACAGTACCATACAATTCTTTAGACGGACCCAAAAGCGCTTCATTGTATTTTAAAGTAAATGTGTTGATTCTGGTTGATTGTGAATCCGCTTTTTTAATACTGTATATATAGGGAATAGAATTTGAATTTAATTGAAAATTGTTTGGATTTATCGTAAACTTGAAAGGGATTGGTTCATTAATATCATATATTACTTTTCTAAATGGCTGCTCCTTAATGATGTCGTATTTTTTAGAAATATTGTTATAAGCATTTAATCCTAATGTTACTTCTACTGGTGAGGTTAAAGTTAAATTTTGAGATGCTGCTACAGATCCAATTATTATTATGTTTTTATCTAAATCATGATATATGGAGTAATTGTGGATGTAGATATTCTTGGGGATATTATTTTGAACAGTATTTTCTAGAGCATTTATGTATATATTATTAAAACTAATTAAAAAAACTAGTACAAAGAAAGTGACTACTATTAAAATTTTTAACGACATAAATATTTGATTTTGTTTATATAACAAACTACCTTTGATAACTAAATTTTTTAATATATCTTTTCTGTAAACTTTAATTTTTATAAATAGGTGGAATTGCTTTCAAAAGATTGTTTATTTCAATTTTTATTGTCTTATTTTCGGTATTGATTTTCTAAGACATTGTAATATGGTATTTATTGAATCATATATAAGAAATGTCATGAATATTATTAAATCATCAACATTATATGACGGCGTTGATGAAAAAAACAATTGTTATATAGGTTTTGAAGATAACAAAATTATTTATGTCGGCTTAGAAAAACCATTACAAAATAATAGTGAAATTATTGCTGAGGATGTTGTTGTAACTCCTGCTTTTATTGATTCACATAGTCATATAGGGATGGTTAGGGCTGGTGAACCTGAAGATGAGGATGAATCTAATGAGCATATGGATACTGTTTTTCCTTTAGTTAATTCTTTACATAGTATTTATATGGATGATATGTCATTTGCTGAATCTGTTGAAAATGGTGTTTTATATTCTGTAATTTTACCTGGAAGTGGAAATGTTGTTGGAGGTAAAGCTGTGTTTTTACGTAATTTTGAAGAGAATATTGAAAAAGCATATGTAAAGGATGTAGGTATAAAATTGGCACTAGGTTATAATCCAAGAAGTACAAATGAGTGGAAAGGCGAAAGACCTTCGACTAGAATGGGTGCTGTGGCTATTCTTCGAGATAATTTAATTAAAGCTAAAAAAATTCAAAATTTAATTAATCGAGATAAGAAAGATATCGATGAGGTTGATCCTGTTACTGAAGTATTCATGGATATACTGTCAAATAAGTATAAAGTTCTTGCTCATCTACATAAAGAAGATGATGCAATATTGTTAATACAATTGTCTCGAGAATTTGGATTGGATGCTATTGCCAATCATTGCATGGATATTTATCGAAAGGATGTCTTTTCATTTTTAAATTCAAATAATATTCCGATTATTTATGGCCCATTAGATTGTTTTCCTTATAAAGTGGAACTTAAACATGAAAGTTGGAAAAATGTAAAACCGCTTATTGACTCGAGAGCAAAATTTTCATTAATGAGTGATCATCCTGTTATCCTGCAAAGAAATATGTTTTATACATTACGACATCTATTGCGGTTTGGTTTATCAAAGTCTGATGCCATATCAAAGATCACCAAGGAGTCTGCTGATATAATTGGTATTGATGACCTTGGTCAAATAAAACCCGGTTTCAAATCTTCGTTTGTTATTTGGAATGGAGATCCTTTTTCATTAACTAGTTACCCGATTATGTCAGTTGCAGAAGGAAAAATCGTTTATAAAGAATAATTATTATGTCCATTTATTTTTAAACATAACTATTTAATTGCAAAAATATTTTTAAATTATGTGAATCCAGAAACAGAATATATTATTAATAAATTAAATTTGATTAAACTTGTTGGAGAAGGGGGCTATTACCGAGAAACATATAGATCTGATCAGCATATCGTGATTAGTGATTTTAGTGATAATGATCTAAAAGATAATATTTATTTTTATTCGAATCCTGAAAATAAATCATCTGATATTCGTTCTGTTTCTACATTGATTTATTATCTTTTAGATGGTGATCAATTTTCTGCATTTCATAAAGTTAAATATGATGAAATTTGGCATTTTTATAAGGGTAGTTCGGTTAGTCTATATATATTAAATGACGGTAAAAAACCTTTGAATATACAAATAGGAAACGATCTAGAAAACAATGAAAATATTCAATGTATTATAAAAGGTAATACATGGTTTGGTGCAGAAATAAATGACAAATCTTTATACTCTTTGATAGGTTGTTCTGTTTCTCCTGGATTTGATTTTAGGGATTTTGAATTAGGTGAAAGGGATAAATTAAAAAAAATATATCCTCAGCATGAATATATAATTAAAAGACTAACTAGAAAATAACATGACGATGATCTTGTGATGTCATTTAAAGAAAAAAATGCTCTTTTTTGATATTATTATTTTTCTACATTATATTTTTTTTAAAATTTTCCATTTATTTTAATTGTATTTATATCTGACCGATTTTGTACTTCTTTTTAAAAATATGAAATAACTGTTCTTCAATTTTATCCATTATTTGTTTTAATCTTTCTTCTTCTTGAATTTTCTGTTTATTGAATTCTTCCTTTCTTGAATTTTCTGTTTGAATATTTTTTTTATTTTCGTTTATGATATGTTCAATTTTTCTAATTTTATCTAATGTCGAGTTTTGATCATTTTCTTTTAAAGATTTTATTTGTAAAATAATTTCTTTTGTTTCAACTTTAAATTTTGGTAGAATTTTGATCATTTTGTCGCAATATTGTATAACTTTGGTTGAATCTTTCAATAGTATTGTATTGGTGTTTATTGATTCTTTTAAATTGTTTAGAAATTCTAAATAAGGTAAAATATCTGTTTCATTAATTATCTTTATAGGATCTTTTAATATGGTATTAATTATTTCTTTTGTTCCCTTTGAAGTACCATAAGAATATTTGTGGGCTGCTTTTGATAACTGACTTGATGTTTCAATAATATTTTGAATTAATTCTTCCTTACTTTTTTCCAATCTTTCCATCTCTTTTAGATGATCTAAGCTTTTGTTGTAAGAAGGTAGTGCTTGTAATTGTTTTATTTCTTTTTCTTTTAAACTATTTTCCTCTTCTTTTTCTTCTATGTTTTGATTTATTGAATCTATTATACTACTACTATTATTAATTTCAGTTCTTTTATTGATTATATCTAGTAAATTATTTTTACATTCATCTATTATTTCTTTATCCTTTAAAATATCCATATAATATTCATTAATTTTCTCGGAATTCTCAGTAATCTTTTTTAGTTCACTACGTAAGTTATTAGCATGCTTTTTCATAAAGTTATTTATTATTGTACTATGTGAACGAGTAACTTCACCAAATCTATCAATTGATGATATTATCGTTTCTTTAAATATTATCAAATCTTCAAATGTTTCTGGTATTTGTAGTGTGTTTGATGATTCCCGTTTTAATGATTTTACAATGGTGTTCTTTGTATTATTAATTAAAGGTGTAAATTTATCTTCTTCTGCGTTTATTTCTTCTAGGTCTAGGTTTTCAGCTATAACATTGATAATTTCAAAAGATTGTTTAGTTTCTTCGCATATTTTTCTTAATTTATCTAATTGATTTTTGATAAGGTTTGTTTCTTTTTTTTTTATTTCTTCCAAAGCAAAGTCAATGGTGATGATATTATCTGAATGTTGAGATGATTTTGATTTATTAAATATATTATTATCTCTTTTAGAAATATCTTTATCTTTTTTTTTAAAAAAACTAAAAGGAGACATATCTATACAATAATTTTATTAAAATATTGTATATAATAGTATATGTTTAAAAATAAAAGATCATATCAATTTAGTTCTCATTATATAAATACTTAAATATTGTTATTTAGATTAGGGATTATGACAAAAAGTTTTACTTGTTCAGATGCAGGTGTTAATTGTAATTGGTCTGTTTCTTCAGAAAATGATGAGGATCTTTTAAACAAAATAAAGGAACATGCTAAAAATGATCACAATTTTGAAGAGATACCTCCTGAATTGTATGAAAGAGTGAAAAGCGCTATTAAATAGATTCAAGTTTCGTTTTTCCAAATTTTTTGTCGTTGCAATTTTATATATTCAAAACTTTTTGATATGTTTTCATTGTATATTTTTCTTACAATTCATCCTAAAAAGAATAGTACGATGGATGTATTTTGTTGTGGTTTTCTACTGTATAGAGATCTGCCGATATTGTAGCAAGTTCGACTATTATGTAAAATCTGTTAATCACTTCCATTTATTATAATATTATTATCTAGTGGATATGGTTTATTTTTTCATATTTTTGATACTCGGGTCATTTTATGGATGATCATAATCGGTATTAACTGTCAAAAATTTTCATTTTTATATTTCTTTTATATAATAATTATTCAAAAAAATGATGTTTTTTCATTTCGATCTTATATGTGATGACGTATAATTATTGGAGATTTTTTTAGTTATTATTGACCACAGCTGCAACTATCATCGTGAACATGTTGCTGACGGTCTTGTTTTTGAGATGGATTCTGCCCATTTTGGCTTGAGATTGTATCATTGCTATTATACTCTTTTAAGTTGCGTTCTTTATTATTCGGGTCTAATTCTTTATTTTTTTTATTATTAGAATGTTCTTCACTCATATATAATATATGTTAACAAAATATAATAACTTGTATAAGAATAAAGATTTAGATTATTTGGTAATTGTGATTTATAAATGATATATGTATCACTGAAAACTAGAAAAAATCTGCATAAATTAGAAATAGTACCTTTTGATGATTGGCTTTATTATTAAAAGTATATACTGACTTGATTTTCCTGTTAACTTCAGCTCTACCACCTCCTTGTTATGCATATTTACAAATAATTTGATCCATTTTTAATATGAAGCAGTTTACATTTCTTGTTGTTACAAGGAAAGTAACCATCAAAACATTCTCCGATGTCCTGTCTTTGATGTATTGAATTGTTTTCTTACAATATGGAATATATAAAAAAATGTATATAATATTTTAATTTCACTGACTGACAATCTTGTGACATATACCCATCCATATACCACATTCTTTGGTTGAAACAGGATATTAACCATATACTCTTCTCCATCTTTAGACAGAAAACGCTCTGCGACAAACATATTTGTCGTCCTTTTGATATTTTAATTTCAATGACTGACAATCTTTTTCCGTATATCCATTCATACATCACATTCTATGGTTGATATATAATATTCCATTTTGTTCTACAACATCTGAAAGAAATCGTTCTATGACAACAA
>JBDUES010000148.1:0-6323 GCA_040297625.1 Candidatus Nitrosocosmicus sp. | reverse complement strand
GTATATCTTTTTGCTATTTCTTTATCGTAAATATTATCAAATTCTTTTAATGTAAGGCCAGTGAACGATTTGAAAAGCAGTGGTTTTTTGGATAACCTCTCGTATGAAAGCAAGGAGAGAACAGGTTGATGAGAAACTACTGGTCATAAAGCTGTTTGCAATTAATTATGCAAGAGATCTATTTAATTTAGGGAGCTTGTACAAATTGATATGTAATAGAAATTGATTGTACGATATTACTAAAAGGCAATTTTATCGTGACAATTTAAAAATTAAAGTAAAATAAGCTATTGGTTCATCTTAGTTACATACTTTTAAATTCAATAGATATGTATATGAATCAAGAACATTCAAAAATCGATTTAGAGGAAAAGCCGCAGAATAAAACAAATCATGAATCGTTAAAATATAGAGAAGACTATAATTTATCAATAGGTAATACCCATTGGGAAAATAGCAATTATTGGTATAATGAGTATCCAAAATCAAATGATAAAATTAAAAACTTTTTAACCTTTTTAAAATTGATTGATGAAAAGATGAATTAGAAAAATGATAAAAAAAATTCTTTTTTTTATTTACTTTTATCATGTTCTGTAAACTATCGATTTTTCTAAATTTTGTTTTAAATATTATTTTAAATTAAATCAGCTTTTTATTTAATATAGGAAACAAAATGATGGCAATTCTGGGCTAACTATATCTATTAATTTTCTGGATAAAGTACATCCAATTGCAATCTGTTTACTTTCTTGTAATTAGGCTTTGGTATCTGTTATTTTTTGTACAATCTAAAGTCACAAGAATTGCAAATGTTCCTTGATTCCCTTAAAACGTCTAAATCTCATTATTCTTTTGTTTGTGTTCTGCAGAACGGAAATACGCGTTCTTATCAGCGGCTCAGTTTTTTTGGATGTATCTACAAATGTAACTTTTGTCTGAATTAAGGAAAAAACATATCAGGTATATTATATTATGTAAAGACGGTAAGAGACCAAAAGCATCAGAACCTGTTTTTAGCACATCTTAAAATGCCTTCCTGCATCAATGGATCGTTTTCCTTTATTCTCTCTCTTTTTGATAACCGTTGCATCTGATGTTATTATACCTTTTTCAATTTGTGTCTGTAGTGATTTTATCCACCTTTTTCCCAGAATAGGTAAATGATATGAAAATCAGCGATTTTCAAGATATTCTGACAATCTAACTTTGGAAAGCAAACGAATAATTAGACAGAAATAGACAAATGAGGTTATTTATTAGATCTATTACATGATTACCACAATTAAAAAAATTTCTAAAAAGTTGATACATCTTAACTACAATCCACAAATTAAAATCAATATATTACAATTAATCATTGATAACCTGTAAAATTTTGATACATGTATAATTACACAAGAGACCTATTATAAACCTGTTATGATCATCTTATATTATCTTGAATATAAAATAAAGATAGGGATAGACAAAACAGACTAATTTGCAAGGACGGTATTGGGTTATTTCATGAATATTCTTTGATAGCTAAATAAATACTTATATAAATGCATAATATTACGATAGAAAGATCTGACTATGTCTATTTCAACAAAAAAACTATCTATTATAATATTGTTAACACTGATTACAGTAACTATTTTAACTTCATTCTATATTTATAAAACTTTCTCTATGGGATATATTACAAATCAGCAATTAGAACCTTATGGAAAAAATATCCTTGTATCCGATAAAAACGCTTTAAATAATTTTACTGCAACTCTGTATCCATTATACAAATCTCTTGATGATATCATGACTAACGTTATCACTAATAAATCTAATAACGATTTATTTAATATGTCATTGCCTTTGATAAATCAAGCCAAAAAAATAGATAGCGGAAATAAAGGAATAGATGACCCATATGGTCTTCCAAAAGGTATTGAAGAGTCAAAGAGACTTATTTTAGATCAGATTATGGAACAGTTTAAACTAAAGAATCCGGGAAAAGAATTAGTGTACTCTTTTATTGCAACAGAAGATTGTAATATGTATGTGATGGAGGATTATCCTAGCGAAAAGCAACTCAAACAAGGTGTATATCCCGATCATCCATGGTGTGTCGAATTCTACTATAAAAAAGATCGCTCTGCAGAGTATTTAACCGAATTCTACTATGCCAAATCTAAATTTACTAAAGTGAGTTCTATTGTATTTCCATTGCATTCTAATAATGGAAATATCAGTTTTTATGTAGGTGGTACATTAGATTTGTATAAATTTACAAAAGATTTTATCAACCGCAATAATCTAGGGGAATGGCCAAAAACTCAACTTTTATTGCTTGTTACATATCATGATGATGGTACTAAAGCACTTTTCGATCCACAAACTACTGCATCTCGTGGAATTATGCATTATAAAAATATAGACGTTCCTAAATATGAAAACTCTAGTTTCACTGAAGACGATCAGAGAGAGTTAATTAAAAGTATTGGATTATTTGATAATGGGGATGGTGCTGGTAAAACTGTATCAACTAATAATGGCACATATTTGATAACTGCAACTTCTCAGAATTTACCCAATCCCTACGATATAGCAAACCCTTTACAGAATCATTCTCATATGGTAGAATGGGAATGGGTTTTAATACGAAATATTCCTGATACCCAAGCAACGATTAGTGAACTGATATCCGTATTGGATTATTATCAATCATTAAATTTATTGATAGTTCCTTTGTTTATAATTGCTTTAATTGGTATAGGTATCACGGTTATTCTTTATAAAAAATTACGTAAAAGCGGGCGTGGTTGGTAATAATTAATAATATTTGCCGATGAAACTATATGATACCTTATTTTATTGATTATATCTAAAGGGATAGTATAAAAGAAATCCATTTCGCCTTTATAAATATTTTAAAAATAATGCAAAACTATTAGTGGACCTTTGTCATATTAAAATGTTCTTATCAAACTCAATTTTTTTGATAATTTATTTACATACCTTTTCTTTTTGTATTCTCCGTTACTTTCTAATTGTTAATACTGGCCTTTCTTGTGAATTTTTTTATAAATTAGTTTATATTTGTATCTATAAAGTTTTAGGATAAAGGTTGAGATATTATCCTTTGATGATTATTAAATACCATGAAAACTATGGTTCTTTATCAGATATAACAATATTGTTTTCTTTATAGAGACACTAATTAAAGATTAATCACGAAATGACTTTTAAGGTCAAAATGTCATCTTTTAATTAGATTACCATTTTATTTAAATGTATAACAAAAATATTGAACAAACACATTTGATTCATATTTATACAAATTTTATATTAATTAAAAATCAAGAATCTAGTTCGATTGGGTATTAATGATGTTTTTGTTTTTGTTTTTGTTTTTGTTTGTGGATAATATGTAATTCCTTATGAAGAATATTTGAAAGATGGTTGCCATTTTAATGTGAAAATTTTTATCTTGGATTTACTAAAAAGAAGAATATGGTAACTATCACTAGAAAAAAATGCATTTATAATTGGCTCTTTATCTAAATTAATTATTTTTTTAATACAATATCCATCCTTTCTATAAATATATACCTCACCACTAGTAGTACTTGCCATAAAAACCGATTCTTCTTTATTAAAACAAATATCAATGAAACTTTTTTCATCAAAGGAGTCCTGGAATTGCTTTTTAAATCTATCATTTTTTTTTGTATAACAAAAAATTTCTCCATTTAATGTTATTGCAATTGCAAATGTTTTGTTCCTTGATATATATATCCCCGAATACATTTTATCCGCAAGTTTTTCTGACAAGCCTTGTGGTAGATTGTGAAACTCTAAATTTCTTTTATTATTATTTATAAGAAAATATCCTGAAGAATCGATGGATATTTTATATATGCTGGAAGCAAATCTTTGAAATTGCGTAATAATTTTATTATTCACATTATCTTCTTCAAGATATATATCAAAAACATTATTATGGATACTGTTACTAAAGTTTATCCTAAGTGCATATATTCCTGATTGTCGTGATAAAAATGTTTTTTCCTTTGAATTTTCATTTATATGTTCATCCAATTTGACATTATTAGAAAAATCAACTAATTTACAAATTTCATTGATATCATAAAGCGTATTGTTGTAACCATTCTTCAATAGTAAAATAGACTCCTTTATTTTATCAAAAATAAGATACCCTGAATATTTTGTATTCATTTTATCATAAGTTTCAGATGCTTTTTTATACCTATGATTTGAAATGTCGTCTGATACTACTTTTATTATATTTTTTATATTCCTGGTTGATTCAATATCTTCTTCTATCAATCTTATATTGTGAGAAAATAAATAGTTATCACGGTGAAATAATTTTATTATTTTATTATTTTCTACATCTTGAATGGATAATCTGTAAAGCAAGTCTTGATTTAAACATAATATATTATTTGAATCGGAAGAAAAATTTGTAATTCCAATAAAAGAAATAGAATCAAAATGAAATTTGTGTTTATACTTTATTTCTTTGCTGTTTATATCAACCTGCCATAATACTAATTCTTTCTTATCTTTTAATTCCGTAACTATAAAATTTTTTTGACTTGATGGGGAAAAACAAGCATAGGTGAAAGCCTGTCCTCCTCCTCTTTCATTAAATATTTTTGCTAGTTGTGAATTTTCATAATATTCTTCTTCTTCATAGTCATGCTTACTCCACAGCGTTATTTTTCCTTCTTTATCTATTGCAAGTATTATTTGACTGTCATAAGAAGATGTAATATGTGTGAAAACCCTATTACCTTTTGATTTTAAATCTACATTTTCAAGGTAGCTTATTTCTTTATCATCTTTATAGTATTTCCTTTCTATCAACCGATGAATTTTTCCTTCTTTATCTATTGCAAGTATTATTTGTACGTTATTATTTATGGATGGGGAAAAACAAGCATATACAAAATGTTTTTCTTCATCGTATTTTGTAATTGGGTTGAACTGAAGATCATCCAACGAATTAATTAATCTAATTATTGATGAGTTATCACAATAATCCTGCCAGTTACTAATTTCTTTTTTATATTCTGATGAGGTTTGTAATAATTTTTCTATTCTTTCTCCATAAACCTTATTGTCTTTTTTATAGTACGATATATCTAAAGGCTGTCTCTTTTTATGATCAAGGTATTCAATAATCTTTTTAATAAAATAAAAATTGTCTTCGGTAATTTTTAACGGTCTTTTTAACTTTTTTATATCTTTTATTGCTTTTTCAATATATTCAGATGCAGTATAGATATCTCCATTTAGTAATGAGTAATAAGATAAAAGATACATTACATAAACAACATAATCTGAATAAATCTCGTACCTTTGATAATCCAAAATTAAGTCTTCAAGCTCATCCAGAATATTATAATTAAGAGGTTCCTCTTTACAATTTATTGATATTAAATTAAATCTGCTTTCAAAATGTTTACAATTCTTTTGAATGGCAAGTTGAAAATATTTTTTGGCTTCATTAATATATTTGTTATAGCATTGAATATCTATTCGTGATATATATTTTGAAAGATTTATCATTGAAACACCTTTATTATTTAAATCATCTGAATGCATAATAGGAGAAAAATTATTCTTCTCATTCCTTAATATAGTAACATATTCTTTAAATATTTCTGAAGAAGTAACATAAAGAAATTCGTCAATAACTTTTTCAATTAACAAATCTTTTAAATCTCCAAATCTTGTTCGCTCTGCTTTTTTTTTGCAACATCCTTCTATCAAGTAATATATTACTTGTAATGCATGGTTTTTGGTATCATTTTTATTACCTTTATTCTGTAATTCTTCATGAAATAAATTATCGAAAGGAATTAAATCCGGATCGTCTTTAAACATCGTTTCAATGGTATCGTGAAGTGAAGCCCAGTTTTCTATATTTAAATAATCATGTTCTAATTCTTCGAATGGGGTTTTATGAAACTTGGAAATCAACTGATAAAATATTATTCCTATCGAATAAGTTACATTATCTATGGATAAATTGAGTACAGGATCCTTATCCTCTTCATTCGATGAACAAGGAAAGGATTCTGTTGGAATATATTTAAATCGCCCTATTTTTTGATCATCTAAATGACGACCGTCTTTACCACTTTTTGTTATTGCATCAAAATCAATTAATTTTACTAGAGGCAATGACCCTTCTTTATGGCTAATATAGATATTTTCAGGAGTAATATCATGCAAAATATATCCACTTTTTACTATAAAAGAAACAGATTCAATTAATTGGAGTATAATGGATAGTATAACTTCGTAATTAT
>JBDUES010000147.1:0-12006 GCA_040297625.1 Candidatus Nitrosocosmicus sp. | reverse complement strand
TATTCTATTACAAATTCCCCATATCCTTTATATTCTGAATCTTTAATATTCATAGCGTCAACTCTATTCATTATATATTGTTCTTTCCTTAATTCCAAATATTTATAATCTATTTCTCCAAAGTTTTGCCTAACTTCATTTATTATATCATTTTCATCAGCATTATTTTCCAATAATTGAATAAAGATATTAACAAATCTTTCACATTGTTTATAATTTATAATCTTTGAGAAAAACTCATTTTCAAGTGTTTTCTTTAGTTTCTTATACCCACTATCCAACCTATAAAATGTTTCTAATTTAGTATCATTTTCAGTTTTAATTAGTTCCTCAATCTTTTCCTCAAGCATTCCAATTAATTCTTTTGGATAAATATAATCAATAAACAATTTAAAATCGATTCTGTCAGCTCTAGTTATTGCTTCATCTATATCGTTAATATTATTAGTAGCTATTAAATAAATTACATTTTTATTATATTTATAAAGCTTGTCTATTTCTGTTAAAAAAATATTTGTAGAAAGCCTATTAAAAAAATCCGGACTTGAACTTTTAGATTCATTATTAGTCTCAACTGTTCTTTTTTTAATATATTCGTCCATTTCATCAAACAATATAACAGTTTTTTCTAAATGTTTAAGACAATCAAAAACAAATGCTACTCTTTGAGCAAATTTATCCATACCGTCTTTTACAAATGCACTTGGTTCTATACGAATAAAAGACCATCCTAATACTTTGGCTATGTTTGAAGCAAGAGTTGTTTTTCCGGTACCTGGAGGGCCAAACAAACATATGGAATTTGGTAAATTTTCTAATCCTCTGGTATCTATTAAACGAGGAAGTATTATAGATTTATATAATAATTTTTTAACACTTATGGGTCCATTACCTTGATCTATTACCATATCAAGTAATCTGTTGAAATTATTGTTGTTAGGAACATAGCTATAATCACCTTCAAATTCATGCAGTATGATTTTTGGAATCAATATTCTGGTTAGTGAATCCTTTAAACTTAAAATAACATCAAAAACTAAAGAGGTGCAATAACAATAAGTAATTGATTCATTAATATCTAATTCATTCTTAATGAAAACAGGTGTCCAGCCATAAAAACTACCAACATTAGCGACTTTGGTATCAACATTATGCAAGGTTGTCTTGATTGATTCGCCTTTCTTTTCATTATTTACTATCCATTGGAGCATTTTATTTACCGACACTATAAAATAATTTTCATATTCATCAGGATCCATAACAGAAAAGAATTCTGATAATGTGGATAGGCTAAAAGTATAAATTGAAATATAATCAGTATTTACAATCAATTCTTTTTTCTCCCAAATATTTTCTATACTGTTTTCTCCTTTTAGTAAATATTCTATTATTTTTTTAATAACATATTTATTGTAATCTGAATTTAAGCAATATAACTTATTTTTATATATGCTATTATATTTTTTATAAATAAACATACAATAGAATGTAAGATAAGGATCTTTTCTATCAGAATCATTTGCACTATAATAAGCGATCTGATGAAATAATTTATCCTTAGTCCACAAAAACACATCTTCAAAGATTGTTTTTATATCGTCCAATAGTTTTTTATTTTCTGTTTTTGAAGACTCATCATCTTCATTGCTTAATTTTTCAATTTCATCATACCACGTGTA
The DNA here is from genome assembly GCA_040297625.1 of Candidatus Nitrosocosmicus sp. Lineage (GTDB taxonomy): Archaea > Thermoproteota > Nitrososphaeria > Nitrososphaerales > Nitrososphaeraceae > Nitrosocosmicus. The sequence goes on along the minus strand of JBDUES010000147.1, from coordinate 10,327 downwards.
AAGTGCTTCTAATGAATAATAGGTAATAAATGCAGAAGGATTCTTTTTTCCATGATGAAAAAAATAATAATCATTTTCTTGGAGATTTTTAACTATTGATCTAATTGCTTGCTTAATGAACGGATTTTTAAAACTATTTATTCTAATTCCTTTTTCTTTTTTGACTGATTTTAAAAAGAGTAAAAGAAACGGCATAATAAAATGATAGTATGAACGGTCAATCTCATTATAGTCATTTAACCAACTGTATTGCTCGTCTAAAAGTTTATCAACAAAATCTTGAAAGATTCTTTTTCTTTTTAACTGATTTTCTATATAATTTATTGTGAATCTAGATTTTAATAATGAAATTAAGGCAAAACATGTAGATAATTGTCCATATTTTAAGGTCATTTCATCTAATCTATCAATTTTATTTGTGGATATATTAGGAGGAGAAGTAAAAAAACTGTCCTTGATCACATATGATTTTAGATAGTTAATTTGATTATCGCCTAACAAATTTAATTGTTTTTTAATTTTAATCAGTTTTGGAATCAAATTATTGTTATCATCATAATTATTATTTTCCACAGTAAAGTAATAATTGCATTATATTATTTATTTAGGTGATTTAATTTTGCAGGGGCGCTGTTTGTTTGGGCTCTTTGTTTGAAAGAAGTCTATTGGTTTTATAATAAGACCGAGAAGATATAAAGTGAACCGAGTCTTTATTGGGCGCTGTTAACAGTTATGTAAAGAAGGTTGTATACTCTTCTGTAAACTAACAGTGCTTGTTTTCATCAACAAAATTATTGTTATATTTTTTAATTCATATTCAAAGTTTTTAGAAATCAACGAATCTAAACAAGCACTCTCTCTTTACATTAAGGATTAATCATGTATTTACACAACTGTTAAGTAAAGACGATAGTAAACAAGTATATAGAATTAAAAATCTATTTTTAATTCCAGTTTGAAAGGTCTGCCTACTGCACCAACGCTTCTTTTTCTATCTTCTTTTCTTTTTGTTGATAAACGCTGTAGCTCATGTTTGCCATATCTTTTTGTTATTTCTTTATTTTAGATACCATCGAACTCTTCTACTGTAAGACCAGTGAATGATTTGAAAAGTATTGGTTTTTTGGATAACCTGTCATAGGAAAGCAATGCAAGAACAAGAAATTGATCATCTAATGGTCATAAAGCTGTTTATTCTAATTATGCAAGAGATCTAATAAAAAAACTTTTAATCGGTTGTAGTATAAAAAATACATGAAATTAAAAGGAAAGGTAACTATTATTACAGGGGCTAGTGGTGGAATAGGAAGTTTTACCTCAAAAAAGTTACTGGAAGAAGGTAGTAAGGTAGTTTTAGTGGGACGAAATAAAAATAAATTAAAAAAATTCTTGGAAGAACTTGATGATGATAACAACACATTATCTATAACTTCGGATGTTGCTCATGAATCCGAAGTATTAAATGTTATAGAACAAACTATATCGGCATTTGATAAAATAGATATCCTTGTAAATTGTGCAGCAACAATAAATGATCCTGTACCTTTTCATTTAATGACAGAAGATCAATGGAATAACCTCATAAATGTAAATATAAAAGGAACGTTTCAACCTATCAAAGGTGTAATTCCAATTATGATGGAGCAGAATTCAGGAAATATAATAAATATTTCATCCTTGCTAGGTATGAGAGCAATACCTGATGTTCCATTTTCAGTTTACGGAGTTACAAAAGCAGGAATAATCATGTTAACAAAAAATATAGCCGTAGAATATGGACAATATAATATAAGATGCAATTGTGTTGCACCTTCAACTATACGAAGCCCATTATTAGAACCCTACCTTCAAGATGAAGGTGCGAAAAAGGTTTTAGAATCATCATTTCCATTAAAGAGAATAGGCGAACCAGAGGATGTCGCTAATGCTATTTTATTTTTATGTTCTGATGAATCCAAATGGATAACAGGCACAGTAATTAAGGTAGATGGAGGAATTTCGGCACGATTATAAATGAATTGCAAGTTATATAAATCCAATATAAATAAATATATTATAACATATTTTAATAAATTATTGACACAAAAGCTAATTTAATATTATTAAAATATCTGCACCCAAAAAGAATAATTGCAAATGACAAATAAATATAATCTCTTTTATAATATTCAAAAGTTCAAAAATTTAAAAATAAATTTGATGTGATTTAAAATATGGGTCTAAATCTAAAACCATTGATTACGTCGAAATCTATAACAATTCCAGAGTTAAATGGAAAGATGTTAGCAGCTGATGCTTTTAATATAATATATCAATTTTTAGCAACAATTAGAGGACCAACAGGTGAACCATTAGCAAACAATAAAGGGGAGCCAACTAGTCACCTAAGTGGCATCTTTTATAGAAATATAAGTTTAATGTGTGAAGGAATAAAATTAATATATATTTTCGATGGCCCTCCTAATGAATTAAAAATAAAAGAGATTGAAAGAAGGAAAAAAATAAAACTGGAAACAACGGAGAAATACAATTTAGCATTGATTGAAGGTAGATTGGATGATGCAAAAAAATACAGTCAGGGAACGTCCATTTTAACTTACAAAATAATTGAAGAATCTAAATCAATTTTATCCTTAATGGGTATTCCATTTATAGATGCACAGTCTGATGGAGAATCAACAGCTGCCTCGTTAGCAAAAAAGGGAATAGTTCATGCATGTATTAGTCAAGACTATGACTCCATTTTATTTGGAGCCAAAAGACTGATAAGAAATTTAACAATAAGTGGAAAGAGAAAAATTCCTAATAGAAATACATACATAGATGTAGAACCAGAACTGATAGAATATGAAGAAATATTAAAAAAAAATAATATGACACAAGAACAATTAATAGATTTAGGTATACTAATCGGAACAGACTTTAACATCAACGGTTTTAACGGCATTGGTCCTAAAACTGCATTAAAATTAATTCAGAAATATAAAAAATTAGAGAATATTGATAAAATAAAAGACGAACTTTCAGATACACCCTACAATGAAATAAGGGAAATTTTTTTAAATCCAAATGTTACCCAGATAGAAAATATTGATATTCAATTCAAGGATTTAAACAAAGAGAAAATTATAGATTTTTTATGCAATGAAAAAAATTTTTCTTATGAAAGAGTAAACAACTCTATAGAAAAACTAAATAAAACCATTATTAAAAAAAGTCAATCATTAGATAAATGGTTTTAATTTGTTTTGTTTTGTTTTGTTTTGTTATATAATGTTAGTAAATCGTTTTTTTTTGTTAACGTTTTAGTATTATATCCAAGAAGTAAATAGTCACACTTGAATACGATTTGCTAAAAATTCAACATAGGTAACTGTTTTTTGAATCATGTGACGAAGCAGTTTTAATTCAAATTTAATCAATTTAAATTATATTAAAATAAAATAAATTATTTCATCTTCCTTTATCTTCACCCCAACCTCCTCCCATCCATAATTAGATCTTTATAAATTAGATCTTTATAATTTAGATTTCTTTAGCACAATTTTTTTTTCAGATATAAATCTCCCTAGATCATAATTATTCATATCAACAAACTTTATTCCTTCAGCTATAACAGGATTAACTTTTCTTATCAAATTGTATATTTGTTGACATATACATCTATAATCGGGGTGACCTTGTGGAGTCGTTCTAAGTTCAATCATATGACATGCTTCACGAAGGTTCATCTTAATAAAATATGGATATTTATAAGCAAAGTTTACTACATATTGGGCTTCATTTGGCATTTTCAAGGATATTAATTTGTAGGTATCATTACTAACATACATACAATCTTTGTAATCTTTTTCTATACCTAATTCTACTATCTCCTCAGGAGTATCAAATCCATATGCTGTAGACAATAACTGTCTGCTAATAGTTAGAATTCTATGTCTATGAAGATCTCTAAATGTTCCATAATTAGTTAATAATTCAAATGAATAATCAATTGATTCGAAAGCTCGTCCGGGTCTATGCCGCCTATTTTGTCTAAATTGGGTATATAGTCGAATTAGTGCATGTCTTTTTTCCTCTGAAAGGGTATTTACATAGTTTAATAAAAAATTCATAGAAGTATCCTTACAATATTCATGCAAAATGGATGAAGCCAATCTTATTTCAGCATCCTTATTTGGCATATAAGAAAGCAAAGTCACAGAATCCAAATCTATAAAGGAACTACTATTGTTACAATTTTCCTTTGCTTGCAATTCCGAATTTAAAAATTGATTTATAGAATCTCTTGTTTTTGTTAAATAGTCTTTGTAAAGCGTACTATACTTACTATCCTTTGATCTTTTGATAAACGGTTTAACATTTTTTTCTAATTCTTCAAATAAATGATTTCCAAGGTCCTGAATCTCGGATAGGTCTGAAGAAAACATATTAAATAATAGATATTCAAATGCTCTTCCATTTCCAGCAATTGCAAGATTTGTGAGTGTTGAAGATGGAAGAAGGTTCCTTAAAATATCTAATGTTTTAGCTTTTATTGTTGATGTATAAATTTTTTTAGCGTTTTCTATATCATTGGAACTTTTTAAATTATCAAAAGTACTTTCGTTTTGAATATCAGAATTATCAAAATAAAGATCATCTATAGGTATTTTTTCTTTAAGATAATTTTGCAGTGGTACAATATTTTTTGAATAAATTTCAAATGCAAGATCACATGAATGTAGAAATTTATCTGCATAGGAAGAAGCCATAATTTTTTTATCCAAATAATATTTATATTTCCCATTAACTTTTTTATCAAAAGCAACATAACGAGAAGATTTTTCTAAAAAAGAAAAACCAATTCTATGATCCTCTATTTTCTGAGCAGATATATTAGAAACCCATTCTAAGGCACATTGAACTGTTCCAAGTTCGGCAACAGAATCATCACCATAGTCTAATAAAACTTTGTCATAAAATTCTATTCCTCTATTAGGATTAGATAAAAATTCATCGAGGAAAACACGTCTCATTGTTTTATCCGTCCTAGAATATCTTGACATTAATGCACCACGATCCACTTGATTTGGAGTAGTAATTACAAATACGGATTTATCAAAATTGGAAAAATGTGATTTGAGTTTTAGTTTTTCATCAGGATTAAAATTTTCTTGATATATATTCTCCATAGGCTTTTTACTTGATGCTAAATATCTAACTTAAAGTATATTATTTGTTTTATTTTATTTTTATTTTTATTTGTTATATACAAAAAAGAAGCATTTATAATTTTTTTATTTATTCCTATAGTACATTTTTTTATAATCTTTTAGATATATTGTTGTTGTTGTTGGATTTATTGCTTATCATAATTAAAATTAATATATATCACCACCATAGTTTTATCAAATAAATATTATTTTTTTATTATTTTATAAAAAATTAATAATGTATCCAAAATGAGCCCGGGTTTTTATTAATTATTAGTTAAATAATTATTATAAGTTAATTAATTTTTTTTCACACCGTGAGCATTATACCAACTTATAGATGAAATCCATGAGCGAATTGAAGCTCGAATTTGTGGGTAAAAAAGTTAAAGACATGTATGGAACATATGTAGGAAAGGTTATAGGCATAGTTACAGATATTGAGGGATCTATAGAATCAGTTAGTGTTGATTGTGGATCTAGTGGTATAAAAAATTTACCATATGAACAGCTTTTAGTTCAAGGAGATTATGTTATTTTTATTCCAAGATGGAGACTTGATGCTCAAAAACTTTTACGAGAAAGATCTATGACATTAAAAAGAATAAGGGCATTACAGCAAATTGTTGCTGATAATGATGATGGTATGAAAGATGATGCAGAATTGGTCTATTTAAGATATGAAAAAAGACTAGATAAGTTAAGTGAAAATACCAATGAAATAATCGAAAGACTTCATCAAAGAATATCAGAATTAGATATGGAATCAAAAAGAATCAGATCGGTTTTGTTTGATGCAAAATTACAATATAAAAGCAACGAGATAACAGAGGATATATATCAACAAATTAGTTTACATACAAACGAATTACTTGATCATATAAACCTAGAAAAAACAGAAATTAAGAATATAATGAATAAATTGACCCAACAGGCAGTAGAAAATACAGTTGCTGCTTCAGCTACTACTACAAATGATATGCATGAAAATCCCATAGATATTCAACAAAGTGAGAATCAAAATAATGAAACATTAGAAAACAATCAGATACCTCAACATGTGTTAAATAACAATAGTATTGATCAAAATCAAAATCAAGGATTGCAAGAGGAAGGGGGTGAGGAACAAGTTAAAAAGGAATTAGAAAATTCAGTCCAAGAAATTTCTAATACTAATACTAATGATAATGAACATCAAGAAGAAGAAATCAACCCAATAATTACATCAACTAATTAATTAAATTAAATATTTGGGTTCTAAATACCAAATACATATTCAATCATTCAATTATTCAATAACATATTTTTTTAAATGCCGGAACAAGCAATTGAAGTTATACAATATATTCTCTTTTTTAGGTATACAGTGAAAATAGAATTTAATATAAAAAAAGATACTTTATTCTTGTTTTTGTGTATTTAAAAGTTCGCCTATTTCATTATGCATTTTTAGAAAGTTTAAACCTTTTTCTGTTGATTTGTATGTCTGTGATCCTTCAAGATATTCAATTAAATTATTTTCAATTAATACTGATAAATACTCACGTAATTGTGCATAGCTTAAAAATGCCTTGTACATAATTTTTGTCTTTGTGGCACCGCCATTAGCAGCGTCAAGGATCATTGCTACTATTTCAGTTCTACTTCTATATTTCACAATTTATTTTCGTTCTCTTTATTTATTTTAATTTATTGTTACAGTTCACTATAAGATTTATACACATATTTTTATTATTATTTTTAAAAAAGCATTTAAGTAAACAACATCCTTTTCAATTTTCATGGTTAGTAGTAGTAGTAGCAGTTTAAATCCAGAAAATAAAATTATATCGCTTGAAGGAAAAAAAATTGAAAAAATAAAATACGAGGCCTCGGATAAGCCTGAACAATTTTGGGCAGAATGTGCAAACAATTTGGTGTGGTTTAAACAATGGGATAAAATATTGGACTGGAATCCGCCTTTTGCAAAATGGTTTCAAGGTGGAAAAATAAATGCAGCGTATAATTGCCTTGATAAACATCTAAAAACGGAAATAAAAAATAAAGCTGCTATAATCTGGGAAGGAGAAAATGGAGAATCGATAACTTTAACATACAATCAGCTCTACTATAAAGTAAATCAATTAGCTAATGCTTTAAAAAATATTGGAATAAAAAAAGGAGATCGAATTACCATTTATCTTCCGATGATTCCTGAACTGCCTATTTCAATGCTCGCTTGTGCAAGAATAGGAGCAATTCATTCTGTAGTTTTTTCAGGATTTAGTTCTCAATCAATTGCTGACAGGGCAAATGATTCCAAATCCAGAATAATAATCACAGCAGATGGTGGTTTTAGAAGAGGAAAAATCATTCTATTGAAAAAAATAGTAGATGAAGCGACAGAGAAAATCCCTTCTATTGAAAAAGTGATTGTAGTTAAAAGAACAAATAAAGAAATAACAATGGGTGAAAAAGATCTGTGGTTTGAAGATATAATTAAAAAAGAATCCACATACTGCGAATCAGAATGGATGGAAAGTTCTGATCCATTATATATTTTGTATACATCCGGAACCACAGGAAAACCAAAAGGAGTTATCCATGGGACAGGAGGATATTTAACTCATTTATATAACTCAGCCAAATGGGTTTTTAACTTTACACCAGCAGATATTTTCTTTTGTACAGCTGACATAGGATGGGTAACAGGTCATAGTTACATTGTTTATGCACCATTAATGCATGGGGTAACAGAGATAATGTATGAAGGTGCACCTGATTTTCCCGATCAAGGAAGATATTGGGAAATAGTGGAAAAATATGGTTCAACTATTCTTTATACAACACCAACAGCATTAAGGGCATATAAGAGACATGGTGATAGAATCCCTGATTCTTACAACTTATCTACGTTACGTTTATTAGGTACAGTCGGAGAACCTATAAATCCAGAAGTGTGGTTATGGTACTATAACATCATTGGAAAACAAAACTGTCCTATTGTTGATACATGGTGGCAAACTGAAACCGGTGGGATTATGATCAGCATGTGTAGTGGAATAGAAAATATTAAAATGAAACCTGGATCAGGAACATTTTCACTACCAGGTATCGAAATAGAGATAATAGGTGAAAATGGGAAAAAAGTGGAAAATGGGAAAAAGGGTTATCTAACTATTAAAAAGCCATGGCCAGGAATGTTAATATCATTATGGAATAATGATGATAGATATAAAAAAACATATTGGGAAAAAGTACCTCATACTTATTTTGCAGGAGATTTTGCATATATAGATAAAGATAATTATATTTGGATACTTGGGAGATCGGATGATATTTTAAAAGTTTCAGGACACAGATTAGGAACAATAGAAATAGAAAGTGCATTTATCTCTCATAAAGCAGTAGGTGAAGCTGCGGTTACTAGTAAATTTGATGAAATAAAAGGAGAATCAGTGATAGCATTTTTAGTCCTCAAATCAGGATTTGATTCTTCGGAACAATTAAATAAAGAAATGAATGAGCATATAAGAAATACTATAGGGCCGATTGCTATTGCAGAAAAGATTTATTTTGTAAATAAACTACCCAAAACACGAAGTGGCAAAATAATGAGGAGACTTTTGAGATCGATTGTGAATAAAGAAACTATCGGAGATATAACAACTTTAGAAGATGAAGCTTCAATAGAAGAGATAATTCATGAAACAAACGAGATAAATAAATATATATAAAAATATATGAAAATATTTATTTTAATTTAATTTAATTTCGAATAAATCTAAAGTATTTCTAATTTAGATTTATTAGATATATGATTTTGTACAATGAAACCTGAAGAAGCAGCTAGAACAAAGTTTGCAGGCTTTATATTTTTAAATGTACATGTAGTTTGATCTAAAATATTTTTACAAGGTTGTGCATTTTTCACAGTATAAACAAGGTTTCCTGCCTGATCAAACCATAGTAAATCTAATGGGTATTTAATATTTATCAACCACATAGAATACAGATCAGGTTTGTCATACACTAATAATAATCCAGAATCAGGATTTAATTTTTCATCTCTAAACATTAACCATCTTTGTCTGTCAATATCTGAATTAGCCATCTCAACCTTCATAATCTTTTTATCGATTTTTATTGTCCCTATTGGAAAATCAAGGTTTCCAGTATTAAATTGGCCTGGAAAAAATACTATTCCTAAAACTCCTATTATTACAGAAGAAATAATTACAGGAATAAGAAGAGTTGTTTTTTTTACCATCTTTTAACTATAAATAAAATACATCCTATTATAATAAATATCATTATTTACTACAGAATCTGCTCCAAGTTTCATTGCTAGCTCCTCTTTATCTTTTGAATGGATAATGGTAGTTGTATGAAATACTGCAGCTTTAGAGTATCGAATAGCCAAGTGACCTAATCCTCCAATTCCAAGTACAGCCCACCCCTTCAAAGTATATCGGATATGGATTGTATTTGTACTTTCTATGGCTATCCTTTAGAAATACTGCAAAAGCATTATCTTTTTTACAGATAGTTAAAAGAAGTCATGTTTCTATTTGGAAATGGATACAGAAATACAAACCAAAGAAGATACCTATGAAAAGCAGGCCAAATTCAAGAATATGTTATTGATGAAACTATTATCAAAGTTGGCTCTGAATACATATGGCTTTGGGTTGCTATCGAACAATAAGATAAAGAAATTCTTGAAATAAACATATCCAAAGAACGAAACATGTTAGTCGCAGAGCGATTTCTTTCACACGTTGTGGAAAAATATGGTTCTCATTCCCATATCAACCGATGGAGGCACCTGGTACCCACAAGCCTGTAAATTCTTGAAATTGGAACATCATATTCATTTTTTTGTATACAAGAATGAGAAAAGTATCATAGAAAGAACGATGCAATACATCAAAGATAGAACGGGTAATTTGATGATTACTTTCCATGCAATAGAAAGAACAAATGTAAATTAAAGCACGTAAAGAATTGGCTTAATTTATTCATTGACCAATATAACAAGGAAGTGTTTTCTTAAGTTAACAGCTATGTAAACACAAGGGTACATACTTTTGTAAAATATTTGTGATCGCTCTGCCATGATTCTTATTATAGGTATTCTTCCACTTGCTAAC
>JBDUES010000146.1:0-11332 GCA_040297625.1 Candidatus Nitrosocosmicus sp. | reverse complement strand
AGTATAACAAGATATCAGATATAGTCGCAGGTCTGATAAATTATAGAATAATGAACCAGTGTTTATAGAAACGGAATACCTATCGTATCAGAAAATATAGATTGTTTCTAATTATGCAAGAGATCTACTATATTCACTGGTTACAAAAAATGGTTATGGTGGTAAAAAATTGTTTAATTCGTTAATCGGAAATCCTTGATTTATTTTTTGTTCATGTGTTCATGTACCTTAAAAATTCTCCTCGATTGTGGAATTTAAATACAAAGTTTAATTTTTTTTCCTGGCCTAAAATGGATGTTTTAGTATTTCCATAGTGATGTCCAGGATAAACAATCAAATTTTCATCAAGATTGATTACTTTATTGTAAATACTATCGTACATTTCATCAGGATTACTGCCGGGAAGATCTATTCTACCACAACTTCCTACAAATAATGTGTCTCCTGTCAAAATTATTTTGTCATCAATGATTAAACAAATACTATCAACAGAATGACCTGGTGTATGAATTATTTTGATGGATGCATCTCCAAATTTTATTGATTCTCCATCATTTACTTCTATATCTTTTTTTAAAGGTGATGCTTTGTGCTGTATTATTTTTGCTCCAGTCCTTTTAACTACCTGATCATTGCCAAAAACATGATCAAAATGAGAGTGTGTATTTATAATGAATGTGTTATCCAGTTTATTTTTTTCTAAAAAATCGAAAATAACTTCAAGATCCCATGATGGATCTACTATGATTGAATTTTTGTTTTTTTCATCAGTGATTAAATATGTAAAATTATCCATTTCTCCTACTAAAAATTGTTCAATTTTTACCATTTTTATACAACTCCTATTTCTGCTTCTTTTGGAATTCCTATTTTCACCGGTAATATCTCTCCGCTGTATTCGATGTTGTTTAAAAGACCTTGTTTTATTCTGTGAAATGTTATTGTAGCATCAGCTTTTATGGATTTATCGTAAATCTCTCCTGTATCTGGATTTACCCCTGATGGAATATCTACAGATAAAATAAATGATTTTGTTTTTTGTTGATTTATTTTATCTATTACTTTTGAAAAGGGATCTTTTATTGTTCCTTTAATACCTGTTCCAAATAATCCGTCGATTATTATGTCGGATCCTTCTATTTCCATCTCTATGTCTCTTATATTTTCAGTATTAAAGTATATTTTCTTTATAGAGTATATTTTTTCAACAATGTTCCAATTTGTTTTAGATTCTTCAGTTTTTATTTGATCAGGTTTTCCTAATAATATCAAAACAAGATTATTGTCTGTTGTAGAAAACTTTGATGACATATATCCTGATAGATGACGGTTGGCAACTATTGCATCGCCACCATTATTTCCCAAGCCACAAATGGAAACTATTTTTTTATTACTTAGATCATCTTTAAAATAATTTAATAGATAATCCGATATTTTAGAACCGGCGTTTTCCATCATCACTAATTTTTTCATTCCATATATTTTTTCTCCATTATCTTCGATTTGATACATTTGTTTAGATGTTATAGGTTCAAATCCTTTTTGAAATCCATTTTTATTTTCACTCATATTAAATACCATTTATTTAACTTTATTTAATACAAGTAATCATTGTTAAAATAATATAACTATTCATTGAAACGAGTGAAGCCTTTTTTCTTGATGCTTGTTTATTTTTTCTTTTAATTCTTTAAAATGTTCTGAAATAATATGTTTATTTGCACATAAATCATGACTTATTCCAATTTCACAATATTCGCATGATGTAACAAAATTTAAATCATCAAATTCGTTTTTACAAATATCACATTTTTCAGACGGTAGAGATTCTGTGAGGAGTGGTTTTATCCATCCTTCTCTCCATAATACATTTGTCATTATTAATATTATTTGCAAAATTCTTTTTTAAATTTGCTATTATTATCAAAAAAATTTATTTAATATTTGAATGGCATATTGAAATCTTTTAACTTTACTTTTTTAATTTTAGTTTTGTATATAGCATATGTATCTCCATTATAATTACACTTTATAATAGGAAAATTTGTTGGTTTTCCTTTGAATTTTATTATTTTATAATATTCTTTAATTTTTCTTGGCTGATACTTTATTTCTCCACCAATAATTTGTCTTTTTTTCCTCATAAATTTGAATGCGAGAATAATATGCCTATCGTTATAAATACCAAACATTTGTGTTATTAAATAGCATCTATCAATTTGATCATTTGGGACATATATGCTATTACTAGTTCCGGACTTTGCCTCAATTGATAACAGTATTGATTCTTTATTATTGACTGCAACTATGTCAGGCAGTCCAGTACTGGACCCACCTAATCTTCTTGCCATCCATTCTCCTATATTCAATTTTTTAACTAGTTTATGTTCAAAATTGTATCCTCTACTTCTACGAATGTTGATCGTCAATTGAACATCCTTTTTATTTTGACATGCCCATAAATTTTTTTTTAAACATGCATATTTTTTAAATTATCTGGGAATCGAGAACCAATTTTGTTCTTTACTATTTATAACCATGACATTAAAATTATTCTATTAATGTCTTATAGTGTAAGTTTTAATGATGTTGAAAAATCGTTGGGTATATTCTCTCATCAAATGAAACAATTGGAAATAAGTAGGGAGACTTTGATAAAAGAAACCAGAGAAGTTATTTCCTTGTGTAGTAAAGCAATAATTCTTTTACACAGTAATAAAATTCCAGAAGCTGAAACTTTGGTAGATAAATCATCCTTGTTGATTAAAAACCTAAAAAACTATGTTATTTTCGATTTAGATCGTTATTTATGGCCGGCTGAACAAGAATATGTTGAAGCTTTTATATTAAAAGAGATTATGTCCAGAAAACCTGTTTTAAGTGGTTATGAATCCTTGAATGTGTCTCTAAATGCATATGTTACTGGATTGCTAGATTGTATTGGGGAGATAAAACGAATGATCTACGATAACCTCCGAAAAAACAATTTTGATTTTTCATTATCTTTGTTTGAAATCATGCAATATATTTACAATTTAATTTATCCTTTCGCTTTTTATGATAATATTGTATCTGGAATAAGAAAAAAGTTGGATGTCTCCAAAAGAATTATAGAAGATGTGCGAATTACAATGACTGAAGAATATCAACGGGGCGTATTTTTAAATAAATTCCAAAGCATTGTAGAAGCAAAATAATTTCTTATGTAATTATACTATCAAATTACATCTTAAAGTTATTTCCTTACCTATGATTCATAAACAAAAACAAAAATTAAATAAATCTTGCAAATGCTTCTGTAAGATGTCTATTTAATGTATTGGACCAGTTTACAAATCCTTCGGGAGTTTCGGGATAGTTTCTGTAGTGATTTACTAGTATTTCATTCATATTTGCTGTGTATTTTAAGTCTTCTGCAAGTTTTTTATTAAGTGTTCCTCTAATTAGCATACCAATCTTATCTACCGTGCTGAATACTGGATGTTCTCCATTGGTTATTTTTTCAATGTCCATTTTTGATAAAAAGTGTTTCATGCCATAATTGATCTGTTCGTTAGTTAATTGTTGTAACATTCTCCTGAAAACTTCTAAACCTGGTGTTTTGTATCCATATTCATTAATAAAATTCTTATTGAATCTCCACAAACCTGATTCGGATACATCATTACTTTCAATTGCTTCTACTACGTCTTTTCCTGCTATGGTTGCTGCAATTATAGCAGGGCCTATACCTCCAGCATCCAATGGTTTTGGCATCCATGCTGAATCACCAACCATTACATATCCGTTTGCAACCAAACAGTCGTTTTGTCTTCTTACAGAAACTTGCCATGTTCCCCATTCATTACCATTATCATCTTCTTCTTTTGATAATTTTGGATTTGTAATTGCTGGATTAATACCAACATAGTCATCAATCAGTTTTTTCAGATCTCTTTTATTTCCTGATTCTTTGTTTGATTTTTCAAAAAGCTTTTGTTGAACACCCAATCCTATGTTTACCTTGTTTTTGCCTTTTGGAAATACCCATCCATATCCGCCAGGTGCTAATTTTTGATCTAGGTGGATTATGCAATAGTCTGGATCGAAAAAAGTTTTATCTTCTTGTCCTTCATCCGAGTTAAAATCGTAAATATATCTTCCTGTAGATTCCAGATCATTTCTATCTATTCGTCTTTGAATAAAAGATTTTATTGGAAGGTTTGTTCTTAACAAAGATGTTACACCAGTACAATCAACTACTACTTTGGCAGTTTTTTTAACAGTTTCTTTTGTTTTGGTATTTTCACCTTCTATACCTATCACATAGTTATTCTCTGTCAGTAATTTTCTGATTATTGTATTATTGATTACTTCTACCCCTAAATTAGTAGCTTCTTTTAGCTGCTTTTGAGGTAAGAGCTTTCTATTTAAAATAAATCCTTCTCCATCAAATGAAACCTTGGTTTCGTGGTCTGGAGAGAAGGCTACAACCCCCTTAACGGGATGTTCGATTTCGGGGGTCCCCCAAGAAATTTTTATCCTATCTTTCATATAGTCAACAGTGTTTTTTCCAACTGCATCGCCACAAATCCATCCAGAAATTGTTTTTCTGCCCTGGATCTCTATTTGATTTCTATCAACTATTAATATCTTTAATCTTTGATTAGAGTAATATGCCGCAGATGAAGCTACGATCATGCCTGCTAATCCTCCACCTGCTACTATGATATCATAATCTGGTTTTGACAGGCTCATACTTTCTAAACCTAATTTATAATAAAGGATAATTAAAGTTATGAGGTCTATACGCTTTTATATATTAATTTTTGTTGTCATTCTTTGTTATCTTAAGAATTGTTGTGCTTGTTATCAACCTGAAATTGTAAACAATGATCTTTTTTAAAACAATTATTATGTTCTTTGGGCTAGAGACTAGATTTAATTTCTTGTGATTTAAACGGAAAGCGATAAAAGGTTAATTAATGTTTTGGTATTTTATTTAAGGTTTTTTGCAACGGATAAAGATATGGGTATGAATGAATATCGTCAAAAAAAGAGAACATCTTGCCTAAATAGCAATAAATACCCATTAAATTTCCGTCTCATCTAAAAACTATATATAATAAATTAATTTTGATCGTAATAACATATTTTCTTAAATATTTAATAACATTTTATATAAATATCTTTTAAAAAATTAACTATTGGAAAGCATCCATAAAAGCAAATAATACTATTTTTCAAGACTTTCCGTCGGATGAAGATATTTGTTATTATTTTTATTCAAACTTTGTAAAATACTGTGGGCATTAATTGTTTGTGAATTGATGTATAAATATCTAAAATCGTTAAATGATATTCAATAAAATTAAATTCTGGAAAAAGAAATTAATTTTTATGAATAAAAGAAATTTTTATAATTGTGATGAGAAAAAAGTTGATTCTAATTATTTTAATGGCAATGTGATGATTAAAGAGGTATATAACGAAAATAATTCTCAAGATGAGGAGCTTTATTTTGTAGAATTTTTAAATGGGGCACTAACAACAATGCATTTTCATGAAACTGAACAAGTTCTAATTCCGGTGTATGGAAAAGGTGTGATTGGAGAAATAAAAAAAAACTCTATTTTAAACTTTGAATTAGAAGATTTAGATTTAAACTTTTTGGATGTAGGGGAAATTGTTTCCATCCCTCCAAATATTTTGCATTTTCATGGTGCATTACCAAAACAAAACTTTACTCATATCGCATTTAGAAAACTCTTTGACTATACTTGTTCAAATGGTGAGAAAACTTCTCACCGAACCCAAACCAAATGGGTATATGATTTTATAGCTGACGATCTAGGAAGTAACGATTTGAATTTAATAAATATCACATTACAAAAAATTTCCAATAAAGTTAATCAATCTATTGCAAATATGTTAACTTGAATTAATTGATATAAAAATAATCTTTTATAATCTTAAATTTTAACTTTAAATTAATAATATATAAGAAACAAAAAAAGAGGTTTAATAACTTTGATATTTGTTTGTTGCTAAACTATTTCCTAATGTATTATTTGGGTTACTGATGCTTTTATCATTAGTGAAGAATTTTTGATTTGATCCTGTTAAATTTTCAAATTTTTTCAAAGTTTCTGCATGTTTTATAAATTGAGATTGATTTCCAGATGCTGTTGTTGCTGATTGATTTCCAGATGATTGTGCAAATACCTCATTAAAACCTACATAGGTCGTGATTGCTGATACTAGAATAAAAATTGCTACTACTATTGTTTTTTTATTAAAAAATTTATTTTCCATTACTTTGAAAGCATTGTTGTATTATAAAAATATACTGAAAGAATGTATCATAATTTGATATCTTTCTATTCTTCTTTTCTTCTTTTTAGAATATACTTTTTAATAAAAAACCCTTAATATTTTGATTATATGTTAGTACATGCTTTATTGCCTAATTCCAGTAAATCGTTTTTTAACGTTTTAGTGTTATATCATCCAAAAGTAAATAGTCATAATATAATATAATTTGCTTAAAAATATAGCATAGTTTTACCTGTTTTTTTAATCATGCACCAAAGTAGATAGTAAGGGCATTTTCGAATATTTTTTGATATCGTATATTCTATTACCTTACCTTTAAGAATGGGGCAAAGATATGGTTTATCAATTAGATTAGATTGTATAAAAAATATCCTCTAACTCTAACTGTTGTTTATCTATATGAAAATAGGCCCTCATTTACGCAACAATGCATATTAGATTGAAAGATTTGTTTACTTTTTTTACAATGCATTTATTCTCTTATTATACTAAAAACAGTTGTTGTTTTTAATTTTAATTGTAATCTGTTTACTCCCTAAGCTGTGGTTATCAGAGAACCTCTATTTGTTTGGCATCTTAAATAAAGGAAGGCACCAAAATTGGTTATAGTTTTATGTATTACTTTATGTTGAATTGCTAATGATAACAATAAAATAAACTTTTATAATTGTTATTCTGTCAACTTATTCATCCAACCTAATTTTTTAAAAAGCCATACCATTATAATGACAGATCCTATAGATACAATAAGTATGATAATCATGGGAATATAGTCTGAAGTTATACTGCTTGAATTTGTACTAAAAGGAATGCGCACATTCATTCCAAAAAATGTTCCTATAACTGTAATGGGTATCGAGAATGTAAATAAAATAGTTAAGAAGCCAAGAATTTTATTAGTTTTTTCAGTACTTAACATAAAATCTGTATCTTTATAAATTTCGATAGTTTCTTTGGACTCCTCTAAAGCTTCAAGAACTTTGAAAATATGATCATTAACATCGTCAAAATAGGATATTAGATCCTCTTCTTCTGCATTGCTTGAAAACTTTTTAACATCCCTTGAGGTTATCTCTACCATAATTCTTTTTAATGGTAACATTACTCTTCGTAATGTTGTGATTTCTCTTCGTAATGTTGTTATTTCTTTTACTACGGCTACTTTATCGTCAAAAACTGCATCTTCAATATCATCAATATTTCCTATTATTTTCATTAGAATGTGAAGTAGATCATCTACTAGGCCATCGAGAATACTGTGCAAAAGATAGCCTGTTGAATTACCCATTACATTTTGTTTTACTTTAAGGTCATCTAATTTGCAAGCCTGAAAGAGTTCAACTAATGGTTTTAAATCTCCTTGATTTATGGTTATAAGAAAATTTCTTCCTACAAATAAGGATAGTTGACTAAACCGTTGAGATGTTTTTTCTTTTTGTGTTGTAGGAAATTGAAGAATTATAAATATGTGATCATCATACCTATCAATTTTTGGTAGTTGATTTTTTGATAAACAGTCTTCAATATTTAGTTCATGAAGAGCAAACCTGTGCGCTATGATATCCATTTTTTCCCTTGTGGGTTTTTCGATATTTACCCATAATATATTATCATTGTGGACTTTTTCAAGTCCTTTTATGTGACTTGGTATAAGCAATAATCATGACCTTTTTATAAATTTTATATAGATAGTATTGTCACTTATTAATCTAGCTTATTATGTATTTTTTGTATTTTATTCGTTCTTTGTTAGTTGCTTTTCCTTTTAGGAAATTCCTGTAGGTTATCTGAATTACATCTGCTGCATTGAACGGACTCATTAATTGATAAATAATTGATATAGAAACAGTTGGTACATTGTTTCCTGTTGAAATTTGAAGAAATTTTTATTGTTTCATTATCTACCATCATTAAAACATTAGTTTTTTGCATGTTTTCTAAAACCATGTTTAAAAGGTTCAATATTTCATTGGGCTCTGAATTCCGATATCTTAAATAATTATTTATTATATGATTAACAACTTCATCTTTTTTAAAATACTTTATAAAATCTTGATTGTTGTTGTTTTTATTAGACTTGAAAAAAAGATCTCTGAGATGCCACTCAAACTCTTTTAATATTATCTGTGAGTACATTGGACCTGTAACTTACTGTTGATTTTTTTTATATTTTATGATTATTTTTTTGGTTGCAATCTTAATTTTATGTTTCTTATCTTCTATTCAAATGCTAACATGGAGTCAATTTTTTTTAATAATAGGTGAACATTGTATCCAGTTTTTGAAGAAATTGATACTATTTGATTCATATCTGGCTGAATGTTTAAATCTTTTAATTTATCTTCAACAACTGCCGGTTTAACTAAATCAATTTTATTTAAAACGAGGATTAGCTTGCTGTTTGGAACTTCTAGTTTGGATAATGTTTCCAAGGAACTTTTTAGTTTTTCTCTAATGGATATGGAATCATCACTAAAATCTAAAACTAGTAGAATAACATCTGCAAAATTTATTTCAGATAATGTTGATTTGAATGCTTCTATCATATAGAGGGGTAATTTGCTTATAAATCCTATCGTATCTGTAAATAAGACTTTTTTTTCATTAATATTGGATGATCTTGTATATGTTGTTAAAGTAGTAAACAATTGTTTATTTGTTTCTTTTTTTTCATTTGTTATCAAGTTAAATAATGATGTTTTTCCTGCAGAAGTATACCCTGTTAAAGATATTAATGGTGTTTTTTCGTTAAATCTTTGAGTTCTATGCAAGTTCCTTTTTTTCTCTTCAACCAATAATTTTTTTTTAAGTACGACTGTTCTTTTTTTTATACTTAAAATTTCTATATCTGCATCATATTTTCCAACCCCAAAGAACCCTGGTTGTTCTTCTCCTCCACCTTTTGAAAGACGTACTTTTTCTTTTACTCTTACAATATCATATTTTAATTGAGCTAATTTTACTTGAATTTTTGATTCGTTTGTTACTGCTCTATTTAGAAAAATCTCTAAAATTAGTTTCTCTCTATCTATTACTTCAATTTTACATAATTTTGAAAGATTATACTGCTGGCTTGGTTTTAAAACTTCGTCAAATATTATTACATTAGGTTTTAGTTCCATAATTTTTTCTTTGACATATTCGGCTTTGCCTTTTCCAATACCAAATTTTGACATTGTTATATGTTTCTGACAGATGATATCTAAAATTGAGTATCCTATTGATTCAGCAAGAGATTTTGCTTCTGTAATGGCAAATTGATTGGGATATGTAATTAAAAGAGCTTTCTTTTCAGATATTTGCATTAACTTTATTCTAACTATCTGTCCAAGTAATTTAAACTCTTTTTAAAAATTAAAGATGAGAATTGGTTGTTAAATATTATTGAAATTAATTTTTGTGGTAAAGTTAAATAATTTGTTTAAACCTGTATATATTGTTTGCAAATAGCTTTGAGAAATGTAAACGGATATTCACTTAGAAGATGTTGTTTTGATGATTTAAAATCTGTTATCGACATAAACGAAAAAACTCTTCCTGAACATTATACTGAATATTTTTTTGAATCTTTGCTTCGTGAAATACCTGAAGCTTTTATTGTAGCTGAATTGGAAAATGAAATTGTTGGGTATATTATGTGCAAGTTGGAATTTGGATTCTCTAATTTTAGAAAATTGGGATTTGTAAAAAAAGGCCACGTTGTTTCAATTTCTCTTTTGGAAAAACATAGAGGTAAAGACATAGGTAAAGCATTAATGATTGAAGGGATTAATGGGGTAATGGCACGAAAAGGCGATGAAATTTACCTTGAAGTTAGAACAAGTAATTTATCTGCAATAAAATTATATGAAAAGCTTAATTTTCAAACAAAATCTATATTGAAATCCTATTACAGGGATGGTGAGGATGCTAATTTGATGGCATTAGATTTATCTTAATTTCAGTTTTCATTATTCCTTTATTATAAATAAATAATAAAAATTAATATTTGGTTGTTGCTGTTGCTGTTGTTGTATTCAATTTATGACTATTTTTGAACCTTCTACTTTTTTGGCTATATTTCCATATGTTTTTATTTCTGGATTTCCTATTTTTGGAATTATTCTGGTAACTTATTGGATTATCAAAGATAAAAAATTATCAAAAACAAAAACAAAAAAATAGTGTATTTTAATTAATTTAATTAATTAAAATTCTCTTTGAATACAATATAAATTCGGTATCTAGATTTAGCAGAACTTTTACTATTGATAAAAAATTAAAATTAATTGTTGCAAAAAGTTTTTAAAATTAATTAATTAAATATTTTCTTAATTTCCTCCCTCCTATTAAATTTAATAAATAAATCTCGTATTGATGTCGAAAATATTTTATATATATTGTATAGTTGATATATACAATCCTAAACGTTTAATTCAGTAGTAAAAATTGTTAGTAATTTTGATTAAATGTATGTTTGGTACATATTAAAAAATGTATTCTCTATTTAAAAACTGTAAAAGTGATTATTTAGGTTTATTATTTAAAAACTGCTTTGTTGCATGATTCGAAAAACAGTTAAAGATAAACCTCATTCATAGCAAATTAATTAAATTATGACTATTTACGTTATATCCTTAAGGCTAAAACGTTAATAAAAAACGATTTAAAATAATCATGCAACAAAGCATTTAAAAACAAGTAGTTATTATATATTTTATCCGAAAAATAGTTAAATAAAAAAATCTCTGATTTAGAGAAATTTTGTCAGTCCATCATGGAAATTTTTTTAGATTGTTTATTTCCTTACAATTATTATAAAGGTGATATGGTGTATTATCTTATCAAAAGACGATATTAGAATTGCTTTATGAATCTTGTTGTATTCTGTTTGTCTGATGTTAATCATGGTATACCAATTAGCATATGTTCTCTAAATTGCACCTCTTAACAAATAGTTTCTCATATTAAGATTGAATCTTTTTGTTCTGAAATACAGAGATATCTTATTCTTCAAATCTGCAAATGATGAATAGTA
>JBDUES010000145.1:0-21488 GCA_040297625.1 Candidatus Nitrosocosmicus sp. | reverse complement strand
TCAAATCCTAGCAAGATTTCACCTCTTCTAACTAGAGATTGGTTGTAAACAGGCCAGTTCATATGATTTGTTGGTTGATGTTAGCTAAATGTATTTGGGAAAGGGGAATCATGCAACAAAGCAATTTTCAAGTATAATTCCAGTAATTTATCTTCTATGCAACCTATTTAGGATATTATTGTTTTTACCTGAGATATTATACCGTTTAGCAAATATGCGCTAACCTGAAAATGGATCTTTATTCATAATATTACAAATTTATAGTAATCGTACTTCTACTAATTAGTATACTTACAATAATAATACACGACTTTTTAATTTTTATTCTTGAACTTAATCTTTATTAGATCTCTTGCATACTAGAAACGATATCCCGAGGGTTATAATTTTATTAATCTGAAATTATAATATTGGACTAAAAATATATGATATATGATATATGATATTGTTCCAAGGAACAATCCTTATCTTTGTTGTCGTCATTTTTAAAGAAATGGTTTTATGTTATTCTATTTTCCTTTTCTTGATTGCACTAAGAATAAAACAATATTAATATATTTTTTCTTTGAAAGTAAATTAATATTTTAAATTAAATTGATCCTTTATAAAATGTTCAAACTCTTTCTGATAGATTTTTCCTTGCGTCCATTATCATATTAGCATCCTTCCCTACAACATATCTAAATTCAGGATTATCTGCTGTAACTGCCTCTACAACAACTTTAGACACTTCAGATGGATGTATAACATTTTCAGTCATTTTTGAAAATATTTCTGACACGTTATCTATTATTTGTCTATAAGGGGAATGAGGACTTGAAGATTCTAAAGTCATTTTTAAATTTTGCCAAAAGTTCGATTCCACAGCACCAGGTTCTACAAGTATTATTTTAATTCCAAACGGTCCTAATTCATACCGAATACATTCAGAAACGCCTTCCAATGCGAATTTAGTACCATGGTATATCGAATCTAAAGGAACTGCCACTCTTCCTCCCATTGAAGTTATATTTACTATCCTACCATATCTTTGCTTTCTCATGATGGGTATTACTGATTGCATAACTTTTATTGCACCAAAAAAATTGGTCTCAAATTGTGATCTTATTTCTTCTTCAAGTGATGTTCCTTCTATACCAATCAGCATATGTTATCGAACGTTCCTTAGCAAATAGTTCCTCATGTTAAGATTGAATCTTTTTGTTCTAAAATATCCAGAAATTTTATTCTTCAAATCCCCAAAACCTACAAGAATAATTGAAATGAACATCCAGTCAATTTTATAATCCATGTATGGTTAAAGCGGTGGCTTGGAGTTTTTAACAAGATAATGTTTTCACAAGTCGAACGACAAACGTGACTTTTCCTACTCCTTGTTTTTTTATCTCTATGGGCTAGATTGTTTTAGATACTTGTTTGAAATATAATGACAAGTTCAGCCAATTTATTTTTAAAATCTCAATGAGTGTATATGAATGGCAATATCTCAAACTTTAATAATATGTTAATGTTATATTATTTATGTCGCATGAATATTTTGATCATCCTTTAAAAAATAAAAAATTTATAGTATCGATATCACTACTTGTTGCACCATTATTGCAGATAAGGCAAATTAAAAAGATACCTCGATGTATTAGTATGAAAATCAGGCAAATGAAAGGGGGCACATTGCTATGACACTCTATAAAGTTAATGCTGGTGACGACCTGCAGTCCTTTTTAGATAGTGCTCTTGCAGGTGATATTATAGAGATACAGGCAGGTGTAACATTCACCGGCAATTATGTCCTTAAACCCAAGCAAGGTACTCCTCAAAAATTACCACCTGATCTGCCAGGTAACCCACAGCCATATCACATAGTTATACGTTCGAGTACAAGTAATGAACCTCAATTTCCAAAGTCCGGGGATCGCGTCGATATAAATTTACATCCAGAATATCTTCCCAAGTTAGTCAAAATCACAAGCCCTAACCATGATTCTGCACTTCGAACTGACCCACCGACAACTAATGCTAATACTTGGGCATATTGGTTAATAGGCATTGAGCTGACTGTGGATCCAAGTGTCCCGCCTATTCCGGGTAACCCCAACAAAATTGCTAGTTACCAAATTGTATCATTTGGTGACGTCACTCAGACGGATCTTCAAAAAGTACCTTCTAATCTAGTTTTAGATCGTTGCTACATTCACGGCAATCCAGGGCAGAATGTAGTAAGAGGTATTGGTCTCAATTCGGCCGATACGATAATTACCGAATGCTACCTCTCTGACTTTCATATCCAGCTTACTACCATTAGCAATGCTCCTGAAGCACAGGCCATTCAAGGACAAAACGGACCTGGTCCTTACATGATTGTTAATTCTTACCTCGAGGCAGGGGAGATAAATATATTCTTTGGTGGAGGTGATCCTAAGATTCCAGGTCTAGTACCATCAGATATTCACTTGTTCGGAAACTATATCTCTAAACCACTCAAATGGAAAACAACTGGTGATCCTCCAGGCTACATTCCTGGAGTCAAGAATCTCTTTGAGCTTAAAAGCGCCAAGAATGTCACAGTCGAAGGAAATATCTTTGAGTATGTATGGTAGAACCGTGACCAGAGGGCAAGCGCTATTGGCCTCGGCCCACGAAACCAGGAAGGTGGAGCTCCTCAATCAACCGTTCAGGGTATAATATTTAGAGACAATATTATTAGACATGCTGGGAATGCAATTACCATTTTTTCAATCGATGATACGCCAGGTCTTATGAGCCTACCGGTTAAGAACGTCATCTTCCAAAACAATCTATTCTATGATATCAATGGGAATACATGGGGTGCTGATAGAGCACCAGTAAATGGTCGGTTCCTCAATATTGAAGGAGGTGCGCCAGGGTTCTCGGATATTACTTTTGATCATAATACTTGTTTTAATACTGGTGCCCAACCCGATGTAATCTTTGCTTCATTCGAAAGTATTCCAACACAAGAAAAGATCGAAAAATTCACTTTTACAAACAACATCGCAACTGGTACAGGTAAAATAGCCGGAGACAATGTAGGAGAAGGACAAGTAGCTCTAGATTTCTACCTCAATAACTTCAAGGTTGAAGGAAATATCCTTCCCGGCAGGAAGACTGTTGTATATCCACCTAATAACTTCTTTCCTTTAACCATCCAAGAAATGGAACTCGTAGATGAAAATGGGACGAATTGCCCACTAGTAGAAGGAGGGTTCTGTAGACTAGATGCAACAAGTCCATTTAAGAACATGGGGACAGATGGGAAAGACCCAGGATGCGATATTGCTATACTCCTTGAAAAGACTACAGTGGCAAAAACAGGTCATCGTGGTTTAGGAGGTTCAATAAAAATGAGTGCAGGTAGCACAAAAGGACAGGCACTCTGGCAAGACTATGTTGATATGGGAACACATCTAGGTATATATCTTGATGTTGATACAAGCGCATCAGGGTTCAGCAACACACCGATATACGTGAGTGCAATAGGTGGAACTTTTTGGCATTATGAAATGACTGGTGGCTCTGCTATCTACAATCCTAGTAAATCCGGATTCCGAGTCTATGTGCGCTGGTCTAGCAGAGATGCCGGACCTAACCCAGGCACTCAACCTGATTCCCAATTTGCAAACAACAATGGTTGGTATATAAACTGGATTGGCTGGGAGATATGAAATAATTTGGAAACGGTGTAAAATTGTAATTTGTTTTATATATCTATCCAACCATAGGATCTATCTGTTGACTTGTTGAACATGTATTATATCCATCGATATATCCATTATTGTAATCTATTGTATGTTTGCTAAATCCTCCTACTCTATCATATTGTGTAGGATCGGGGCTTTTACCAGCCTGTCCATCCTGACATCCTTTGGCATATCCTATTTGATCATGTTGGTTTGGTTTTGTTGTTTTAGCATATACATCACCTGCTACTATTGGTCCACTTATAAAAATAGCAGTGATTATTGCCATCAAACTAACAGAAAGTATTTGCTTTGTCATTGATTTTTCTTAATAGTTAGACTTATTAAGAATTTTGGATGTTAAATCCAATATTTTATAGATGTTGCTGAAACTTAACCAAACCAAACACTTTGATTAGCGACGGCGTATCGTTGTTGTACACTATCTTTTTTACTCCTTTCTCGATGCATAAGCATCTCTCTTATTGTAATGACTGAACATCGGGATTTTCTTGTGTGTTTTCTTTGTCTAGAGTAAATGAAATTTTATTTCATCTCTGTTTATATTTTGAACTTTAAGGTGTTGCTTGCAATAATATAGTAAATCCATCAGCCATATCTTTGGATTTAACAAGATGTTATTGTTATTTTAAATCAGTACTATTGTTCTAGTTAATCATTAGCAAAACACCATTGCAATTTAAAATACCATTGTCGTTGTTGGTGTTGATAGTGTTTTTATCTATTTCATAAAGCTATTCAACAGTCGTAGTAGTATTGCATCTTCAGCAGGAGACTATACAAGTACCGTACCAGCAGGAAGCAACATGATCAGTTCTAGCAGATATTAGACAAGCAAGATAAATGACCAAATCATCCATTTAAAAGTACGATACCTTATTTTTGTTTGAGATTAATATCTTTAATTAAGCGTGTAAGAGGGAATAGATACGTATAATTAAATGCATATTTTGGTAAAAAATGAGATTCGGAGAATCATCCTTGAATATCGCTGGGTATTTTAAGGATTTAATATTTTTAATACGTACCTATAACATGCGTAAGCAAGGGCTTTAATAAAATTATCCATGCAATAAGAATACCATATTTCTATAACAAATCCACCCTAAAGACCATTTAAAAGCAATAGCTATGGTTATATACTTCTATTCGTTTATACGGATTAATATGTCATTAAAGGACAAAATCATGAATATGGCAGCGCATCCAAAACTTGTAACATTTGGCATTGGATTAGCAAAAGTAATAAACTTAAAATTATGTCTGCTCCTGCTTACTACTCAACTGCTTCTGCCAATACTGTCTGTTTAAAACTATCGCTATCGTTAATTTGGATATTGCTTTCTGATTTGAACAGCTGGTTGGCACCTTGATGATTACTACTTTTATCAACTACCAGTGATGGAATATTATTTACTATAGAAAAAAATAAAGGAAAAGATCCAATACCTTACAAATTATCCTTAAATGGAATTTTCTATATGATAATAAATAATTTTGATGGAATGTATTGGGAACTTGTTATGCCGTTATTAAAAAACTATGGCTCAAATATCCTGTTTACTATTTTTCTATATCCGCATATCAGTCAAAAGACATTGTTAGAAATTAAAAATTGTGGTATTTTTTATGAGATTTTTCCATACCTAAAAAATGTTTGTAATAATTTGCCCTCATTGATAGAATCTATGCATACACTGGTTTTTTCAACTAGTGATGATGGATTTGTTTTAAACAGGATATTTAATTGGCCTCGTAAATCAATTTCTCGTTCCTCTGAAATACCATTTTATAAAGATGAATTAAGAATGTTCTTGAAAACAACTTTTAATTGGGATTGGATCGACCATGCAGAAATAACCCCTCGATATGATGATAACGTTGTAGAAATATTTGACCACTCGGAAAATGCGGTCCAAAATAATAGTATCCGTATTTCAATCATTGAAGGAGATAAAAAATCTATCTTAAGGTATAATAATAAAATAATTTATGAATTTATTATCATCGACCATGAAATATATTGGAATATCAATACAAAAACCGAAGAAAGAGAATTAGACTTTTTAATAAAACACCTTGTAAATGGTTGTAATGATTATGTATTAAGCCTTCTTATACGCCTCAAGGATCGAATAGATTCCTTAGATATAGGAGATCGGGAACTATTAACTGGAGATGAAAACTTTATAAAAGCATTAGCAGAGAGAGGGATAAAAATATCAAATTGATGGTTTATTTTGCAATTATCTTTTAATGATTTTTAGCTGTTGTACCTCTTCCATTAGCTTCATATTGAGATCTGATGGAGTAATCGGTGCTGCATAACCATCTAGACTAATTGAAGTTTTAGGAATATATTATTCTTCTATATCCATGCGAGAATTGTATTCCAAATGTTTAATGCGTTCTAAATATTGTTATTCATGAGATTCTCTATTAGATTATTTAGATAATTGTTCAATTCACTATCTTTTAAAAATTCAAATTGATATCTGTTTTGTTCAATTGCTATAGATACAGCACTAATGTGATAACAAATTTTTTTAATAAAATTATAATAGAAACCCTTACATGAACAATAACTTTTATTTAAATCTATCCAGTAACTATTGTTATTTGTGTTACTTTTTATTTCCCATATTTCGATTTTGGATGGAATAAAAGTGATTTTTTTAATTTTTTTTCTGTTAATCAATTCATCAATCTTTTCTACCTCATTTCTCAATTATTGTTTCTTCTGATTTGAGCATTTAATTATATGTTTTTTTTAACCTCTTGTTAATTTTACCAGACTAAGTAACTTTGTTATTATGAGTATAAAAATCTCTATTTATTATATATATCAATCCTACAATGATTTTTTTCTTTGGAATCTTTAAGTTGTACAACTACTCTTCAATCAAGTTATGAGTTGATTATTTTGATGAATTTGCATATCATAGATCAAACTACAAAATAATTATCTTTTCGTCACAATATGTGGTTATGGTGAGATACAATAAAATAAATTATATTTTATAATACTTCTGATCCAGGTTCTACCTCTTCAAATACAGTTAATAAAATTGGTTTGTTATCTTTTTCTGCAGCTAATATCATCCCATTAGATTGATGATCTCCAAAATTTTTAGGTTCTAAATTAGTACAGACTACTACATATTTATTAATCAATTCTTCTGGTGTATAATATTTTGCTATTCCTGACATGATCTCTCTGTTCTCGTTTCCTAAATTTACTACAATCTTTAAAATTTTGTTATATCCTTTTAAATTTTCAACACTTATTATTTTACCGATCTGAAGATTAATTCTTTTAAAATCCAGAAAACTGATTATATCATTTTTATTTTCCATTAATAAAACCTGTTCAATGAAAAGAAGGGGTTGTCTTGGCTAATGATAATTTAGATTGAATATCTTGAGTTGAAATTATCGTTGTTATTATTGATAAAAATAATCTAAAAATGTTTTTATTATTTATTTTTTCCAATATTATTAAAAATGATGATAAGTTTTGCTTAAAAATGTTTAGTACAAATCTATGATCAATTTCTCTACCCTATTTATATTACTTTGTAAACTTTGAAGTTGTGATTGATTTAGGATTATTAATTCATCTTATTTTGTCAATTCTTGTGGTCGGTTCTTTGGGGATTTGGATATATTTGTTTTTTATATTAAAAAAATCATTTCATTTTTCCCCTCAGATGTTAAAACCAGATAAGACGGATATAAAAAATAATTTTGTTAGTGTAATAATTCCTGCTCGAAATGAAGAAAAATTTATAAAAAAATGTATTTTAAGCCTTTTAAATCAACAACATCCTAATTATGAAATAATTTTGGTAGATGATAGTTCATCGGATAAAACATTAGAAATAATACAATCTTTTCAAAATGATAATAAAATAAGAATAATTAAAGCGGGTAAAAAACCTGAAGGCTGGGTAGGAAAAAATTGGCCATGTTATATTGGTTATAGAAATTCTAGAGGGGACTACTTACTTTTTACCGATGCCGATACAGTCCATTCTGATCATAGTATCAGTGATTCTTTGTATACTCTTTTGGAGGATAAGTTAGATGTATTGACTGCTGTTCCAAATCTAATCTATTCTACTTTTATTGTTAAAATGGTTTTGCCCATTCTTTCAATATTTATGTTTTCAAAATATTCTCCTATTCGTGTTAATGATCCAAAAATAAAGTTGGGATATCTATTTGGTAGTTTTTTTATTATTTCAAAAACTATATACGAAAAAATAGGCACTCATGAATCTGTTAAAGCCGAAATAGTAGAAGATGGCGCCTTGGGTCAAAAAATCAAAGATTATGGATATAGATTAAAAATGTTTAGAGGTGAGAATCTTTTAAGTGCATATTGGGCAAGAGATTTTCATACTTTATGGAATTCATTAAAAAGACTAATAATTCCTTTATATTTTACAAACAAAAAAAATTCAATTTCAATTACAATAGGTATTTTTGCTTTAATGGTTGTACCATTTATGGTTTTAATCTATTCCTTTATTTATATCGCAACGGTACAAAATAATATTAATGATTATTCTATTGTTTTTTTATTTATTCTTAGTTTCTTTGCTGTTTCTGCCATTTATTTAACCAATTATTATCAATTACGAAAGGCGAAAACTCATAATGTATTGTATTTTTTCGGAGCCCCTGTAGGATGTTTTGTTGTATCCCTTTCTTTCATCTGGTCCATAATTTCTTCTGAAAAGAATGGTGTTATAAAATGGAGAGATAGGGTTTATTATTATAATAAATAATATTAATTATTTTATTATATTATTACAAAAACTTATAAACGACGGATTTTTTTGGGATTTGGGGGATAAATATTCCAACACTTTTTAGTAAATATATTGGATATGATGCGAAATTGTCACTTGAAGATGGTACTTTATTTAATGGGATCGGATTTGGATTTCCTAAAACTGTTGCAGGTGAAATTGTTTTTAATACCGGAATGGTTGGATATACTGAAACCTTGACCGATCCTTCATATCGTGGTCAAATTCTTTGTTTTACCTATCCATCAATTGGAAATTATGGTGTCCCATCCGAATCCGATTTTGATGAATATGGTCTTCCAAAATATTTTGAATCAGAGACTGTTCAAGCTTCAGGTGTTATAATTCATGATTTATCTAATGTCGCTAGTCATTGGACTTGTGTTAAAACATTGGATGAATGGTTATACCAACAAAAAATTCCAGGGATATATGGAATTGATACTCGAGAATTAACAAAAAAAATTCGAAGTGAAGGAGTAATGAATGGTAAAGTAATAATCAATGGCGAGAATGAATCAATATCTGATAATAGTACAAATCAACAATTTGATTATAATTTTCATAATTTTATGGATGACGTTTCAGTTAAAAATCCTAAATTTTATGGAAAAAAATCTGATCCTATAGTAGCTTTGATTGATACGGGAACAAAATTTAGTATTATACGAAATTTGATAAAATTAGGTTTTAGTGTTGTCAGGCTTCCATGGAATTCAACACACAAGCAAATAATGTCTTATAAACCTCAGGGAATTGTTATAAGCAATGGTCCTGGTGATCCTATTGTTTGTAAAGACACAATAAATACTGCATCTAAAATAATTGAAAGTTCTATACCCACATTGGGAATATGTTTAGGTCATCAAATACTAGCTTTAGCGGCTGGGGCAAAAACACAAAAGTTAAAATTTGGTCATAGAGGTCAAAATAAAACCTGTGTTGATTTGGATTCAAATCATTCTTTTATTACGAGTCAAAATCATGGATATGGTGTTGAATTGGAAAGTTTGAATAATACTGGTTTTGAACTTTGGTTTCAGAATATTGATGACAACACTGTTGAAGGAATAAAGCATAAAAGAAAACCAATAATTGCAGTCCAGTTTCACCCTGAAGCATCACCTGGGCCATTTGATTGTTTGTTTGTTTTTGAAAAATTTAAGGATCTTATTATAAATAACGGCAATAAAAATAATTGAAAAAGGGAATGATTTTAAATCGAATATCGCATTGTTTTCATAAAATTAATATTTAAAATGATGTGTAATGCCAAGAAATAAAAATATAAAAAAAGTAATAGTTTTGGGTAGTGGAGCTATAAAAATCGGAGAAGCAGGCGAAAGCTAGATTTTCCATCTAGCCGCTAATTTGACTACTCTGGTTCTCAATGCTTAAAAGCTCTCAAAGAAGAAAATATTTCAAGTATACTAATTAATCCCAATATTGCTACGATTCAAACTGATAAAAAATTTGCAGATAGGGTTTATTTGTTACCAATAAATAGAAATTTTGTAGAAAAAGTAATCGAATTGGAGCGACCTGATTCTATAATGCTTAGTTTCGGAGGTCAAACTGCACTCAATTGTGGTGTGGATTTATATGAAAATGATATTTTGAAAAAATATGGCATTAATGTTTTAAATACCCCTATCGAAGGTATAAAAATAACCGAAGATCGTCAGGAATTTAAAGAGGCCATGTTAAATAGTAACGTTCCCGTATTGAATAGTGCTCCTGCATATTCGTATGAAGAAGCTCTTAAGATATCCAAAGAAATAGGATTTCCTGTTATTATTCGTGTTGCTTATACTCTAGGTGGTCGAGGAGGAGGGGTGGCTTATAATGAATATGATTTATCTGAAATTGTTCAAAGAGGCCTTTCCCTAAGTATGGTTAAACAAGTTCTTATCGAAAAATATGTTGGTGAATGGAAGCAAATTGAATATGAAGTAATGAGGGATTTTGAAGGAAATGGTGTTATTGTTTGTAATATGGAAAATGTTTTGGGAATGAAAGTTCATACTGGAGATAATATTGTTGTAGCTCCCTCCCAAACTCTAAACAATTTTGAATACCATATGCTGAGGGATGCTGCTTTAAGAGCAACTTCTTACTGTGGAATAGTCGGAGAGTGTAATATTCAATTTGGTTTGAATCCTTTGTCTGATGAATACTGTGCAATTGAAATAAATGCCAGATTATCAAGGTCGTCTGCATTAGCAAGTAAAGCAACCGGCTATCCGTTAGCTTATATGGCTGCTAAAATTGGTCTTGGGTACACTCTTCCAGAACTTGTCAATAAAATTACAAAAGTTACATCTGCATGTTTTGAACCATCTTTGGATTATATGGTTGTAAAAATGCCAAGATGGGACTTTAGAAAATTTGAATTGGTAAAACGTAAACTTGGGAGTACGATGAAATCTGTGGGAGAGGTTATGGCCATAGGGAAAAACTTTGAAGAAGTCATTCAAAAAGCAATTAGAATGTGTGAGATAGGTAAAGATGGATTAGTTGCAAATACTAATAATAATAATTTTGAATTAGAAATAAATGATGAATCTGCCCCATCACAAAATTCTTCAGAAATAGAAAAAATTGAATATTCTTTGATTAATCCTGATGATGAAATTATTTTCAATATTGTAAAAGCTATGAAATTTGGATTAAGTGTTGATAGGATAAATGAATTATCATCAGTTGATCCTTGGTTTCTGGTAAAAATAAAAAATATTGTAGATGAAGAACTTAAATTAAGAAAATCAAAATTTGATATATCGTTAATTTTAGAGGCTAAAAAATTAGGATTTTCTGACAAACAGATAGGTCGATGCTTTAATTTAGAAGAACATCAAGTAAGAGGGCTTAGAAAAAAATTTGGAATCTTTCCTGTAGTAAAACAAATTGATACGTTGGCTGGTGAATGGCCTGCAAAAACAAATTATTTGTATCTTACATATGGTGGTGAATATGATGATGTTTTGTATCCTACCAATAATAATATTGATGATGATGATGATGATAGTGGGAACGGAGTTATTGTTTTAGGGGCAGGCCCATATCGAATAGGCAGTAGTGTTGAATTTGATTGGGGAACGGTAAACATGGTATATAGTTTAAGAGAAAATGGAATAAAAAATATTTCTGTTATTAATTGTAATCCTGAAACCGTCTCTACAGATTTTGATGTTCCTGATAGACTGTATTTTGAAGAGTTAACTCTGGAGCGTGTATTGGATATCTGTGAAAAAGAAAAACCATCTGGTTTGGTCGCATGTGTAGGTGGACAAAGTGCAAATAATCTCATTTCTAAATTAATCAAATATGATATAAAGATACTGGGAACTACAAGCCATGATGTAGATAAAGCCGAAGATCGTTCTAAATTTAGTAATCTTTTAGATTCTCTATTAATAAAACAGCCACCTTGGAAAACATTTAGTAATTTGGAAAAAGCTAAAAACTTTGCATTGGATGTAGGGTATCCAATGCTTGTTCGACCTTCTTATGTTCTTAGTGGTGCAGCAATGAAAGTTGTTTGGAACGAAGATCAAATGGAGCAATTTATTAAAGAAGCTTCTAATGTAAGTCCTGATTATCCAATTGTGATAAGTAAATTTTTAGAAAATGCATCTGAAGTAGAAGTAGATGCAGTAGGGAGCCCAGACAGAATTGTAATTGGTTCTATTATTGAACATATTGATAATGCAGGTATTCATTCAGGTGATGCCATGATGTGTATTCCGCCTTGGAGATTAAATAGAAAAACTATTGATACCATCATGGATTATACAATTAAAATTGGCAAATCTCTTAATGTTAAAGGGCCTTTCAATCTGCAATATTTGGTTAAAGATGATGAAGTTTTTGTTATCGAAGCAAACATTCGGGCATCGCGCTCTATGCCTTTTGTCTCAAAGTTTCTGGGAATTAATCTTATAGAGTTTTCTGCAAAGTCCATTTTAGGTATTAAATTACCTCATTTAGAAAATGATCATTGGCTTAAAAAATCAGGATTTGGAATAAAGGTTCCACAATTTTCTTTTATGCAACTAGAGGGTGCGGATATTGTATTGGGTGTAGAAATGCAATCTACAGGAGAAGTTGCTTGTTTTGGAAATACATTTTATGACGCACTTTCTAAAGCTTATATTGCTGCTGGTTATTCGTTACCCATATCAGGCTCAGCTTTAGTTACTGTAGGAGGTACCAAAAATAAGGAAAAACTTCTTCCATTAATTTCGATGATTTCTAGGATGAATTTTAGAATTCTTGCAACTGAACATACTGCAGAATTTTTTGAAAAATCGGGAATTAAAAACGTGGATTTAGTTTATAAAATAAGTGAACCTGAAAGACATCCTAATATTTTAGATCTATTGACCAAGCGAAAAATTGATTTTATAATTAATATCCCATCGACATCTACTATTGAAAAATATGTTGGAATGTTATATGACGAATATCTCATTCGCAGAAAAGCAGTTGAAATGGGTATTCCAGTCCTTACAACCGTTGAAAGTGCTATTTCGTTTGTTAAAACATTGGAATGGATACAAAGTAACTCTCCTACAATCAATCCAATTGATAATTAAATTAATTGATTGAATATTGAATAATCATATTTTTTTTATTTTATTTTATTTTATTTTACAATATTTTATTTAATTCATTTTCTGATCCAATAATTGCACCATCAAGCGAAATAACATATACTTGTTCAATTTCCCATTTTTTTTTGGTTATTAAATTATTTAATAATGGATGTTTAGATTTTTTTACCTTTACTTTATTTTCATTTGCAGTAAAACTATCATAGTAGTTTAGATATTTATTAAAATGGGGTATGATTATGAATTCAATTTTTCCTTCTGTATTTTCACTTTTCTTCCTTCTGTATTTTCCTTCTTTTTCCTCCTCCTCCTCCTCCTCCTTCTTCTTCCTTGTTAAAATAATTCTAATCCATACCTTTTGACCATTGAATATGTTGCCTTCTTTTATCAAAATTGGATGGAGGTGTCCAGTTACTATTTTATTTATATTTTTTCCGATTACGGGTATAGTATGACCATGCGTTAGTAAAATGTCATTTATTTCCATACCCTTTATTGACAATAAATTCACATCATTATTTGATATTAGATGAATTATATTGCCATCATGATTTCCCGGAATTAAATATATACTACATAATTTGGATAAGGAATTTAAAAAATAGGGAACGTTGTTCCATTCTGATTGGGTTATAACATTAATCGAAGATTTTAAATCCCCTAAAATAATCAAGTTTTTTATTTGTGTTTTAGATATTGTGCTTGATAAAATATCTAATAGTTCATCAACATTCCTCTTTGGGTCTATAAAAACCCCCTTTTTATTTATTTTATCTTCAAACCCGATATGAATATCGGATATTACTAAATATCTATCCAAATTTGAATTTTCTAGTATTAATATGGGATATGGATATAATGGAATAAAATTACTCATTTGATTTTATTAAACTGTAATATTAAGTTGTTTAAAATTTTATTAATATCTTTATTATTTGGACCCTGTTGTATCATGTTTCACTTATATATAACAATAACGTAATTATAGTGATATTTTTTTGACACAAAATAGTTTTCCCATGAAACAATGGCATTTAGAGCATGTTGAAAAAACTATTAAAAAATATATTACTGGACTTTCTGAAACTGCTAGTATATGGGAAAAAAGACAACATAAAAAATATGGAACAATTGCAAATTGTTGTAAACAGGTAGATTATGATTTAAAACATGGTGTAACTATAGAAGACGTATTTCTTGTTTTACAAAAAATTAAATCCGATGAAACTTTTGCTTCTGTATTGCAAAATGAATATTCAACTCAGCGATTTAGTGAAATTGAAAAATATGTATATACTTTAAAAGATATAAAAAAAGAGTAACTATTTTTAAAGATATGTATATTTGTCTGCTGTAATGATAGTTTTTATAATTGTTTTATCCCTACCTTCTTAAGATTTTTACTTGACTTTTAATAATGAAATTTAAATATTTATGATGCATAGTTATTCTCTAAAATGTTTAAGATTCTTATCTGATTTGTTGCATGATTTGAAAAACAGTTAACTATGCTATATTTTTAGCAAATTGTATTCAAGTATGACTATTTACTATGCGGACATAATACTAAAACGTTAACAAAAAAAACGAGTTATTGAATCATGCAACAAATCAATTCTATCTATTTAATTTAAAGGTTATTGACTAAGATTTAATATTGTATTTCAAAAGTAAATTTTACAATGAATATTTGGATAGAATAACAATTTCCTTTTGATGTAATTTTTTTTAGAGATGGATAGAGAGAGAAAGAGGGGTGTGTAATAGATTGTTTGATGTTAAGATTAATAATGTTGGAAAAAATCGTTAATTAAGATGATAAAAAAGTATTCGTTTTAACTCCTTTCCCTTCCTTTCCCTTCCTTCCCCTTCCTTCATTTCATTTCTGTATGGTAAATTTATCTGATTCTACCAGTACGGTATAATTTGATATCTGAAAACTTTGAATTTTGTTAGTTACTGGTATCGAAAATGATGCTGTAGTTAAAGGGGGAATAGCATATGGCTCGGTTTGGGCTTTCCATACTCCTGCTAATTCGTTATTTTTATTATATGTAATTGATGTTACTGTTGTATTGTTAGAATATGCTTGTGCGTTGTTTAGAATTTGCCCATTAATAAAATAAAATCCATTTATATCTAAATGTGAATTTTTGGAAACTATGGCAAGCATTTTAGATTTATAGTTTGTAAAATTATACTTGATATCCATTGTTAAATCTTTTATTTTATCATATATTTTTTTATCAAAGATTAATATATCAAATGGTGTTATTTCTTTAGGATTTAATGTTGTTATTTCTGATTGCTTGCTAAAATTGCCGATTGATTTATTGCCTGAATCTAAAAAATTAAACGAGATAATTATATGACTAACAGTTTTATTTCCATTGTTTTGGATTATTCCTATTATATGTTTGTAATTAAACTGGTCTTGAATTAAATTGATTTTTGTTAAATTTAAATTATTATCCGTATAGCTTAACGCTGGTTGAATATTTAAAGAAATTAGTAATATTGATAAAACTACTATAATAGTTAGAAAATACATAAAATTAGTTTTATGATTGGTTGAAAAATGCATAACTAGTATTTTCATATTGTATATTAAAATTACCTTATATTAAAGATGATAAATATTTTATAGGCTTGAGTGAAATATATTTAAATTGAATAAATTAAAGTTTCATTCGTGAAGATAACCGAAGGATCATTTGTTTTGTTTTTTTATAATAGTGAAAAAAAATGGTTAATTAAAGTCGAAAAAGAAAAAAAATTACACACTCATTTAGGTATAATTGA
This sequence comes from Candidatus Nitrosocosmicus sp., assembly GCA_040297625.1. Lineage (GTDB taxonomy): Archaea > Thermoproteota > Nitrososphaeria > Nitrososphaerales > Nitrososphaeraceae > Nitrosocosmicus. The sequence continues at coordinate 5,534 of JBDUES010000145.1, read as the reverse complement.
TGTTGGTTCCACTATCGATCTTGAATACGGGTCTTTTGTTGTGACTAACAAAGACAAAAGAGTTTACATTCTTCCTCCAAGTATTTATGATTTTGTAATGAAATCCCAAAGAACAACTCAAATTGTTTATCCCAAAGATTACGGATACATTGCTGCGAGAACTGGATTAAAAAATGGTTTTAAAGTATTAGAAATAGGAACTGGAAGTGCTGCCCTATCTACTTTTATGGCAAGTATTGTAAGGCCTGAAGGTCATGTATATACATTTGATGTAAATGATGAATTTATGTCTATAGCAAGGAAAAATTTAGAAAAATCTGGAATGACTGAATATGTAACATTATCTCATTATGATCCCGAAAAAATATCTCAAATGACTGATATTGATTTAGTAATCATTGACCTCGGTGACCCCTGGGTTTATCTTGATGTTGTTCATCCATCTATGAAAAGTGGTTCGTCAGTTGTTTGTATATGTCCTACCATGAATCAGCTTGAAAAATTAGCAACTCAATTTTTTATAAGTGGTTTTATCGACACTGAATATATTGAAACTTTTTTAAGAAGAATTGAAGCTCGAGAAGGAAAAACTCGGCCAAACATGAGAATGATTGGACACACTACTTATCTTGGATTTGGAAGAAAAATCCTAAGATAGCATTGTATATTTTCAAGATTGTAACTATGCAAAAATCCTGCATTGTTTTAAAACATCTGTTACTATAATGTAACTTCTGATGAATGATTGCAGTCAAATACCTGAACACCTCCAATGCTTGAAACAATAATGGGACTGATAATCTTTTTAAAATTACTTGTTGGCCATATTCATCTATAATTATCTTTGATATTGCATGGAAAAGTCTAACCACTAGTCGACCTAATTATTGGAGTGGGGGTAGGGAGGTATGCACCTCCATTCAAAGGACGGTTGATAGTATAATTTTCAAAGTTCTTAAAGGGAAAGCATATTAATTCTAATTATATATTGTTTTTGTTTCTGCTGGTTCTGATGTGATGAGTAAGTTTGACCTAATTTGCATTGATGATTCTTGATTACTATCTTACTTATTATTTAATACCAGAAATCTATTCTTAAATGTGGAAACGTAATATAAATTCATGTAATTTATTGGCCTAGGTATATTGATCCATGATTTAGTTTCTAAATACATGTACTGGCTATAACTGGATATCAAAATTATCTAAAAAAAGACATAGAATAACAAAAGAAATGTATTCTGAAAACTAGTTATTATTGATGCATGGTCAAAACGATTATGATCATCAAACCAGATTAAAAAAAAACATTTTTTCCATTGCTTCAACACACACATATTGGCACATAACTATATCGATATCTTCTATGTTTATTTTTGATTCAAAATTTGAAACGGAATTATTTTGTAGGCCTGGGTAAAAAGGTAATATAGATTTATTCTTTTAGATACGCGTCCGATTTAAGTTACCGTTTTTACTAACCTGCTCTCTTAATTATGTGGTATCCAAACTGTGTCTTGATTGGCTCAGAAGATACTTCTCCTTTATCGAGTTTGAAAGCTGCATCTTCAAATGGTTTTACCATCATACCTCTTCCAAACGAACCTAAATCTCCACCTTTTTTTGCACTTCCTTTATCAATTGATAGTTCTTTGGCAATATTTGTAAAACTTTCGCCTTTCTTTATCCTCTCCAGTATCGAAATAGCTTCACTTTGTTTCTTGACAAGTATGTGTGAACATTTGATTTTGTCGGCCAATGTTTAGATCACTATTTACTATCTAGGAATTTAAGATCTAAATAAATATTACGTATAAATATCCGACCGGCCCTCCCTCTTCAGTAGTTTAATCCGATAAATTTGACTTAATTTTATCACCTAAAAAAGAATAATTGCTATATCCTTATTGTAAACATCTTGGATTAGTTAAGAACTTTAGCATTACATAATAGTTACATAAGAAATAAAAAGAAAAAATTATCCAATGAAGTTATTAGTATGTTGTTTTCAACTTTTGAAAAAGTGTTTGGTGAGAATTGTGCACGCCTAGAGAATATACAAAACCATGGCTTTGTTAACAGTTATGTAACATATGGATTAGTTGCATTTGTAAACAATTGATGGTTATTATTTTAATAATCAAAGTGGATTATGGCGATAGGTAATCTATATTATATATATTAAAAATAAAAGAATTAAAACAATCACATATACTTTACACTAAAACACTATCATTGTATTTACAGAACTGTTAACTTGCTTTGAATTTTGGTCATCACAGCTGCTTTGTTGCATGATTCGAAAAACAGTTAAAATTATGCTATATCTCGAGCAAATCATATTAAATTATGACTATTTACATCATCTCATTAATATTAAAACGGTAATAAAAAACGATTTACGGAATCATGCAACAAAGCAGTCACAACAACTGTTGTTAATGACTATTGAAAAATACCATCAGGCATTACACCATAGACACTGTAAACATCAAAGCCGACGACGACAATGGCAGCAGATCGTATGACAAAATTGCAAACTTTATGCATTATGAACGCTGAAGACAAAAACGTTACAATGGTTTTATTAATATTTATGGATTCGGCGTGCTTTGTTGGTTCTGTTGACTTGACCTTTTCTCAATATTTTTAATCAAACTAATTGATTTCTATAAAATAGGAACTATAAAATTTTTTGAATTTAGATAAAACCTCAACAATTTGATTGAATATCACACAACTAAAATGTTTGAAACAAGGAATTTTATTTTGTTAAAATACTCGCTTTGGTGTTGTATTGATCCTAATCCAATCATAATTTTGTTTTCGTATTAGTAAATCGGAAAGAAATTATTATATATTTACAACTTTTAACATCTTTCAGTTATCATAATATCAAATTTAACAAAAATTTAGCTTACTTTTGCCAGATGGTATAATATCATTTTTGTTACTATGACCAGAAGGCTTCTAAGGATATGATTTGTCTTTTTCTATTTTGGCAGTCTTTCAAATTCTAATAAAAGATAACATTCCATTTTCTGATAAACATCTAAAAATATTATTCTCGTCATAAACATGCCATCATCCACTATTCTGTTTTTATTCTATTTATTAATATGTAGTTTATAATCAATAAAAAAAATTATACTCAAGTTAAAAGGAACTCTACTTGAATTCCGGATGACTTAACTTGATTTTCACTGGTTACCCCCATATTTCTTAAGAAATGCCAATGTTTTCTCCCAAGCATCTGCAGTTTGTTGTGGTGCATAATTTGCTCCAGACGGATTTGCAAAAGCATGGCCTAATCCTTTATAGATATAAATTTGATTTAAAATGCCATCACTGTTTAAAGCTGATTTGAATGAATTTATCTGTGCTAGAGGAATAGATTGATCATGATCTCCAAATATTCCTAACACAGGCCACTTTATCTTTGAGAGTTCTTGTTTATCATTGACTAAAGGTGCTCCATAATATAGTATAGTAGCAAAAAGGGGATGTTGTTCACTATGCAAAGATAACTGCAAAGATTGTCCACCACCAAAACACCATCCAATAGAAGCTATTTTAGAACTATTAACAAATGGAAGAGAGGTTACATATTTTACTGCTGCTTGCAGATTGGAGATAGCTTCTTGAGGGTTGGTTGTTACTATTTTATCTAATTGCATTGCTTGGTTTGGATCTTTGGTTGATTGTCCTTTGAATAAATCCACCGCAAGTACAACATAGCCTGTTTGTTTAGCAAGAGTATTTGCCATGGTTCTAATGTTATCATTTAAACCCCACCATTCATGAATCATTATTACTGCAGGAAGTTTCTTGTTTGTATCTCCAGTTGTAGTGTTAGATGGATACACCAAATATCCGGAAGCACTATCAAAATATCTGACATCTTTTTTAATTAGCAATCCATCAGTAGTGATGGCAGTTGTATTTGAAACAGTATTATTATTGGAAGTTCCAATACTATTAGGTGCCAAAGTAGAAATAGCAATCGCAGCAGAATTTGTTTGAGCATAGGCCGAGGGTATTGATTTATACACAGTAGTTATTGATGGTGATGCGATCAAAGAGATCATTATAAAGAACATAGAAGGAAAAATGAGTTGATTAATTCTTTTGTTCATTACCATATATAATAATGGCAAGATATTATGTTTTACCTTGAATTGCCACAATTATATACCACGAATCTGAAATAGAATGGTTTAATTACAAAAAAACTCTTCTGATACTAATCTAGTATACACCACAAAAATGCATTTTCCCTACACATATATCGGTTACATGAAAGTAGTATTGGTATTAGTATTATTTTTGTATTTCATATCAAAATTCTCTTTTTTCTTTATCAAATGGGAATTATAACATAGGATCAGTAATTTTTTTATCGATAACCTAAAATTATAAGAATTTGCCTTTCAATAAAGATTTACTACTATACTAAATAACATAATTTCGCATACTGTAGAAATGTTGTTAATATCGGTTTTAAGCATCATAAATGGATTTGTTTGATTATTTCTGTAAACGAACTTTGGTTATTCAGTATATAATTAATTATTTATTTATTTGAAAAATACATAATAGAGAGACTTTTTAATTGATTGTAGTATTGACTTTGTAAATTATTTTTATTATTTGACGACTCTATGCATTACTTTTTTTGTTAACCCTATTATAGTAAAGTCAAGTACGAGAGATGCCATTTAGTATATTGGCCAAAGGAGTTTAGTGATAGATATACTGTAGCTCACAATTTCTACAATTTTATGCAGTAATGAGAATAAATAATAACAATACTAATTCCCTTGCTAGTCTATTGCAAAAATGAATTAGTAAATCTAATAAATAATTTATTACCTTATTAAATATTAATGAGCCAATACAATCATACAAAGGAAGAAATGGACTACTCTGGTATCAGTAGTAAGGATGTATACAACCTTCTTACCAAAATTCCTATAGGTAAGGTATCTACTTATGGTGATATAGCAGCTGCGATAGGACATCCTAAAGCATATAGAGCGATAGGTAATATTGTTGCTAATAATCCTAACCCCATAATAGTACCGTGTCATAGGGTTGTAAAGTCAAGTGGCGATCTAGGTGGTTTCATGTATGGTGAAAAGAATAAAAGAGAACTACTTGAAAAAGAGGGTATAAAAATCGAAAATGGATTTGTAAAAAACTTTCAAGAATCTAGATTCGTTTTTGAACAAATAAATCCAATAACAACAGAATCAGGTAACAATGATAAAATCATTAAATCATAGGTAGTGGCCTATTAAAAATTCGAACCTTAAATTTTACCTCCGAAAATCTAAATGTTTAAATTTATTTATTTATGAAATCTATTATATTTGATGGTATTTTATAATTTCTTAAATCTATTATGTATATTAGATCTCTTGCATAATTAGAAACAATCTACACTTTCCAATATGGATGGTGTATCTGTTTTTACCGAGACTGGTTAATCATTCTATAGTTTACCAGACCCGATACTATGTCTGATATCCTGT
>JBDUES010000144.1:0-36539 GCA_040297625.1 Candidatus Nitrosocosmicus sp. | reverse complement strand
GTGAACGATTTGAAAAGCAGTGGTTTTTTGGATAACCTCTCGTATGAAAGCAAGGAGAGAACAGGTTGATGAGAAACTACTGGTCATAAAGCTGTTTGCAATTAATTATGCAAGAGATCTAATATATAACTTTAGGTGGATTGAAGTTGAAAAGGGAACCTATGCATGGGATGAAGCTTATGAAGTAATACTCCCTTAAGAGAAGTATTAGATGCTTCTCAATAAATAATAAAAAAATATTTTTAGTAACAACTTATCCAAAAAAAGTCGACACTCTTCCAAAGAACCTGACAGAGATATATCATAGGTCTAGGGACATTATATTTCAGACAAAACAAAACATAATATAAAAATGTCCAAAGTATTTACACAATATTTACATTATATACATGAGATGTATCATGTAATAGAAAAGTTCACTGATACAACAAAACTGGATTAAAAACAGTTAAAAAGAATTCGTTCCAAATATAAAAAATTAAAAAAATAACATATATCTGAAATTAAAGATATCTTTTATAACACACGCGACGAAACTAATCCTAATATATTTGAGAATGCAGATTTTTCTCCAGAATTAATCAAAAATTTAATTGAAGAAGGCTAAACAAAAACAAATCAAATATAGAGGATGGAAACCCATCTAGTAATAGCGTCAATATATACACAAAGATGCATACATGATATATAATAGAGTTTGCAGATAAAAAACAAAACAAATAATATATTATAAATCAATTTGTTTTCTATCATCTTTTTATTAATTATTGGTTAAACCTCTGTTTTTATAAATAAATTCAAATAATTTTTTACACTACATATCATTATGCAGATTTGGAGACGGGTAGAAATGTACCCGAAACAAATATCAATGCTGAAAATATTAATATCGTCATAATGTATTTTCTTTTTAATTTAAAATATCTTAATCCTTTCAGTTTTGAGTTTTAAATTTATCTAATAATCAATTGGTTGATTCCCTACAAAAAATTATAAATATGTCAATCAAAATTAAATTTTAAAATAGATAAAGTAATACAATATTAGATCAAATCATCCAAATATAATAATGATATATTGTGTTTTGATGTGTGGCGGTAAAGGGACACGGATAAAATCCACCATGGGTTCTAAAATGGAAAAACCTCTTATAAAAATAAAAAATAAACCGTTGATTGAATATTTAATAAATGTATTAATTCAAACAAACAAATTTGAAATCATATTCGCTGCTGTTAGTAACAATACTCAAAAAACTCGAGAATTTATTAAAGCTAATTTTCAGAACAAAATAACATTGTTAGAAACATCCGGAATAGGATATCCTGAAGATTATATGAAAATATTAAAATTATTTAAAAATACAAAATATGAAAAAGTGAACGATCTAAAAAAAATATTATTTCTTCCAATTGATGTTCCTTTAATTTCACCTGAGATATTAATACAAATAATAAATACAAATCAAAAAAAATCCTGTCTTACAATAATTTTAGAAAAGGAGTTTATTAAAAATCATGGTATAACGCCATCGTACGAATTTATTATTGATAAGAAAAAATATTGTTATTCTGGTATATCTGTAATAGATATCTCAAAGATTGATATTGATAACAGTAAAAAAATTAAATTAATAGAAGAGGAATACATAATCTTGAATTATACTGAAATAGCTTGTAATATAAATACATTAAAAGATTTAAAAATAACAGAAAATTTTTTGGAAAATTCTAAAAATCCAAATAATTATTAGTATAATAAAATTAATCCATTGTTTCTATGATTTTACCTAATATTAGAGCTTGACCGCCAGTATTGACAACCAGTTCTGCATTGCATGATTGACACGGTATTGTTTTTGTACTATATGTATATAAAATCATGGTATTTTGACAGTTTTCGCATTCTATTTTAACAAAATTACTACGGGGTTTAGGTATCATAATATTATGTTTTTTCATTATGTTCATACACTTTTTTATGGCTTATAATTATGCTTGTATTTCCAGCTTTCTAATTCGTCTTCCTTCTTTCATGGTCTTGCGTTGACAAGTTTTACAACTGTATTTTAGTGTAATTTTTTTGGTAGTTTTAGCAGTTCTTTTTAATTCAGGGAACTTTTGACCACCATACCCTTTTTTATCCTCAGCATGTCGTAATGCACCCTGTGCTACTTTTCTATCTTTACCTTTTTTATAAATAGACACAGATTGAATGGTATGAGTTTTACATCTAGGACAAAATTTCCGCATTTCCTTCTGCATTTTCATATATAAATTAGTTTCAACTTATGGGTAATTTAAAGTAAAATAATTATTTGTTAAATGTCGCCATATTTTTCCCTCCAATATTCTTTATTATGTGATTTGAAAAACAGTTAAAACTAAGGCATATTTCGTGGAAATCGTATTCCATTATAACTATTTACTTTCTCTTTATAATACTAAAACGTCAACAAAAAAAACGATTTACTAAAAATCATGCAACGAAATATCTACGAAATAATAATAATAATAATAATAATAATAAACAAATATAAAAAATTGAAAAACATGATAAGAAACTATAACTTTTTATCATCTATTAGAAAATATACAAAAAATAAAATTCTGCAATACAAAACTTATATACACGCCGCCCGATTAAATTTTAATTATGTTTGAGTCTATTGCACTACAAATTAGCCTAAATTATGGTGGATGGGGAGTATGGGTACCTTTAGCAACGGGTTTAACCATTGGTTTAATTTATGCGCTAGCATCTGCAGCAAGAAAAGCTAGATAAACCCCTTCTTTTATTTTTTATTTTAAAATTAAAAATTATTTATTTTTTCAAATTCATATAATAAACGTGAAATTACAATATGTGCCTCTAAGCTAAGATTTGAAATCGAATATTTTTTTTCTAAACCAGATTCTATATCTTTTGAAAAATGTCCTTTTGGAAATCCCCCAATAACAATACATGGATTTTTAAATTGAAATAATTCATTAGAAACATCTTCAAAGTTTTTAAAAATACCTTTAGTTGAAAGACCCATGATAACATCTGGTTTTATGTATTTTTGGAGTAAACCAGAAAAACTTAGATTATCGATTAATTCTAAAAGTAAGCATCCATCTTTTGAAACTATTTTTTTGTTTTTAAATAAATCCAAGATCAATCCCTCATATCTTGAATATGATTTTGGAATTCTTAAATTATCTCCGATCTTGATAACCTGGTTATTTATGGTATGAACAAAAACTTTAAGTTGATTATTCTTAAATAATGGTGTAGCAAGTACGTTTAGTAAAATAATATGTAATATATCTGGTCTTGCTCTCTTATAATCTTCTTTCAAATTGCTTGACAAAATAGCAAAATGATGAAAAGTCCTATCCAATAGTATTTCTGTATGTTTTTTTCCATTATTTCGAATTTTTTTTAAAGATGTGTGTTGAAACATTTCAATTGGGATGGTTTCTAATGCTGTATCTGCAATAACCAAATTTAACAAATGATTTAATTAAAAATCAAAGTTATTTATTATTTAAGGTTATTAACAATTCCAACGTAATAAAATAATAAATATTCAAAATGAAAAAAAATAATAAAAAACAAATAGCTTTACAAAGAGTAAGTGATTTAATTAATACTGCTTTATACACACATGATCTTTTCGCTGATGATCATGTTAATACCGCTAAAAAAATTATCGCAAAATACAAAATAAAAATACCTTTTGAATACAGGATCCTTTTTTGTAAAAATTGTAAAAAATTTATTATTCCAGGCAAAAATTCAAGGATAAGAATAGGAAGATCAAGAATTAAAGCTTTAAGAATTACTTGTAAAATATGTGGTCATACGTATAGGAAGATCATAAAAACAAAAGAAGAAACTATTTAGAATAAAATAAAGTATTATAATTTATAATAATCTATAACAAAAATAACCAAATCAAGAATAATGATTTATAAGGGAAATTCAATGGATTAAATTTGTAATAATCAGATGGCTAAAATTTTTGATGTACCTGCAGATGATTTGATATCCAAATTATCCGAACAGCTAAAAAAGGATAAGAAAATAAATCCTCCCGAATGGTCAAATTATGTTAAAACTGGCACCCATGCAGAAAAAATACCTCAAAATAAAGATTGGTGGTATACTCGATGTGCATCTCTGGTGAGAAAAGTGTATTTACATGGTCCTATTGGAATTTCCGATTTAAAAAGCTATTATGGAGGTAGAAAAAGAATTAGTTACAATCTAGATCATCATAAGGATGCAGGCGGTGCGATCATTAGAAATGCACTTCAACAGTTAGAATCAGCAGGGTATATTGATAAAAAGAGCAAAGGACGGATGATTTCAAATGATGGAATGAAAAGAGTGGATAGACTTGCAACAGAGATATTTAAAGAAGTTTGTAAAGATAATAAAAGTTTGGAAAGATATGCATAAGGGGGTTTAAAAAATGTCAGGTCCTCAATCACAACAGCCATCCGACGAAGAGAATAGAAAACAGCGGGCTGAAGCTGAGGCAATCAAACAAAAAGCATTGGCAATGTTATTAGATTCTCAAGCAAGACAAAGACTTGCTAATGTAAAAATGGTGAAACCTGATCTTGCAGCAGCTGTAGAAAACTATTTGATAAATGCAGCTACCAGTGGAAGATTGAACAGGGCATTAACAGATAATGAACTAAAACAGATTCTATTAAGCATACAACAACCAAAAAGGGATTTTAAAATAAACAGGCTATAATATATTTAATATCGTCTTATTTTTAACTATTTTTATTTTTAAACATTGATATTGAGTTAACTATATTAAGGTTTTAAAATTACTTTTCCCCATGAAGGCAGCTGTATTTAGAGAGTATAACAAAGATCCTACTAAAGTAGTAAAAATTGAAGACATAGATGTACCAAAAATAAAACCTAACGAAGTTTTAATAAAAGTGGAATCTTCTGCATATAATTATAATGATTTATGGGCAATATGGGGAGATCCAGTAAAAACTCCACTTCCGCATATTTCAGGTAGCGATGTTGCTGGAAATGTTGTTGAGGTCGGTGAAGATGTCGCCAAGTTTAAAGTTGGAGATAGAGTCGTATCTCATTCTAATATGAGTTGTAGAATCTGTGAATTATGTACTGCTGGCAGGGAATATGATTGTAAAGACAGATTGATATGGGGATTTCAAACGGGCCCATTATGGGGGGGATTTGCTCAGTATACTCATTTGCCAGAAGTTAATGTCGCCAAACTGCCAGACAATGTCACATTTGATGATGCATCAGCAATATCTATGGTAGGAATGACAGCATGGCATATGCTTGTCGGCAGAGCAAAAATCAAACCAGGTCAATCGGTCCTCATAATGGGTGGAACCAGTGGTGTCGGGATGATGGGTATCCAGATAGCTAAACTGTATAATTGCAACGTAATTGCAACTGCTGGAAATCAACAAAAAATGGATAAATGTTTAGAGTTGGGGGCAGATAATGTGGTAAATCATAGGGAATCAGATTGGTATAAAAAAGTAAGAGAAATGACAAAAAAAGAAGGTGGAGTGGATGTAGTATTTGAACATATTGGGAAAAATGTATTTCCACAGGAAGTAGGTTTACTTAAAATGGGGGGGACATTGGTTGCAACAGGAGCTACCACTGGTTATGACTCTACAATCGATTTAAGATATCTATTCTTTAAAGGAACAAATCTGCTTGGCTCAACACAAGGAACAAAAGCAGAATTAGAGCAGGTAATTTATTGGACAGATAAAGGAAAATTAAAACCATTAATACACACAAAATTACCATTTTCAAATATGGTTGAAGGTCATGCTATGATGGCAAATGCCGAACAAATAGGTAAAATCATAACATCTCCACAAAAACTTTAATTTTTTGTAATCTACTGATATAAAACGTGGGCCGATCTAGAAGTTTAATTTTCATACCTGGAAATAACCCCAGGTTTTTAGAAAAATCCAAGACCATAAACTCGGATATAATTTGTTTTGATTTGGAAGATTCTGTCCCAATTGATGAAAAAGAATCTGCAAGGATCTTGGTGAATAAAACCGTACAAGAAATTAATAAAACAGGTCAATCTAATAAGGAAATTCTCGTTTCTGTAAGAATTAATGCCCCTGCATCCGAATTGGCCATAGAAGATTTAAAAAAAATTATAACAGAGGGAATAGATGTTGTAGTAATACCAAAAGTCGAAACTGAATTACAGGTTGGTACATTGTCAAATATAATAAAAGCCCTTGAAAAAGAAAATAATGTTCCAGATAACTCTATAAAATTAATTCCATCAATTGAATCATCCCTAGGTGTAGTGAATGCTTACTCTATTGCAAAATCTGATCCCCGAATTTCATCTATTATATTTGGAATTTTTGACTTTCTATATGATATGAAAATTGATAACAATGACGATGAAATTTTGACAGGTTATATGTATGCTAGAGCAAAAGTCCCAGTGGATGCAAGGGCAGCAGGAGTTGATTCAATTGACTCTATTTGGCAAAATATTGCTGATGTTGATGGTTTGGAAAAAGATTTGATATTTGGTAGAAAATTAGGATACACCGGAAAATGTATAATTCATCCTTCTCAGATAGACTATGTACATAAAGTTTTCAGCCCTTCAAAGCAAGATATACAATGGGCAAAAAAAATAATATCTGCATTAGATGAATCTACGAATGAAAAAACAACAAAGACAGGGGCAAGAAAATTAGAAGGAAAAATGATAGATGCTGTACACTACAAACAGGCAAAAAGAATTGTAGAATCCACCATCCACCGATGAGAACATTACATTTTATGAAGTATTAACTACTATTCTAATTATATTATATTATATTGTATTACATTTTAAATTATAAATTATGTTTACTGGAATTATAGAAGATCTAGTAAAAATAGCGGAGGTAAAAAAAAATACCATTACATCTAATATTTATACAACGGACGTTGATGACAAAAATAGACTCCATACCGAAATAACAATAAACCTTAAAAAATTGAAAAAATTGAAAATTGGGGACAGTATTGCAATAAATGGTGTTTGTTTAACAATTGCAAAATTAAATAAAAACTTAGCTACTTTTCAAATAATTGATGAAACCGTTAAAAAAAGCTGTTTTTCATATATAAAAAAAGGAGACAAAGTTAACATGGAAAGAAGTTTAAAGGTAGGAGACAGACTTGAAGGTCATTTTATTCTTGGACATGTTGATTGTATTGGAAAAATAGAAAGTATTGAAAAAAATAATACGGGAAGTAATATTTTAATTGAAATTGTAGATAAAAGCATTTTGCACCTTATTGCTCAAAAAGGATCAATTACAATAGATGGAATAAGTCTAACTGTAGTAAAGATAATAGAAAATAATGTAGAAATTGCTTTGATACCTCATACTTTAGAAAATACAACGCTGGGTATAAAAAACATCGGAGATTTTGTAAATGTGGAAGTTGATATTCTAGCAAGGTATATCTCAAACATCTACCAAAATATTGGTAATAACAAAAAAAATAGTAAAATATATTAACAATAAATATGAAAAAATATGGTTGTCAAAAATATCTGAAGCAGTAACAGCTTTGCAAAATGGAAATTTTGTTCTAATTCATGATGATAAAAATAGGGAAGACGAAATTGATATGGTTGTTTCTGCTGAAAATATTTTGCCCCAACATATTTCAGTAATGAGAAAAGATGCTGGTGGACTTATATGTACAGCGATATCCAAAGAAATTTCTATAAAATTAGGATTACCATACATGTATGATATTTTGAAAATTTTTGGGAACTCCAATCGATCTATTTCTTTAATAACTAAAAATACTTCACCTTATGGGGATAAACCCTCTTTTTCAATCACACTGAATCATGTGAATACGTATACTGGAATAACCGATTATGATAGAGCATTAACAATTTCATCATTATCTAATATTTGCAAGGGATTGAACCCGGAAGATGAGAACAATAATTTAATGCTTGAAGAATTTCAAAATAATTTTATAACGCCAGGTCATGTGCCTATTTTAATAGCTTCAAAAGGACTCCTTAATGAAAGAATGGGCCATACAGAAATGTCAATTTTTCTTACGAAAATTGCAAATATTACAAATGTAACTACCATATGTGAAATGTTAGATCCAAACAACTACAAAGCATTATCATACAACGATGCCTGCAAATATGCCCAAGACAAAAATATCGTCATGCTGGACTCAAAAGATCTGATAGCTTATGCTAATAATGTCGACAACAAATGAACAAAATAAAAATAGGAATAGCAGTAGCCGACTTTAACAATGAAATAACATTGTCGATGTTTAATGAAGCAAAAAAATATGCCCAAGAACTATCAACAAAGGTTACATATGTCTGCTTTGTTCCCGGAGTGTTTGATATGCCATTAATAGTAGAAGAGATGTTAAAGAAAAAAAGTGTTGATGCCATAATAACATTAGGCGCAGTAATAAAGGGAGACACGGGTCATGATAGAGTAATAGCGAACAACACAGCTAGGCTTTTAGGAGATCTTTCTTTAAAATATCATAAACCAATAGCACTGGGTATTACTGGACCAGAAATGACTTTTGAACAGGCTAAAGATAGAATAATGCCCGTTTCACATCATTCAGTTGATACTGCTATCTCGATGGTTAAAAAATTAAAAAAGATTAAAAAAAAGATTAAAAAAAATAGATTAAAAAATAAAGATATAAAAATAATAGATTAACGTGACCTATCAAACAACAGTAATTAAATTAGAAGGATATGGCCCATGGACATTAAGTCTGGGAAGTGATAGAGAACATCAACTTCAAATATTGCAATCAAAAATATATGCAGATTTACAAGAATTATTTTCAAAGAAGGGCGGAGTGGTTTTTTCTAATAGATTTGATGAATTCATCGCCGTTACAAATCAAATTAATTTGCACGAACATGGGGAGATCTATGATGAAATTTCAAAAAAATATGACAAAATAAGAATGTCAATGACAATAGGAATAGATGAAACACCATTAAAGTCAAATAAAAAATCTCATTATATGCGAAATAAAGAAGAATATTTGATTAGGCCTGATATTTATGGAAGCAAAGAGAACATATTGAAAGAATCTAAAGAAATTAATTTAAAAACGGAAACAGACAATAAAGATGTCAAAATACTTCATATTGACATTAATAATTCGACAGCAATAACTAAAAATTTGTCAGCTTATGAAATAACAAATTTAATTATTAAATTGTATTCAGAGGTTTCAGACATCTTTTTGAAAGAAGAAAGTTTAGCATTTTATCTAGGCGGAGATAATTTTATGATAATTACAAAAAATAATATGACAATACAAAAAGTTAAAGAAATTATTGATTTGCTAACCAAACTCACAAAAATAAATCTAAACTGTGGAATTGGGACTGGAAAAACAGGTAGAAAAGCAGCTGAAATGGCGACCAAGTCATTGGATTTAATAAGGGATTTTAGACAAAACGATACTATAATCAATGTTTATGAATCACTTTGACTAAAGTTATCAGAAATGCCGATATTTTATATGGTAACGATTTACAAATAGTAAAAAATGGGATAATAGTTGTAGATAATCAAGGAATAATAGAAAAAGCAGGAAAAGCTTTGGATATAAAAGATAGTGAATATTATTCCAAGGTTATAGGAAATAAAAATACCATTTTTATTGATGCTAAAGGATATTTGATAATGCCTGGGTTAGTAAATTCACATACTCATATTGGAGATGCTATAGGCAAAGATATATCTTCAAATGAGGATCTAGATACGAGAGTTCATCCCAATCATAGCATAAAAAAAACAATACTTGAAAAAACAGAAACTGATCAATTAAAACAACTAATGAAAAATGCTGCCATATCTATGTTAAACAAAGGAATTACAACATTTGTTGATTTTAGAGAAGGGGGTTTACCTGGAGTGTGTCTATTACGAACTGCAATCAAAGACATACCAATTAAAAGCATTATTTTAGGAAGAATTGATTTTCATGATTTTTATAGGAGTATGATAAATAAAAAAAAAGTTACCCTGGAAAATACTAAATTTCAAAATATCAAAACAAAAAAAAATGAATTAGATGAAAAAGAGGTTTCTGGGATGGATAAAGAAATATTGAATTTTTGTAATGGATTTGGAATTAGTGGCGCAAATGAAAATGATGATGAGATGCTAACAATTTATAAAAATATAATTAAAGAAAAAAATAAACAAAATATGTATAATAAAAAAGAAAAATCAATAGCTGCAATACATGCTGCAGAATCTGATCGGACAGTAAAAGAGTCTTTAAAAAATACCGGAAAGACTGAAATAGAAAGAACAATATTTACATTGGACCCTGATTTATACATTCATGTAACAAATCCCACAAAACATGATCTTGATCTACTTCATTCTACAAATAAAGGTGTTGTAGTATGTCCGAGAGCAAATGGAGTATTGGGTGTAGGCTTTGCTCCAATTAGGGAAATGCTGGATCGGGGATTCAACATAGCTATTGGGAGTGACAATGTTATGTTAAATTCTCCAGATATTTTTAAAGAGATGGATTTTCTTATAAAGAGTCAAAGAGCATACGAAGAAAATATTTCGTTCCTTGATGCAAAAATGGTACTTAAAATGGCTACTGTTAATAGTGGAAAGATATTCAATCGAAATATTGGATGCATAGATAATGGCTATCAAGCAGACCTTATTTTCATAGATGAATACGATATTGATATGTATCCAATGCATGATCCATATATGTCAATAGTTCATAGATGCTCAGAAAGAGCAATAAAAGCAATAATGATCGACGGAAAATTCATTCATGAAAAATGTCGAATAAATTAGTGATAAATGATAAATATTGATTGTTATAATAAATGCAGCAATAAGTATAGATGGAAAAATATGTACAAGAAAAGGTGAATCAAAAATTTCTTCTTATTCGGACCTTAAAAGAGTTCACCGATTACGATGTGATATGGATGCAATATTGGTAGGAATATCTACCGTACTTAAAGATGACCCGATTTTGAATATACGGTTTACAAAATGTACTAATGTAAAAAAAAATCCTGCGCGTATAATTATAGATAGTACAGCAAGAATTCCACTTGAATCAAAAATTGTAAAGACGGCAAAAGATATCGAAACAATCATCGCAGTAACAAAGACTGCTCCTAAGAATAAACTAAACATGTTGAGGGAAAAAAACTTAAAAATAATTATTTCTGGAGAGCAAGGAAAAAAAGTAAATCTGAATAAAACATTTAAACAATTAGAAACGAAATTTGGAATTAAAAAAATCCTAGTTGAAGGTGGTGGAGAGATAAACTGGTCCATCATTAAAAATAATCTATTTGACGAGATGATAGTTACTATTTCTCCATTGATAATAGGAGGAAGAAAAGCAATAACACTAATAGAGGGAAAAGGTTTTGATGAAATAAAAAAATGTACAAAACTCAATTTATCCAAAATATCTAAAAAAAATAATGGTGAAATAATAATTTATTACAATAACGCTACAAAAACAACACCAAAAAAAAATGTATAAAAAGTGGGACTATTTTGTGGCATCTGTGCCGAGTTGTTCGATTTTAAATCTTAACGCATCTTTTAATTTGCTATTATCCACCATGTTTAATGGTTCGTTACATACGGGACATTTGAAAAATAATTCAATTGCATAATCAAATTTGATTCTATCACATTTTTGATTTCCACAATGGTAAAATTCTGAAGATTCTTCGTACTCTAACCTACTTTGCAATCTTTCTAATATTTTCTTTTTTTGATTGTCAATAAAATTATCTACATTATCTCGTTTAGCTCGCCATCTGTATACAAACCAGCCTTTTTTTTCATCCTTTACTCGTATACCCGTGATCAACGCTTTACCAAATAAATCATACAAGACCTTCCGGATGATATTTATTCGAAGACCTGTTGCAATGGCTATTTCCTCATCAGTGGAATCTTCTGATTTTAGCAGTGCCTTTGCAACCTGATTATACTCCTCTCCTCCTATTAACGATGAAATTTTTATAAAAGGATCTTCAGTATCAACATTTCGCATAAAGGTATTCTATAATATGTCAATTAAAAGATATATAGTTTCCTAATTTTTCAAAATTTGAACATGTCTAAAAATCGGAATAATAGAATAAAAAGGATATTAAATATTTATTTTATTTTATATTTGATTTATTTACTTGCATTTCTTTAAAGCATAATGCTATTTCTGTTTTTGTTGGTTCATTATTGAAGAATTTTGGTAAGTGTGAAGAGTCGCCATTTTGGACAGATTTGCTCACACAATTATAAAAATGAGTCATATCCGCATTTAGTTTTGAGTTAGTAGAATTTAATGATAACCGTGATACTTTGTCTACTGCAAAAGATTTTTCAATATTAATGTTTGAAGCCAGCATACTTGTAACTACTAATATTGAAAAAGCAGCAATAATGTGAAATGGCATTTTTGTTTTTTTTGTAAAACAATTAGTGAATAACATATTGATATTTTCTCTTTTTTTTACTTTTATACAGTACGTTCAAAATAACAACAACATTTATAATAAAAATTCTTACAATTCATTCAAGTTTAAAATTGTATTATATATTATATATTATAAATTATGGATTTATGAAAAATGTTATTATATACAAGATAATATGAAAAGAAGAAATAGGAGTGTTATTTAATCTAATACTGCTTTGTTGCATGATTCGAAAAATAGTTAAAACTATGCTATATATTTAGCATATCTTGTTCAATTGTGACTATTTACATCTTCTCACAATACTAAAACGTTAACAAGAAACGATTTACTAAATCATGCAACAAAGCAATCTAATACCATAAAAGCTCTCCTGTTTTGTCAAGATGTAAGTTAAATTTTTTGGCTAAACGATTAGCATCAGCTGCTTGAATTATAAGATATAGCAGATACAATACACCGAAAAGTGGGATTGAAAAAAAAGAGAAAAAAGATGGATGCGATAAATCATTATCATGAGAATTATTTCTAAATAAAAATAAATCACTATTGGATCTAGATGTGGTAGCATTATCATTTGAATGGGACAATTGCATAAAAATGGGAATAAAAGAAGAAAGTAAAAAAACAAAAAGAATCGCGTAAATAAACCATCCCAGAATCAAAATTCCTACACCTCTTCTTACTTTTCCAATATACATATGACCCACTCCATTAAAAAAGAATAAACCAAAGAAAAATGCCAGTATAAACGCAACACCGCCACTTTTGAATGAAACAAATGCTTGAACCATAAAAATGATAAAAATACCAAGTATAAAAAAGCATACTTTTAATTTAAAAATATAAAAACAATGTTAAAATAATTAATACAATAAAATATCATAAATTATGAATTGTCTATTAACTTTATTTCACACATCTTGTTATGATGGTTAAAAGCAAATTACTTTTAATTTATATTTTATAGGAACTCTCAAGATGAAAATCTATTAAAAACATTTTCTTTTAACTGTATTTTAATTTAACTGGTCTTTTCTATGTATAATGTTACTTGATTTTTAGTTTAAAGTTTGAAGATTATTTTTATGTTCCGAATTTGCAAAATTGTTTAGGATGTGGGAATGATAATATTATTTATTTTACTAAAGAAACCTGTAGTATGCAATACCGAATTATCCATCAACTCTTTTTTTGTTGAAAAGATCAATATACTTTTTCTTAAAACACGGGCACAGAACAAGAATGAATTTTATTGTATTGTATTTTTGGTCGATAATATTGGAATAAATTTATTAAGAATTTTTTATCTTTATCCTATTCAATCTTTTACTCTTTAAAATAAATTTCCAAATCTTTTTTCTTTTGATATTCTTTTCTCCTATGTGTATATTTTGTACAATAACTAATCATTTTACTTTAAACAAAAAATTTAATGAGGCGGGATCGATATGGATATGATGCGGAGACAAATATTATTTAAAATATTCTTATGAAAATCAATTACAAAAAAATAAACAACTATAATAAAATTTTGCGTTATAATTTGGCTATTTATAATATCATAAAAAATAAAGTGTGACAATCACAGGTTTTTCCTTAAATTATCCGAATCATTTAATTCATTTAAAAATTGAAATATGGCTGAATAGTCCTTATTTTTTAAATCAATACAATTATTAGCAGCACGGAATAATTGCTGAGATAAGTTAGTAACTGGCAAAGATAGTTGTAACGATTGAGAAGTTTCCATAACCAAATCCAAATCTTTAAGCATATTTTTTAGAGAAAATGATGGAGAGAATTCATTTTTTAGCAATTTCTGACCTTTATTTTCGCTAATCCCTGTCTTAAGTTTTGTAAGATTAAATATCTTTAGATAAATTTCTGGGTCTATACCTGAATGCATTGCTAAAATGATTCCTTCTGACAATGCTAAAGAAATTATGGCTATGTTAAGATTTAATGCTAATTTTACAGAATTAGAAATGCCATTTTCTTCACCTAAATAAAATACATGTCTTGATATTTTATCAAAAATATCGTGCATTTTTTCAAATGCTTTTTTATTTCCTGATATTATCGCGATTAATTCGCCATTTTTTGCATCGGATGGACCACCCATTACTGGTGCACTTAATAATATTATACCTTTTTTTTCCTTTAACAATTTTGAACAATACAAAGATTGATCGGGTCTAATGGTTGTACAGTCTGCAATAATTAACTGGCTATTATTACTATCAATTATTCCTTGTTTATTAAAATATACATCTCTTAGTGATTCAAAATCGGTTACACACGTTATAATAAAATCACTTTCATTAGCCAAATAACATACATTATCAAAGGATTTTGCTCCCAAATCTTCAAAAATTTTTAATTTTGTTTTATCCCTGTTATATATATTGATTTTTATACCCTGATTTAATAATCGTTCTGTAATACTGGCACCAAGCATACCAAGCCCCACGACCCCGACTATTTTATTATGCCATAGAGTCATATTTTTTCAACATTAAAAAGCATTCTTAAAGTTATAGTTTATGTTTAAAAATATAATAAAAAAAGAAGAGTAAAATAGATACAAGAAGCAAAATAAAATAATGACTTATACTCTTCTGATGGGAAATAATTTTATTTTAAACAGTCCTAAAAAAATTAAGTTTTACGATAAACTATTATTTACATTAAATGAAAAAAATGAGAATTATCCACCATTAATTTCAGTAAATATTGACAATAATACTAAAAAGATAATTGAAGTAAATGAAAATAAATGTAGATATTGTGATGATAAATTAATAAAAAAGAGAGATAATGAAGATCATATTCTAATAACCGAAGAAAGTGGTGAAATAATGTTCGAATCCAGAATTTTGGATAGAAATTCTATACTTGTAAGTGGAGTGTTTTATATTGATGAAAATCAGAAACTAATAGTCACGCAAAATTATATAATATTGCCATCAGGGAAATGGATCATGCATGACCGACTTGATTCAAATAATAAAGATATTGTAATTACTAATGATGGAATCAAAATATCTGAATAACCACTATAAACATAATTTTGAAAATTGTTGTTTGTTTTTTTTAGAATTTTACCCTCGCTTTTCTTTTTCAGCAATCCATTTTCCAGATTTTTTAGCAAATATTATAGTACCAATCGCTTTACCGCCACTATACACTTTTCCATATTCTTTGCTCATTCCAAAAAAAGCTTCTACAATATTGCCTTTTTTGTGATAGCCTGATTCGATGACCTTGATATTTAGTTTTGAACTGACCTTTTTAAATATATTTCTGGCAATAGACCAATCTCCTTCCCATTCGATAAGATCAAAATTTCCAAAGTTTAAAGTATTTAATGAATATTTTGAAATCGATATTTTAAATGATTTATTATTTTTAGTAATAAATTCATTTATCCATTTTATTGCAGTTTCACTTTTTCCTTTTTCTATGGCAAAATTATTAGAATTGGCCAATAATGATACACATCCGACAATATATCTCTAAAAAATAAAAATATATAAAATTATTACCTCAAAAAACTTTAACAGTTTTCTTCACTTTATTACATTAAAATAAACAACATTAATTACTTTAACATTTAAAAATAAAATACGATAGAATGAATATAATAAAAAAATAAATTACCTATTGCAAGGTTTTTAAACGTGTTTTTTTGTTTTACAGGCCAAAAGAGTTACAAGCAATAAAAATTTTCTATCGATATTCAATCATGTTGATTAAATTGAATATAAAATTATCTGTTGTTATAAACTAGTAGATGGATATGAACCGAACCGATACTTCATATTCTAATTTATAATGACATAACTTGAACTAATTAAATTTTGATACAACTTCATGAAAATTTGTCAATGGAACTATTTTTACTGTATTGAATGATGAAATACCGGCATCTATACATATCTGTTCTATGTCGTGAGCACTATTTGCCTCTAATACGATGAACCATTCGTGTTCTAAAACAGACATGTAAAAACTGACAATTTTTTTTATACCATATTTTGCAATATTTGATTCTAATTTATTATAGATTTGTTTAAAAACTTCTCTACTTGTAGAGTTATTTAATGGACATGATTCCGGACTATGGGTAGCTAAAATACCAAATAGTTTGTAAGATAAACTCATTATGTATAAACCACCACTACTGATATATATAAAAAATGGAAATATGGATACGAAAATATATCGCATTTGTATTGCAATAAACAATAAAAAAATCAAAAAATAATTTCTTTATTTTTATTTTATATGCTTTAAATAATAATAACACGAATATTTATTTGAGGAACTAGATTACTTTTTATATTCAATTTATCTTTCTTTATGGTGCTTTATATTCAATTTAATTAAATCCATTTTTATGGTGTGTGTGACAATTAATTTTAATCTTAATTTATAACTTTGAAATTCTGTAAATATGTGATGTATTACTTTTGGTAGTAGTAGATTTTTGATCTTGGTTTATAACGTTAATTTATAATTTGAATTGTTATATATCATGTTGATGCTGCTATCAAACAACATAACCTAACTATTTCGTTTGTGGCACCCATTACATCACCGGTAACCCCTCCAAAATTTTTTTTAGAAATATATATTATTATCAAACAACAAACTATTCCTGTGATAAACACTTGTATTAATAATAACTGAATCGTTTGTCCTATCAATATAATTAAGATCAACGTCATAGTTGTAGAAGTGATGATTTTTCTACTAGATTTCATATTTTTTGTAAAAAGAGAACTGTAGCCTTCCCATGCTGATTGAGAAAAATAAGCTTGTAATACCATTGCATATTTTGAAATAATCTCTGAAATTAAAAGTGAGATCACTAATCTTTCTATTCCTGTATAGGATGAAATTGTTACTATCATTCCTATAAAATAGGATATTATTGCTACTACTCCTGCAGAACCTATAAAGGGATCGTGGGTTACTTTGTATTTTTTTTCCTTGTTACCCTTTACCATTATTCCATCTGCGAAATCTGCAAGTGCGTCTGTGTGATGTAATCCTGTTATAATTATTAGAAAACTTGTTATTATAAACCCTGCTATCAAATGATTAAAAAAATAAAAGGAAAGAACTATAATTGGAATACTTGATATTCCAATAACTAACCCTATTAAAGGAAAAAGATACATATTTTTAGATATATTTTCTAAATCCTTATTTTTAGAGAATTTATCTACTGGGATTATTGTTAAAAATGAAATTATCTCTATTATAGGTTTAATATCCAAAAAATATCGACCACCAATTGATACTATTTAACAAGATAATGATTGGAAATAAAAAACTAGTTATAAATATAAAAGTAGCTATCTTTGTTATTTTCAACGCGATTTTGCATTTTTCTATAGTTATGTGCTCATGCATATCTCCAAGTTTATAATGGTTTATCTTTTCTAGTTGAATTTTTAATGCTCCTGCAATAATCGACATGGGTATTCCTGCATTCAAACTTTCTGTCTTTCTTCCATCTCTTTTATATATTGAAATAGCGTTTTTCCAATCTAGATTGAGAATCAGTGATGATGGGACTAAAAAAATTATTGATATTCTTGCAGGTATTAAATTCATTATTGTATCCATTTTGGCAGACATCCATCCTATATCTTTATAGTAGTTATCTTTGTATCCTATCATAGAATCGAGGGTATTTACTATTCTAAACATTAATGCCCCCGGTATGTTTAATATTCCATAATAAAACAATGGAGATAAAATTCCGTCTACAAAACTTTCAGCTATACATTCTATACACGCAGACAATATGTTTTCTTCTGATAATGCTTTTGTATCTCTGCTAACAATTTTTGATAAATCCCACCGTGCTTTTTCAATATCTTTTTTTTCAATATCTTTTAATATGTCTTTAATGTGTTTATCCATTGATTTTATCGAGAACATTGATTTTAGAATAAAAGTTGATAACATGATAAATACAACCGTTCCTAATGTGTAAAGCGATTGTATTATTATTAAATATGCCAATATTCCTATTATAGATGTTAAAGATACTGCTAAAATCGATCCGCAAATTTTTTCATATGATTTATATCTTTTATTATATCTTTTTTTTATTTGACCTGTAAAAAAATTAATGATTTTGCCAATCCAAACAACAGGATGGATACTGTTTGGTGGTTCTCCAATTAAATAGTCAAAAGAAATTGAAAAACAAATTACTAGAATGATTTCTTGTAATATATGTATCATTTGATGATATATATCATTTTAAAATTTTCCTTAAAATATATTCTATGTCTACTGTGGATTCTATAATTTTGGAAACTTTGTCTATTTCTATATTTATCAAATCTAAATTTTTCATATGATTTATATCTTTATTTTTTTGACCGTCTAGGGAATCTTCAGAGGGAATATTGTGATCTATTTTAGGTATAATGCCTAAAAAGGGTTTTTTAATCTTTGCTTCAATTTTTTCTATTGCAGGCATTAAAATATGGTCATCACCAAGAAACTTGTTAATTAAAATACCTTTTATTAAATTTGTGTATTTTGGTTTTAATAGCGAAATCGTTCCTACAATGCTTGCAAAACATCCTCCTCTTTCAATATCTGCAACCAACACAACAGGTGTCTTTACTTTCTTAGCTAAAAGCATATTCGCTATGTCATATTTTAAAATGTTAATTTCTGCTGGTGAACCAGCACCTTCTAATATAATAATGTCATTTTCTTTTTTTAAACTTTTAAACGCATTTAAAACCAATTCAAATCCCTTATTGAGAACAAAATTTGTATAGTATTCTTGAGCTTTCATTTTTGAAAAAAATTCACCGTCTAAATAAACTTCACTTTCATAGTTACCTACAGGTTTTAACAATATGGGATTCATTCTAATATCTGGGTGTGTTCTGGCTCCTATTGCTTGTACCGCTTGAGCTTGTGCAATTATTTTCCCTGTATTATTTATATTGAATGTAAAAGATGACATGTTTTGTGACTTAAACGGAGCAACTTTGTAGCCTCTGTTCGATAGAATTCTACAAAGTGCTGTCACCATCAAACTTTTACCAGCACCTGATGACGTTCCTTGAATCATCAATAGTTTTGATTTCATAGTGCTTTCCCCAGTGCTTTAAATAGTTCGTTATTTTCTTTTGAAGTTTTTATTGCTACTCTTATGAATTTATCATTCATTCCCGTAAAGGTTTTACAGTCTCTTACTAGTAAATTATTTTTATATAATAGTGTATTTGTTATTTCTGTTGAGTTTTTATTATTTAAAAGTTCGATTAAATAAAAATTAACATCTGTACAGATAGGCTTTATTTTATCGTTTTTCTTTAGCTTTTTGAAACATCTTTTTTTTTCAATTTCGATAATTTTTTTTGCAGAATCCAAGTATTTCTTATCTTTTAATGCCTCTCTTGCAGCGATTTGTGCTAATCCATTTACATTCCATGCAATTACTTTATTTTTCATTTTCTCAATTGTTTTTTTATTTGATATTGCATATCCTATTCTGAGACCTGCTAAGCCGCATGTTTTAGTCAGTGATCTTAGGATTACTATATTGTTATATTCTTTGATTAGATTGATGAAATAATTATATCTTTTTTCATCTCTGTCACTTATAAATTCGACATAGGATTCATCTAATAGTATTGTAATAGTATCATTAATCTTTTCTAATATTTCGATTATTTGTTTTTTTGAATCTTTTCCTGTAGGATTATTGGGATTGCATAAAAAAATTGTGGATATTTCGTTATTTGGATTGTTGCTATTTTTTACTATAAATTCTGAATCTATTTGAAAATCTTTACTAACCTGAGAATATGTAATTTCTGCTTTATTTCTTCTTGATGCAAGCTCGTACTCACAGAAGGTTGGAGAAGGAATCATGACTTTTTTTTTTACAAAAGTTGAAGAAAAATAGTGAATCAATTCGGTTGCACCATTGCCTGTAATTATGTGATCTATTTCATCAATATTGCAGTCTAAATATTCTATGATATCTTTTTTTAATTCTATACAATTAGGATCTGGATAAATATATGATAAATTAATATTTTTTATCAAAGATTTTATAACTTTTTTTGAAATACCTAGTGGGTTGATATTGGAACTAAAATCGATTTTTACTAATTTGTGATTTTTTACGGAATGAATTCCTCCATGATGACAGTTAAAAAAATTCGATTTAATTTTTTCCATTTTATTATATTACTTGTTTTTCATTGAGCTTGTAATTATTTAATTTTATATATATTTAAAAAAGATTATTAAATGTTTTAGATTTGCTTATATTGTGTTAAAGGTTGCATTAATTGGCTCCACTGGAGCTGTTGGACAGGAATTTGTTGTTGCGCTTGATAAGCATCCTTGGTTTGAATTAACTCATGTTATTTCTTCAGAAAGATCTGCTGGAAAAAAATATATTGATGCCATTCGAGATGCACAATCCGGTATTTTAAAATGGCATAACCGAGAACCGGTTCCAAACTATATTCGTGATACTGTTATATCCAAATTAGATGATATTGACCCTAAAGACTTTGATCTTATTTTTACTGCTGTGGAATCTGATGCTGCCCAATTAATCGAACCTAAATTGGCAGCCCATGTTCCAATTATTAGTACTGCTGCTGCCTTTCGATATGAAAATGATGTTCCTATTCTTATACCCGGTGTAAATGATGAACATATTGATTTATTAAATAAACAAAAAAAAAATCGTGGTTGGGATGGATTTATTGCTCCATTGCCAAATTGTACTACCACTGGATTAGCAATAACCCTCAAGCCAATAATAACTAATTTTGGTATAAAAAGTGTGTTTATGACTTCATTGCAGGCATTGTCAGGTGCAGGGCGTTCTCCTGGTGTCATAGCTTTGGATATTTTGGATAATGTAATACCATACATTCCAAAAGAAGAAGAAAAAGTTCAGATAGAAACTAAAAAGATTCTTGGAGGATACGATGATCAATCTAACGAGATTGTCTCAGATGGTCTCAAAGTTAGTTGCACTTGTACTAGGGTTGCAGTATCTGATGGTCATACCGAGATAGTTTTTGTTGAGACATGTGATAAGACCGATCCCGAATCTGTTGCAAAACATATGATGCAGTTTTCAGAAAATATTTCAATCAAGACCCTTCCCTCTGCTCCCAAAGAATATATCGTTGTTAATGATGATCCTACTCGACCTCAACCTCGAATTGATAGGGAAATTAATAATGGAATGACTACTGTTGTCGGCAGATTGAGAAAGGATTCGGTATTTGAAAATGGAATAAAATATGTTCTTTTAACTCACAATGAGAAAATGGGTTCTGCAAAAGGCGCTGTATTATTAGCTGAATTATTGAAAACAAAAAAAATTATATAATCTTTTTTAAAATTCAATAAACTTCAAAAAAAAAACAAAAAAAATGAAAATAATACATTTATTAACCACCAAAATTTAGTATATCTTGCAATTTTATGGGAAGAATTGATGATCTTGATCTAAAGATATTAAGGGAATTATCAAAAGACGCAAGTATCTCTGTTCCCAAACTTTCAAAAAAAATTAATATTAATTCCTCTGTAGTTTACAGTAGAATTAAACGCCTAGTTAAAAGGGGGCTGATAAAAAAATTTACTATTATAATAAATGATGAAGCTTTAGGTTTTAATGTTAAAGCTCTTACTGGAATAACTATGGATTCTAAACTTCGAGATAATGTCCTAAAAGAACTTTTTAAAATACCTGAAGTTCGAGAAGTAGCCGAAGTCACGGGAAGATTTGATATTTTAGTTACAATGACTGCTCGGTCACTTGATGAAATGCATCAGATTATTTCAGAAAAAGTTGGACGTGTTGAGGGCGTACAAAAAACTGAAACATTTATTGAAATGAGAAAAACTTCGAGAGATACAATTTCTAATACTGTCTCAAAATAAAAAGATCTATCAAGATATAAATAACTATTTTAATTAATAGGATATGGAAGGTTAATAGAATATTTGGTTTTAGAGATGAAAACAGTTGGTAGCCAAATTAAAAATTATTATGAACTTACAAAGCCTAAAATTTGGTATTTACTAGTTTTCACAGCTTTTGGAGCAGCTATTTCGGCATCATGGTTATTTCATATACAAGTTAGTTTGATAACATGGCTTTTGTTATTGTGTGGAGTAGCTGCTGGTTCTGCAGCAGCAGATACCCTGACTGGATATAATGATAGGGATATAGACGCCATTATGGATAGGACAAAGGATCGTCCTATCCCATCGGGAAGAATATCTCCAAAAAATGCATTAATATTTGGATTAGTCTTAGCTGGGATCTCGCTCATTTTCTCATATTTTATAAATATTTGGGCGTTTTTTCTGATGGCTTTTGGTTTATTTGATAATATCATAGTTTATAGCAAATGGCTTAAAAGAACCAGCCAATATAATATCATTTTAGGTGGTTTTTCAGGAGCCGCTCCTGCTCTTATTGGATATGTTGCTGTAACTTTTCAACATATAGAAATAGGATTTGTAATGGCTGGGTTGGTATTTTTCTGGATACCTACCCATATTTGGAGTTTAGCTTTGCATGTAAAAGAAGACTATAAAAAAGCCAAAGTTCCAATGTTACCTGTAGTATTAAGCGAAATAACCTCTGTGAGAATAATTGCTATAACAACGGTGATGATGATAGTCTTTAGTATTCTACCTTTCTTCTTTAATCAGTTTGGTCTTATCTATTTAATGACTGCCACTATTTTCGGCATTGTTATGATGGCTTTGTCATTGTGGTTATTATTAAGACCTAGTGAGAAAACTTCTTGGCTTGTTTTTAAATTCAGCAGTCCTTATCTTACTGCATTATTTATCGCTTTTATGGTCGATTCCTTTTTTCATTAGATTAAAATTAAAATATGGTGATAAAGTTTTTGTTTTTTTATTCGTTTAATTTTTCCACTTTTTTAATAAACTTTTCTTTAAACCTGGGAATGTTAATAATAAATCTTTCATGCTTTCCTTCTCCGATTACTTCTACTTTGTCTTTTGCTGATACTTTAAATAATATTCTTCTTTCATCTATATTAGTAATTTCTGCATTTAATGTGATTTCTGCGCCTGTTGGTGTTGCAGCCAAGTGTTTTATATCCACCAAAGTTCCCACTGAATCCCATTCGTCATTTTGATTGAGAAATTGTTCTTTCAGTAAAAGCCTGCAAGTTTCCTCCATTTCTGAAATCATAGATGGTGTTGAAAAAACATTCTCACCTTTCCAAAGAAAACTTGTTGTTTGATTGTGTTTTACTATTATTGTTCTTTCTTTTTTTGAATACAATGTAATTTTGAAATCCATGAAAATTATTTTATTTACTATGTTAAATTTTTTTAAAATTCGTAATTTCAATCATATTTAAACTTATTTTTGCTGGTGATGAAAACTATAAAAGGGGAATTTTAAAAATTACTATTATATTAGGTGATATGGTTGGCTTCAATTCAACAAACTGCTGGCGGTATGCCAGTTTTAATATTAAGAGAAGGTACTAAAGAAAATAAAGGTCGAGAGGCACAGAAAAATAATTTTAATGCTGCAAAACTAGTGGCTGAAATAATAAAATCGAGTTTGGGACCACGCGGCATGGATAAAATGCTTGTAGATTCGTTAGGTGATGTAACTATTACTAATGATGGTGCAACTATTCTAAAGGAGATAGATGTACAGCATCCTGCAGGAAAAATGATGGTTGAGGTCGCCAAATCTGTTGACAACGAGGTTGGAGATGGAACTTCGTCTTCTGTGATTTTTGCAGGCTCGCTTTTAGAAAAAGCAGAACAGTTGATCAGTAAAGATGTTCATCCATCCGCAATAGTGGATGGATATACAGCCGCTGCAGAACAATCTTTGATTATTCTTAATAAAATAGCAATAAAAGTTGATGTTAATGATAGAGATACTCTGCTCAAAATCGCAAAGACTAGTATGGATTCAAAATTAGTATCCGATGAGAGTCCTATTTTGAGCGAAATAGTTGTCGATGCTACTACACAAGTGTCAGAGAAATCTGCAAATAATGATGGTTTAAAAGTTGATCTTGATAATATTAAAGTCGAGAAAAAAGCAGGCGGTTCTATGCGTGATACTACATTAATTCGCGGCATTGTTTTAGATAAAGAAGTAGTCCATGCAGGCATGCCAAAAAGAATTGAAAATGCAAAAATTGCACTTCTGAATTCTCCATTGGAAATTGAAAAGACTGAGATGAGTGCGGAAATTAGAATTAGCGACCCTTCACAGATGCAAATGTTTCTCGAAGAAGAAAATAGGATGTTAAAAACAATGGTTGATAAAATTCAATCAATTGGTGCAAATGTTGTACTATGCCAAAAGGGTATGGATGATGTCGCTCAACACTATCTATCAAAGGCTGGTATTCTCGCCGTAAGACGTGTTAAAGAGAGTGATATGTTCAAGTTATCTAAAGCAACGGATGCAAGATTAGTTAACAATTTAGATGATTTAAGCGAAAGCGATCTTGGAACAGCTGCTTTGGTTGAAGAACGAAAAGTGGAAACAGACAAATGGGTATTTATCGAAGGCTGTAAAAATCCAAAAGCTGTGACAATTTTGATCCGTGGAGGTTCTCAAAGAGTAGTAGATGAGGCAGATAGGTCACTGCACGATGCATTAATGGTTATGAAAGATGTATTGGAAAAACCTTCTATAGTAGCCGGGGGGGGCTCACCCGAAGCATATATTGCTAATGAATTAAGACAGTGGTCCGGTAATCTTGAAGGCAGATCACAATTAGCTGCAGAAAAATTTGCTGAGGCTCTTGAAGTTATTCCATTGACCTTGTCTGAAAATGCTGGTATGGATCCAATCGATACTATGACTGAGCTAAGAACAAAACAAGGAAAAGGTGCCAAATGGACTGGTATCGATGTAAAGGCTACATCTGTTTCTGATATGTATGAAAAGAATGTGCTTGAACCTACTGCAATTAAAGAACAAATTATTAAATCAGCTACAGAAACTGCCTGCATGCTATTGAGAATCGATGACGTTATAGCAGCTAACAAGTCCAAAATGCCACCAGGGCCACCAGGTGGCGGCATGGGCGGCATGGGCGGCATGGGCGGCATGGGCGGCATGGGCGGCATGGATATGGATTAATCTATTTATTCAAAACCATCGATTATCACTATTCATTTTTCTGTTTTACTTTAACCATCGATTATTTTTCTTTTTTTTTGATTATAATTTAGTATATCATATATCATTTTAAATTAATTATATACAGAAGAAGAAAAAGAAAAAGAAAAAGAAAATAATTTTATATATCCATAATATGTTTCTTTAAATTTATAGTTTGGACACTTTTTATTCTGATATTTCTAAATACAATAATAATTATTATATTTGTTTTAGCGGCGAATTTGTAGAAAAAGACGAAGATGAGGTTATTAGTGAAAATCAATTTTTTTCTTCTAAATCTGATGTTAACTTAGTTTTTAAAAATATTTATTATAAATTAAATGATATTGTAAAGTCTAATGTAGATATTAAAATAACTGTTCTTCCCGATTTTTTTATTGATAGGGTTATCCAAATTTCTGATATGGATAAGTTGACCGAAGTTATAGAAAAAAAAATTAAAGTAGGTGGTGGAAGTGTGCGTGGTTTGAACAGTGTTGACATGAAAGGAGGTAATGCAGTTAATGTTGCATATTGTCTTGCAAGGCTCGGTGCAAAAGTTGATCTTTTTACAGTGGCCGATAAAATTGGTTATTCGATTTTAAACTCTGTTTTTAAAAAATTTAATTCGCAAGTAAGTTTGCATATAAAAAATGGAAAACATGGTTTAACTACTATTTTTGAATTTACCAATCCTTCTTTTTCTGTTTCAAATGTTATGTTAAGTGATGTTGGTGATAACCGTAACTTTGGTCCTGAGTTAATTGAATCCACTATTGATATATTACCAATTTTAAATTCTTCATCTGCTGTAGTTTTAACAAACTGGGCATCAAATTTAAGAGGGACCGATCTATTGAAGTATGTATTCAAAAATTCTCCAAATTCGTTACATTTTTTAGATCCTGCAGATATAAGCGAGAGACGATTGGAATTTATTCAGGATTTAAAGAATCATTCAAGATTGATTGATTTATTGAGCATTAATGAAAACGAGTATCTCCAGATAATTTGTGCTCTCTCAAGTACTGGAGATATGATTATTTCGGATAAAAAAAATATTAATTCGATAACACCAATCAATCTTTGCAAATCTGCATTATTTCTATCTAAATTTTTCAAAATTGATATATGTATTCATACTATGATTGGTTCTGTTTTGTCTAATGGTTGTAATACTGTTTTTGTTAATGCGATTCCTCCATCTAAGATTAATGTTGTGAGTGGAGCGGGGGATTCATGGGACTCTGCTTATTTGTTTGGTCATTTATTAAGTTTTACAAATGAAGAAAAATTATGCTTTGCAAATTTAGTTGCATTTTTATATTTGGAAAATTTTTATAATGATTCTCCGTCATTGCAGAATACTATTAATTATATTTATAATTATTATTTCTGAACAAATTTATTTATTTGATTTTTAAAAATGACATATGGTACAGAAGTATTGCTGATACTGTTTTACAGTCTATGATATTTCCATTAAAACAATAATGTAATGCATCGTCTAACTTTACAATCATATTTGAAATATTTTCATCATCATCCATTATTCGTGATGAATGGTCTATCTTGACAATATTTTTTGCGATAAAAAAATGCATCAATTCTGTGTCATAACTTGGTGCAAGATAACATTTGGTCAATGGTATCAAATCTCCTTTAAATCCTGTTTCTTCTTCTAATTCTCTTTTTGCAGCTTCAATTGGGGTCTCTTTGTTTTCTATTTTACCTGCAGGTATCTCAATTAGATATTTGTTTACTGCATGTCTATATTGTTTTATTAACATAATT
Source organism: Candidatus Nitrosocosmicus sp. (assembly GCA_040297625.1). Classification (GTDB taxonomy): domain Archaea; phylum Thermoproteota; class Nitrososphaeria; order Nitrososphaerales; family Nitrososphaeraceae; genus Nitrosocosmicus. Next base: position 8,973 of record JBDUES010000144.1, on the reverse strand, counting down.
TCATCATTATTAATTATTGGGATGATGCCTACAGATGCATTATGTTCTATTACTTCTTTTTTAAAAATTTTTCCATTTACTTTAAAAGTATCTAGTCTTAGCTTTATTGGACCATTGTAAATTAATTTACTATCTATGATTATGTGGTCTTTTTCAATCATGATTAAATATGAACTATTTTTTTACCTCATATTATAAATTATTATATTATTTTTTTCCAATTACTTTTTATTTTAGTTATTTATTTATAGCCGATTTATTCTAATTTTTTTCGTGTCGATGCATATATACCAATTTGTATATGTTCGCTAAATTAAATAATAAAATTGACTGTCTATTACGCAATTAGTAGTCTCATAGTAGAGGATTTTTTATTTTAAAGTCACTATAAAAATACCTGAATGTTTAGCATACTTTTATTAATTGGTATAGCCAAAAAAAGAAAGATCCCTAAAAAATAAAGAAAAACTTGTACAACCTTATCGATTATTCTTAAATAGTTTGAATAAATATTATTAATTATAAAGTTTACAAATAGAAATGATGTCTTTTATTTTTATCTTTCTTACTATTTTGCTTTATTTAGAACGGGTTCATCCATTATTTTAATGAGAATGAATAAAGCATATGGACATCTACTTTACTTGATATACCGGTATAAAATAGATGGATTATTGTATATTCTTAGACCTTTTTTGTCTCTTGCAATTACAAAATTTTCAAAAAAACTTTAATCTGGTGGTGATTTTCCAAATTATAATCTATTATGATCGCATCTCATATCAATACAGAAAATAATCAAAATTGTGTTAATCCTAGATATATAATGACCCTAGGATCACACTGTTCTTTGCAAGTATTAAAGGGGGCTAAAGACGAGGGATTTCAAACTTTATTAGCTTGTGAAGAAAAAAGATTTTCCCTATATAAACGATTTAAATTTATTGATAAACTTATTGTATTGAACAATTTCCAAGATATCTTGAATCATGACTTTCAAAAAAAATTGATCGATGAATATAATCCTCTATTGATACCCCATGGAACACTAATTTCTTCAATATCTATGAATAATATTGAAGAAATTAAAATACCCATTTTTGGCAATAAGTGGATTTTACGATGGGAATCTGATAGGTTATTAAAACAACGTTTAATGAATGAGTCTGCATTATCGACTCCGAAACAAATATTGTCTAAAAATGATATAGACGGGTTATGTATTGTAAAATTGCATGGAGCAGCTGGTGGTAAAGGTTATTTTTTAGTCAGTGATAAGAAAAGTTTTGAAGAACAATCTCAAAAACTTGTAGAATCTAATGTTATTGATTCAGAAGATCAACTTTTTATACAAAAATATGCCAATGGTGTTCCTGTTTACCTACAATTTTTTTATTCTCCTATTGAAAATGAATTGGAATTATTGGGCGTTGATAGACGATATGAAACTGATATTGATGCAATAGGTAGAATTCCAGCAAAATTTCAAATATCTTCTGATTTAAAACCATCATATACTGTCGTGGGTAATATTCCTATCGTATTGAGAGAATCTTTGTTGCCTGAAGTTTATTCTATGGGTGAAAGATTTGTTAGCGCTGCAAGGAAACTAGTACCTCCTGGCATACCTGGACCTTTTTGCATAGAGGGTGTATATGATAACAATGCTAATTTTAATGCATTTGAATTCTCTGCTAGGATTGTAGCAGGCACTAATCTATATGTCTCTGGTTCTCCCTATTCAGATTTGCTTTATGACACTCCTATGAGCATGGGTCGGCGAATCGCCATGGAAATAAAAAAGGCAATACATTTATCTAAACTTGGATTGGTTTTAACATGATATTTTTTATTTATATTGATTGATAATAAATCAATCAATTTTGTTATGCGGTAAAGTTTCTTATTATGATTGGGTTATTTTTTTCCTCGATTAGTAAATCATCCATTGATTTTTAAAAACATACTTTTCTCTCTCTCGCTTTCCAATAATCATGTAGATCCTTGACAAATCTGTGATGATTATATCTCAAAACAATCTCGGATTTTATTAAAATATCTGATATATTTTTAATTTTTGTTATTTTCCATTAGATGTTTTTCCCAATTTGTTTACCCCCATTTTAATCAATTCCCCTTATCTAAAAAATGACTTTATTTTTATTTAATTTCTTGTAGATATTATCGGATATTATTCAGGTTATTTATAAAAATTTTAATAATATTTCATTTTTTCTTTCTGATGACATTTTTTCCTTTATCTGATGGGATAATTTTCATCTTTCCATCAGAAAATCCTCTATCAAATTGTTTACCCTCAAATAACCTATCAAGAAAAATAGCTAATGCTGCTATTTCTGAGTGAGGTTGATTTCCTATAGATATATTATAGTCTGCTAAAAAATAAATTTCCTTGGGGACCTTTTCAGCTCCGATTATTACCAAAATTTTCTGTTCCAACAGTTTAATTTCATCAATTACTTCATTAATTTGAAGTCCATACATAGTCAAATGAATGATTTTACCTTGTTTTTCTTTCCATTCTTTAATTAATTTTTTCCAATTATCAATTATCTCAAGATTAAATTCATTTAATCCTCCCCATGAATCATTTACCTTGTTGATTGTATTTTTTATTTCTTCATCCACATCTGTCATATACATTGTATTACTTCCAAAAGCTCTTGACACCAGTATTGCATGTGTTGTTGTTCGATCATCTCTCACAAGCCTGTGACCTATTCTAAGTACCGCAACTTCTCTGTCCAACATGTTTTTTTAATTATTCAAGTAAAAAAATAAAACTGTATTTTTTACTTTTCATTTTTTTATTCTGTGGTTTCTTCATTTGAATTAATATATAATTTTATACCCAAGAAATTTTCCAATTTTTTTGACAAAATTTCATCCGGTTTTATTGTCCCTGTTTCGACTTTTTTTAACAGAGTTACTTTTTCATTAATTTTCTGTCCAAGCTGATCATGTGTTATTCCTTTTTTATTCCTGGCATCTCTAATAACTTTTGGAAATTCTGGATTCAAAATCATTTCATCAGTTAAATTTATTTTTTTAAGAGGTGGTGGTCTATTTCTTGGCATCGGTTTTATTCTTGTAGAAAATGGACTTTGTTTTGTTGTTGTTGTTGTTGAGGGTGAAGAGTATTGTGAGGTTGATTTTCCAGTAATTCTTGTATTTTTTCCATGAATAGTTCTTAATCTACTGTTAGATTCTATTGGTTTACCCCTTTTTGAACATGCCAGACAAACATTAAAAACTGTATTTTCTATCATTACTTTTTTCCTATCCTCAGTTTGCTTTCCACATAATTCACAAAAAGAAACCATATTTCTTTAATTAAATAGTAATTTATTAGTATTTTCTATTTTTAATATCAATTTTAATATTTTAAATAAAGCATGTGTTTAATACTGATAATTTTTATAATTGTGGGTTATATGCCTATATAAGCTTTGAAGAAACTATTAGTAGATCCCTTCCAAAAAATATCATCGCATGTTAATTTTCTTTTTGGTAGAGAAATAAGTTCTGTTCTGCCAAAAGATATAGAAATAGAATATTCGAGAAAAACTGGTAGAATAAAGAATTTTGGTTTAAATGGGAAATTGATTGGAACTTTTAGAACCGATGGGGGGATTGCATTGACAATACATGGAGCAGGACTTTTTTTAAAACATGAAAATTTTATATTCAATTGTATAATTCCTGTTGATGATGCTGTTCCATTTGTTTCCGAAGGTAGATCTTTATTTGTTAAACATGTCTTAAAATGTGGAATTAATGTTAAAACTGGTTCCGATGTAGCACTTATAGATTCAAAGCAGGATATTTTGGCGGTAGGGCGTTCATTAATACCTTTCTCATATTATCATAATAAAAGTTACGAAAACTTTGATAGATCTCTTTTAAGAGGTGTTGGAGTTAAAATTAGAGAAGGAATAAAAAGTAGAAGTATCTAGTGATTTCTATGATGAGATCAGGCAATAGGGATATGCGAAGGATGCTCGACCGAATGGGTCTGGATATGAAAGATTTAAGCTCGGTCGAAGAAGTTATCATAAAAACTGATACTAAGGAAATATTTTTGAAAAAACCTCAGGTTGTGGAAATGAAAGGAAAGGATAGTACCATATTTCAAATTGTTGCTACAGAAATTGAGGAAAGTAATAGATCTGTACCCTCATTTAAAGACGAGGATGTTATTTTGGTCATGCAACAGGCTAATGTATCTAAAGAAAAAGCTATTGTTGCATTAATAGAAACTAAGGGTGATATAGCCCAGGCTATTTTGAATTTGACCGTATGACGATAATTGATGTATATTATCCTTTTATAGAGATTTTTAATCAAGTTGGTATGAATGAATCTTTTTTAGATAAAAAGTATGTTGAATATTCTTTATTTTATCATATTGGAAAAAACATAGAATTTAAGTTTGATTTATTAAATGAAAAATATCAATTAATATCTTGATCTTATTATTATGACGAATATTCTATATTTTTCCATAATCCTTAATAGTCTTGCATTGATACCATAAATCAGATTTAACAATAAATATGCTCAACCTAATAAGTTGTCCACCTGTTATTGTTGCAACACTTTCAGGACGTTCGTATTATAAAATAACAAGTGTTCTTAAATCCCTAGATTTAAATTTTATATCTCTATCTCCTGAAGAAGCAGCACTATGTAATGCAAAAATAATAATTACTACTTCAAATGAATCAAAAATTGTAAAAAGAAATGATGTTTTTCTCGATACCGAATTAGAACAATCACCACTTTCTGTTAAAGCAAAAATTTTACAAAATTTTATGAGTTCATGTTGCTATTCTAATGATCAGTTGGTTGTTGGTATTGATCCTGGAAAAAGAATCGGTATATCTATTTTGTATTATAATTTTGAATTGGATAAGCTAATTGTGTTGTCTGTGCAATCTGCTATTGAAAAAATATCTGTAATTTTATCTGCTATTGATTCTCAAAAAAAAATTGTCAGAATCGGTGATGGTAGTATATCCTTGTCCTATCAAATTGCAAAAATTTTAAAAAAATATTTTAAAGATGAAGTGATAGTTGAAATTGTTAATGAATATGGTACATCTATTAGACAGGGAACAGAGATAAATCGGAGAGGAATACGTGATATTAGTTCAGCAAGAAAAATCGCATTTAGAAATGGTCGTATATATGAAAGATAGTTTATATGATGTTCTTTAATTTTTATTTCTGAATAAAAAATAAATTATATAATCTGATTGATTGATTTTTTATTCTTTAGCGAAGTTGGCCCAGCCTGGTTAAGGTACGAGCTTCCCAAGCTCGGGATCGCGGGTTCAAATCCCGCACTTCGCACCTAATTTATTCTTTAAATAAAGTGTTTGTCTACAATCTATAGACTTTTGTCTACAATCTCTAACAATGTTAATTGAAACTTTTTGATACATATTCATAGAGTTATTGTAAACACCGCTACACGGATATACTGTGAGAAGGGAAAAGAAATATAAAATTATCAAGGTAAATATCAATGTAAAGGGATTTTTGAAGAAAATGACAAAAAATTTGTCTGCCAACATAGCCTTTGTTAAAGGAAATGAATAGGAGATGGATGATAATAATTTGAATAGATAAAAAACATAGTTTCAATTGTTGCAATGACTTCTTAGGGATCTAGAATGTCTTTGCATCACTATCAACAATGGCCCTTTTTTGTGTCAACCAAATAATGGGGCTTCCGATAGAATTGGTGGTAGACTGTTACGTTGTGGTTTAGTAATTGTACTTTTACTGGGAGGCGTTCGTGCTCCTGCCGTGATAACTGCAGGTCAAGCGACACTACAGCTGCACATACAGCTGAGTATGTCCATAAGATGTATTCAATATTTTAAATTCACACGCAAGATCTCATTTTTTTATAGATCTAAAAGGCTTTTTTGCTACGCTTTTTATGCATATTATCACGGTTATTGGGAGATACAATGTATTTGTATTATGGTAAAATAATAAACAAATAGTCCCATATATCGCATTATAATTTATAATTTTTATATTAATCTTGTAGGAAATTATGTTTTGATTTTTTTATAATGATGCGCCATCTTAGGTGTCTCTCTTTTTGTTAAGGTGTCATTGCAAATTGAAACGATTGTGCTATGGAAACAGTTCCGATTGCAAGAAGGACAAATGAAAAGGTCAAAGTAATTCTAAGTTGTGAATGTGTATATGGAGTTTTGGTATTTTGTTCTCAAAACTCATTAGACTGATTAGGAGATTATTAGTATAAATAATCCATATATATATTTCCTAAGTTTGATTATCATACGTGGAAATGATATCAATGGTTAAGAATACTTTTTAGTTGTATGCTCTTTTTCTGCATATTGCCAATAGGCGCTTTTTTCCATATGATTAGGGATAATTTCGATTTCATAATTCCATACCTATACCCCTCTTACAGCTTTAATATTGCTTGTATAGATTATACTTTTTTCCTTCTACTGTAATAATAGAACCATGAATAGCAAATAACCCTGCTTTTTCTAATTCATGTACTCTTCTATAAACAGTGCTAATTGGAATTTTGCATCCAATAGTTATATCAATAACCGACTTTGGTTGTGCCATTGCAAAAGAAATGATGGCCCTGGGTTAGTCTTCGCAATAAACTTTAAAACATTATTTGATAGTTTTCATCATTCAGATAACCTATACTGTCTAACGTAAATTCGTGAAGTCATTCTATTAGATCCATCTCTTAATGAGATTGTATGTATAGCATAAGAAAATTACCCGTGATATTGTGCTCACATATTGATAGATTTTGTAGAAATGCTTTGACATCCTACAAACTTGACTTACTGGTTAATATGAACAGTATGAAATTATGTTAGTTAGTATAGATGAGATCACTGCTAATTAGAAATAATTTTGGTTATTATGTAAGTATTGATCTCGATAACATTTTTGCTTTGTTAATCAGGGTATAATTTTCAGGCGCTCAAGTTGAGCGGCAAATTTTGAATTTAATTCAGTAAGTTATGACTAGGAAATTATTAATATTGGGAATTATGGGAATATTGCCAATATTAATTGCAATCGCAAGCTCATTACTAAATATGCCGTTAGCAAATGTGGCGATTGCACCTTGTGACTATTATGGCCAATTTTGGTACCTGGGCAGCAGAATCAGAATAGTGGAACAGGCCAATCAGCTAAAGACTGGAACCAGCAGATGTAGTATTTCTATTATATTCATTGCAGAACCAAAACTAGGACAAAATTGTACATCTTCAGATGATGGATTCTTTTCATAGGCTACAGATTACTAATTTACTCTGTATTTCCATTTATTTAGGATTATTTAATTATACCAATTAGTATAAGTACGCGTATCATAAATTTGTAATATAAGGAATAAAGATCCATTTTTAGGTTAGCGCATATTTGCTAAATGGTATAATTGCCATAAAATAATTATACCTAACTTTATTTTTTAAATTCCTTTAGAAACACAATAATCTGACACCGGTTTAAAACTTTTAATGTTTTTACAATCCCTTAAAAATGTGTCTTCTGCAAGTAGGAGATTCAATTCCTTTCAAGATCAAAAAAGATCATTCCAAAGCCATATTGATATTTACAAAAGTCCATTATCAAAAAGAAGATTTCTAATTCTTTTGGTTTGAGAAAATCCTTCAGAATAAAGTAATGGTTCGAGGGTTCAAATCCTGCACTTCGCATTTTAATATATATGGAATTTCTGTAAAATAACAAAAAATTTATTAATAATCTCTATATGTTATATGAATAAATATGCTAAACTAGTTTTTTAATGGTAAACTGAAACAAAAAGTGGCCCCTTTGCCATCTTTATTGTTTTCACCCCAAATATTGCCATCATGTGCTTCTACAATATTTTTTGAAATATACAATCCCAATCCTGTTCCATGGAAAGATTTTGATACAAATTTTGTAAATAATCTTGTTGCTATTTCAGAATTTATTCCGTTACCATTGTCTTTTACACAAACAACAACTATTTTTTTGATATCGCCATCGATATGATATTCTTTCTTTTCAAGATTTATGGATATCAAACCTTCTTTTAGGATAAATTTAATAGAATTGTCAATTAAATTTGAAATTACTTGGCTTATTCTAGTTATATCCGCATACAATAAATATTCTGTATTAGAGTTATTATACTCGAATCTAATTTTCTTACCCTTGTCAAAGTTATTTTCATATTCTTTAACAATATTTGATATCAATTGATTGAGACTAAAATACTCTTTACTAGGATTGAATAATTTGCCCTCAATTCGAGTAACATCTAAAATATCTTCGGTTAGTTTTTTTAATTTGTTTATATTTTTAATTACAATGTCAAGCAATTCTGTTTGTTCTTTATCTTTTAATTTATTTCTAACATGTTGTGTAAAGCCAAGTATTGGTAGAAGGGGGGCTCTTAACTCGTGACCAACTATATTTATGAACTCCTTTTGCATTTGTTCATGAATTTTAAGTTGCTCGTGTCCTTTTTTTAACTGTTCATATAATTCTGTTTGTTTCCAAAGACTATCAAAAATGGATGCATAAGATATGGCTGTAGATTCGCTTTCAATGAATAATGCCATACCTAGTGTCTCAATAAAATTATCTGATGTGTCATCTTTTATTTCCCATATCATCGTTTTAGCCCTGTCAAAGATTATAATTCTGTTTATTGTCTCAAACGTTCCCTGTAAATTTCTAAATTCCATGTGGAGATACTTTGATTTTATTTGATCTTGTGTATCATAATTTTTGTAATTTAGCGCACCTAGAACTTTAACCTTTATTCCCTTTGATGCTATCTCATCTAATAATTTAAAGCCTCCATTTTTTTCTGTACGTAAAAATCCCCTTTCAGAAGATAATAGTATCAATATCTCTTTTTTTGCAGATTTG
>JBDUES010000143.1:0-11047 GCA_040297625.1 Candidatus Nitrosocosmicus sp. | reverse complement strand
ATGTGAGGATTGTATTTCTGAATCCAGTTCCAGATAGAAACGTGGTTTCGTTTAATAAAGCAAGATGATAATCTTTCTGATACCTTTCTTAAAGAAAGACCTGAAAAATAAAAATACAGAGCATAACATATGTATTCTGAAGGTGGTCTATTTCTGGTATTCACAAAAGAGTTAGGGCATCTTCAAGCTATAGATTTATCGTTAAGTGAACAGAGCCTCAGGAAAATACTAACACCGTTATTATTTAATACTTGCAACATTCAAAGGAATAAGATATTTTAAAAGATACCGACCAGTAAATATGCGTTTCTTTATTGATAAACATCGATAAACTTATACTTTCGATAAATCTATCTTGGATATAATCTGTTGTAACTTACTCTCTATGTCCTCTTTCATCTGTTTCACATCACTCTCATATTTCTCTTGTAATTTCGTTATCCTGTTCTCTTCTGTATTCTTCAATTCATCGTAGGCTTCGGGTTTAAGTGGGTAACTGCACCTAGAGCAATAAGAGTTTTCCAACACATTAACAAGTTCACATCGTGGACATGTATGAATAGATGATTTTTTTGTTGTTCCATTTTCAGAGATAATTCCACTATGTTCTAAAATTTTATTTTTTAATTCATCGCCCATTCTTGTTTTAATATATCGAATTCCTTGCTTTGAATTCATCGACCATCTAACTTTTTTCTTTAAAGCATATTCTGGAAGATAATCGCTATCCGCGGAGATTGAGATATGTCTAATGCAATAGGGATTAAATCTCTTTGATTTTAAAATATACTCTAGTCTTTCTCTTTCTTCATTATCTTTTATTTCGTTTGTTTGAAGTAATCTCTTTATCCTTTTTTGAAGCTGTTTCATCATAGTCCACATCGCATCGGACTTAACTGGAGCACCTGTAATTTAATTACATATTAGCCTTGCTTCCAACTCATTTCTAAATGGATGTTCGTTTAACCAGTCACGAACATATGGAAATGATAATGTCAACAATATTGGCCCGCTTCCAGTTTTTGCTTCATATGGAACTTCTCCTTCCCCATACTTTTCCCTTAGGCGAATATTCTTTAATTTTAACAATGTGATTTCATGGTTTCTGGCATCAAGGTCCCAAAATAGAGATAAAGCAGCTTTATTCCTGAGAGAAGATTCATACTTAATTACTGTTAATAATTCATCTTTATCCCATATTTCATTTTGAGAATAGGGACTTAATCTTTTTGTCTTTTTTAATTTTATTTGAATAAATTCAGGAGTAATCCAATCTGCAATTGATTTACTTTGGTTATCATAATCAACATCGTCATCAGTTGTCTTGATATAGTCATTGTATAACCATCTGAAAAAAAATTTTAAATGAGATAAATAATGATTCCATGTTGTAATCCATTTTTTTTCAGGATCTATTTCTGGAGATTTTATTTTGCTGTCTAAAAATTTTATAATATCTTGCCTTTTAATTTCTTTTAATCCCATATTAGATTGGAAAAAATTTTGAAAATTTTTGATAGATTTAAGATTATTAATAATATGGTTCTCGCTGGATGAATTGAATTTCATAAACTCGTAGAACTTGTAAATTAATTCTGTATTTTCCTTATTTATCAAATTTGTTATCTTTTCTAACAATGTGTTTAATTAAAAGGCATTAGTCATCGGCTCCTCTCTTTGATATTTTTATATAATTATTGAAGTATTTCAACCCATATACTATATGGGGCCAGAGGGACTCGAACCCTCGACCGCCAGCGCCCCGGGCCTATACCCACAAAATAGTGGATGGTATCCTACCAAGCTAGACGATAGCCCCTGCAGTTTTATTAATATAATAACCTCTTTTAAACTTGTGTATCATAATCCCGAAAAAAGATTTATAAAATTTCTCTATAAATATAAAACTAAGGATACATTTTTATTCATTGATAAAAAGTATTTAAATATATATTATGCTAATTCATGAATTAGATAATACAGATAAACAAATATTAAATGATATTCAATGGACATTCCCATTGGTCGATAGACCTTTTTTAGAATTAGTGAAAAAATACCACATATCAGAAGAAGAAATTATTCAGAGAATAAAAAATTTAAAAGAGATTGGCATAATTAGGCAAATAAGTGCAATTTTCGATACAAGGAAACTAGGATACAAAAGCGCTTTGGTAGCCTTTGCAGTAGATAAAAATAAAATAGATGATGTTGCTAACGAGATAAATAAACATCCAGGTGTAAGTCACAATTACGAAAGAAATCACGAATATAATATATGGTTTACACTCGCTGTTGCACCAGACGGAGATATGAAAGTGGATCTTGACAAAATGGCCTCTTTAGATGGAGTTTTGAAATATAGAGTACTGCCAACTCTAAAAATGTATAAAATTGGCGTAAAACTGGATATGGTAAACGACGATCCGGAAAAGCCCAATCCTAGCGATGAGGTTAAAAATTTAGAAACAAAAAGTGAAAAAATATCTGAAATAGATAGAGAATATATACGACAATTACAAAAAGATATAGAAATAATAAAAGAACCTTTTAAAACGATTACTGAAAATTTAGGAATTTCTTCATCAGAACTTTTTAACAAAATTAAAGAATATGAAAGTATAGGAATAATGAGAAGATTTGCAGCTATATTAAGACATAGACAAGCAGGGTTTACAGCAAACGGAATGATAGTTTGGAAAGTTCCAGACGAGATTGTGGACGAAAAGGGTATAAAAATTGCATCATTTCCACAAGTAAGTCATTGTTATAGACGACCAGTATACCCGGATTGGGAATTCAATCTTTTTAGCATGATTCATGCAAGGACGATAGAAGCGGCAGAAAAAATAGCTAAAGAAATTTCAACAGTAATTGGAATTGAAAATTATAGAATATTATTTAGTTCAAGAGAATTTAAAAAAGAACGTGTAAAATATTTTGAGTAATATTTGATATCCTAATTATTCTTTATTCTGAATCTGTTACGACTCTAGTGTAATTATTATTTTTATAATAAAATAGTTTTATCAGTATAATAATAAAAATAAAAATATTTAAGCTACCAAATCCGGCAAATAAAAATTATTTTCATACATTTGTTCGATGTCTTTCTTCTCACTTGTATTTAAATAATTTCCATCAGATATTTGAGCAAATGTATCTATTTCTTCTATGCTAGTAACAGTTGGTAATACAACAGAGATTTGTTCTTGAGATAAGATGTATTTAATAGCTATTTCAGTAATGTTCCATCCGTGAGAATCAGCAATTGGTTGAAGTTTTTCTATTTTTTTCATTGATCCAATGATCCATTCTTTTTTTCTAATACTTCTATGATCATTTTTATCTATAACAGTATTTTCATTCACTTTGCCAGTCAAAACACCAGATGCATCTGGAACTCTCACCATTATTCCTACCGTTTTATTTTTTTTATCAATAGCATCAAAAAATGCACGTCCCGGATCTTGTTCTAAAATATTATATACAGTTTGTAAACTAACTATATTTCTATTTTCAATAGCATAGATTCCCTCATCTTTCCATCCTATTGCAGGACCTAAAGCAACACCGTGGCTTTTAATTTTTCCAGATCTCACGAGATTATCCAATTCATCAAATAACAAATCATTTTTTATAGCATTCATTTTGGGATTATGCAAACTATACACATCTATGAAATCAGTTTCTAATCGTTTCATGCTTTCAGTCAAAGCAAAACTTAAAAAATCGATAGTGTGTTTTTGTGGAATTTCATTATGTCCAATTTGTTCGACACCATACATATCATAACCCCATTTTGTAGAATAAATTACGTCATTACGCATATCTTTAAATGCTTTTGATAATATTTTTTCGCTTTTACCTTTTCCATACATATCAGCAGTTTCAAAAAAATTTATTCCTAAATCATAAGCATGTTTTAACATCTTAATAGATTCATCTTCTTCAAGTTTTTTTCCCCACCAATCTAAACCCAAGGTCCAAGTTCCAAATCCAATTTCACTAACTTTAATTCCACTATTACCCAAATTACGGTATTTCATTTAATTATACCCCTCACTTCTTCACTTATGTTATTAAAAGTAATATCATCTATACAAGGTTTACTAATTGATTTCAAATTTTCAAAATTATGAGACAAATCATTTGTAAAATAATTTTCCAATGCTCTATCTTTCAGATCGATTTGAATCCAAGATTTACAGCCAGACCATTCCGATTTGTTGAGAATTTTAATTGGATCATTTAACCGGTATGCTCGTATCAACATTAAATAAAGTGGTTTTTTGGGATTATAATTAAATCTCATTTTTACATAATCAAGATTCCAAATATGAAATTTTTCTAATTTTTCTAATTTATTTATATCATTTATTTCATTAAAAGAAGTTATTTCTACAAATAAATTAATATTTGTGATATTTTGTGTTGTATCAGAATTATTTTCAGGGGATAAATTAAAATCCTTATGATCTTCCTTCATAATATGCTGTTTTTCCAAACTTTCTAATTCTATTTTATATTCATTTCGAATCGAGTCTATAGATTGATGTTCAAAAGTTGGAAACAGAAAAAAATTTTTATGTTTAAGTTCAAAGCCGTTACGATATTCCATAATACCACCTTTCCTAAATAGTAAAACTTGTTTTCCATCTTCTGCCGCTTTACATACAATAGCCCATTCCTTCAATGCTGCAACAAAATTTGAAGTTGCTTGGAATCCTTTATTAAATGACGAGGAGGGGGAGGGGGAGGAGGATGGAGATTTATCATTAATAGACTCTAATTGTGATGATGTGGAAGAGGATGATGCATTGTGTGATGATGATGTAGACGGCAGTCCTGATTGACAGGACAAAGTATATGAGTTGGGTTTTTCAAAGGACAAAGTATCCTCAAATGAAAGAGAAGGATAGAACATATAAAACAATAAATCAAGATAGCATAGATCTTATTATAAGTATTTTTAATTTAAACAAAGAAAAAGAAAAAAGTTTCTTTAAATTCATCATCCCAGACTCTTTATTATTTCATCCATATTTTTTGAAACACATGGAATCATTGGCAAGTCTTTTAAAATATATCTACTAACTTGTGTTTCTCGTAAATCTATTATAAGATTTTGAAACATGGATAGATCATCGGTTTCAAATGCTAACATAAAATCCTGATCCCCAATTCCAAATGAATAAGTGGTATTAAGTCGTATTTCGGGATATCGTCTTCCAACTTTAATGTGTTCATCCATCATTTGTTTCCTTTTTTCCAGTGGTAAAAGATACCATTCTCGCGATTTAATAAATGGATAAACCACTACATATTTTAATGGAGTATAATTTTCGCTCTCAAATCCCAGTTTAACTTGATTTGAATATATTGATTTCCTTGTCAATGAAAGGAAGGTACTAGTGGGTTCTACATATTTTCCTAAAATGGTTGAATATATTTTTGTTGTAAAAACTTGGATATTTTCTAGCGATGATGAAATTGTCAAGATCATAAATTCAGAATCATGTCTTAAACCAATTGTAGAATAGGTCTTGACTTTCATTTTTGTATTAGCAGCTTTTAATAATTCAAGAAATTCTGTCGATGATTCGCCTTTACCTATTTCATTTAACCAACGCCATTTAGGATCAACCTTATAAAAAGTAAAATTAAAAAATTTTTCAGATTTATTTTCTTTTATTTGATTATTAGTAGAATTATTACTGACGGGACCTATAGAATTAACGACTTCTTTTTGTTCTTCTTTGTCATTTATTTTTTTTAAGGAATCAGTAGTAGCATTATTTGGATCGTTGCTAATATTATCAAGATTATTATTATCTTTTTTTTTTAAATTATGTAGTTCATCATCAATATTAACATCAATAGTATTATTATCAATATCTACCATAATTTTATTGATAGTTTAAATTAATAAATAGTTTTAAACAAACAAATCGTAATAAAAAACAATAAAGAAATTATTTGGAATCATCAGTTAATCCTAACCAAGAATAGCCTTTTACCTCTAATTCTTCAGCCAATTCTCTGCCAGCTGTTTTAATAATTCGTCCTTTGGACATCACATGAATCTTATCTAATTTGCCAAGAAATCGCAATATTCTTGCATAATGAGTAATAACAATTACACCCGCACCTGTTTCAATCAATTTATTAATAGCTTCTGCAACTGCTTTTACAGCATCGATATCCAATCCCGAATCAGGTTCATCAAGAATTGCAAGATTAGGTCTTAAAACCAGCATTTGCAATACTTCTGATCTCTTTTTTTCTCCGCCTGAAAAACCTTCATTAAGATATCTACTTAAAAAGCTTGGATCTAATCCAACGTCACCAAGACTTTTTTTTAAATATGCATGAAATTCTTTTACTGTTATAAAAACTTCTCTGTTTTTTTGCTCGTCGGCAAGGCTTTTAGTTAATAAATTATACGCATTACGTAAAAAATGACTATAACCTACACCTGATACTTCAGTGGGATATTGAAATCCTAAAAATAAACCCTTTTTTGCCCGCTCATCAGTTTTTAACTTTAGAATACTTTCATTATTGACTAACATGTCTCCCGAAATTACCGAATAACGAGGATGACCTAATAAAACATTAGCTAATGTACTTTTTCCTGATCCATTAAGTCCCATTATGGCATGAACTTCGCCTTTATTTACATCTAAATTAACTCCGTTAAGGATTTCTTTATCATCTATGTTGACATGCAGATCTTTAATACTCAGAAATGGCATAAATCTTTTAATAAAAGTACATTATATAAATATTCGTCAAAATAACGCTGTTATAATTGTAAAAATTATAAAATATCGGCATTAAAATTATAATAAATAAATTAATTATCATTATTTTATCAGAATAATTTAAAATTAATAAAAATAAATAAAATTATTAGTGAAAGTTAAGATATAATAGATCTTGCATAATTAGATACAATCCACATTTTATAGTATGATGCTATATCTGGTTTCTACCAATACTGGTTCATTATTATGTAGTTTACCAGACCTGATACTATGTCTGATATCTTGTTGTACTTTCTCAATTTGTTTCTAAAGACATCATTCATTATCCTACACTTTTTCAATCGACAAATGGTATGCTCTATCACTATCATCTTTTTCGGAATTTCCTTTGTGTTGTTAAACGCTTTATCTCATGGTTGTCATATCTTTTTGTTATTTCTTTATTGTAAATATTATCAAATTCTTTTACTTTTAGATCAGTAAATGATTTGAAAAGCAGTGGTTTTGTATATAATCTATCATAGGAAAGCAATGCAATAACAAGAAAATGATTAACTAATGATCATAAAGCTGTTTAGGCTAATTATGCAAGAGATCTAGTTATTGTTCCATGCATGAAAAAGTATGAAGTTTGCAACATACCCGGATCTATGCCTTTTCCTATTTTACTGGTGGTATATATATACTATATTTATCATTTCGACTCAATACCCCGAATCAAAAAAGTTTTCTGCTATTAGGATCGCCATCACCTGTTCACTAGTAGCGGTATGAAGAGCATTATCTTTATCATTCCAGTAATTAAATCATAACTAATAGTAACATCACCAGGGTCTAACCCATAACTGGATTTCCATAAGTTAAACCACCTTTTAATATATCTATGTAACTTTTTAGTAAACTTGATTCATCCATATTAATTTATAATAAAAATATTTTATTTTAAAATTATATTTTTAATCAAATATAAATTTAAAAGATCAGATAAATAAAAGAAAAAATTGGTCGGTTATGCTTTGACAGTGAGGGTTCCTTTCATGTATGGATGTACGGTACAGTGAAAAGGATAGTCACCAGGAGATAAAGTCGATGTACTTATTTTTGCAGTTTTTCCGACCATTATAATACTTGTATCAAATGATTTAGCATTTTGTGGATCATCTGGACTAGCACCGCTAGTTACTGTATGCGGGGCATTGTCTTTATTCGTTACAGTAATTACATCGCCCTTTTTAACAGTCAATGTTGCTGGGTCATATGATGGATTACCCTGAGTTGAGGCTCCAGAAGGTATTGCTAATGCAACTGAAGGACCAGCCGGGGCAGCAGGTGCAGAAGCCGCCGATTTACTTGTTGTTGCAGCAGTAGCAGAAGCAGTACTTGCCGCAGTTTGTGGTGGAAGTTCTTTTCTATATATCGAGTCCACTATTCCCGGTTTTGGAGTAGCTGCAGCGAAAAGAAAATAGCAAATTACTCCTGTTAAAACTGTTAATCCCATAATCGCCAAAAATGCTGTTCTGTCAGTATTATCATAATTCATATTGACATCAATTCTATAAAAAACTCCCTTATTAATTTCTTTTATGGAAATAAAAAGAAATTATAAAAATAGATCACTTTTTCAGTTATTGAAAAATAATTTATAAAAATAAATAAAAATTACAGTATTTACACATAGAGCAATGTCATAATTTTTATTTCCGATATTTTTATTGCTACGAGAGGATGGGATTAGGGAGAAGCAAAATCAAATGCAGAATATGTGACGAAGAGATCAAAGATTTTAAATATATTGCTATGCCAGAATGGAATATTTCAGAATACCTTTGTGGTACTTGTTATTCAAAAAGATTAACAGAACATTACATTAAACATGAAGAAATAAAAGATAAAAAGTAAAGAAGAGGTCCATCAAACCCGGGAGTTAATTTATCATTTGAATCTCAATAGCTTTATTATTTTCAATAATTGACCGGGCATTCTCGAAAGGTAAAATTGCAACATCATCTTTTTTAAATGGCCCATACTTATTCATATTAACACCGACAAATTGCTCCATCGAATCCAAAAACCTTAAAATAATACAATTTTCATTAATTGAAGAAACTATTTTTTCTAAAGTTTTAGGTTTTCCCTCAAACAATGTATTTAAAATAATACTGATCCTATGTTCTCTTTCCCTATTGCCATAAAAAACATATTTTTCTTCATCTGTTAAATTAGAATAATCAAAAGTTTCGTTCGTTTTGTTAATATTAAAAGTTTTCTTACATCTATAAATAAATAATAATGTAACCGATTTAATAAATAAATCCAATAAATTATTTTTAATTTGATCAGATATTTTTTCTCTTTTGATTTTTGTTTTTGTATTTTCTCCTATTCCTACTCCACCTTCTACTTCTCCTCCGTCTTCGTCTCCTTCTTTTTCGATAGTATTATTTTTCAACATAGAAATCAAATTGGCTATATTTTGATAAAAGTTGGGTGGAATGGATTGAGGGCCGCTAGTGAGTTGTATTTCTCTTTTTAAAGTATTAAAAATCTCCTCGATACTTATAAAATCAATGTGATTATCAAAATCCATTTTTTTCTTGTTATGATAATATGATAAGCTTAATTAGAGGTTTTAATTTTTATAATATCGAATATTTAATTGCCATATAAAGTTATAGATGGAAAGATCGAATCTTTGAATTTCACTGCAAAACAAACAATGACAAAGTTAAAAGACGAAGAAATTAAGTTTCTAGATCTACAGTTTACTGGATTAACCGGTAGATTCCATCATACAACAATGGCAGCAAATATGTTTAAAATAGAGGATTTTGAATATGGACTGCCAAAATTAGACGGTTCTTCAATAAGAGGATTTACAAAGATACACGAATCTGATCTTATAATAAGGCCTGATCCTTCAACTTATGCTATTATTCCATGGATAACAAAAGATAAAACAGCTCGATTTTTATGCGATATACTAGATGGGGGAAAAATAAGAGGGCAATATAAAAAAGACCCAAGAGGCATTGCTAAAAGAGCACAAGAATACGTAAAACAACAGGGATATTACAATTCATTTTGGGGCCCAGAAGTAGAATTTTTTGTTTTTGATAAATTAGAAGTAAATACGATGACCCCGTATAGATCTCAAAGTTATAACATAATATCTAAAGAAGCGCCATGGTCCACTGAAGGAGTAGGTTATGCACTAAGACTAAAGGAAGGATATCTTCCTAGTGCGCCTGGTGACACTCTAATGGAATATCGAAATGAATGTGTAGATGTACTCAGTAATAATTTTGGAATTATTTGTGATGCACATCATCATGAGGTTGCAACTGCAGGTCAATGCGAAATTGACATCAGATTTGATACATTAGTAAATGCTGCAGACTCTGTTCAAAGTTATAAATATATTGTAAAAAATATAGCAAAAAAACATGATATGATTGCAACTATGATGCCAAAACCAATAGCCCTAGATAATGGTTCAGGTATGCATGTTAACGTTAGTTTATGGGATAAAGAAAAAAATCTATTTTTTGATGTTAATGATACCTATGCGGAAATGTCTCAAACGGCCAGATATTTTGCTGCAGGTATTTTAAATCATGCACCTGCTCTCGCAGCAATAGTTGCACCCACAACCAATTCTTACCGAAGGTTAGTTCCCGGCTATGAAGCACCAGTATACATAGCATGGAGTACTGGGAATAGATCAGCAATTATTAGAAACGCAGCTCATTATAGAGGAGAAAGATTTGCGCATATGAAAAGAATAGAATTCAGAGCTCCAGATCCTTCTTGTAATCCTTATTTAGCTTTTTCTGCAATAATTTCTGCCGGTTTAGAAGGAATAAAGAAAAAAATATCAATACCGGATCCAATAGATGAAGATATTTTTAAAATGACATCTCAACGTAGAATGGAACTTGGAATCAAGCAGTTACCGGCGACTCTTCGAGAGGCATATGAAGAGTTAAGTAATGATAGAGAATTTCTAAAACCAATTTTTGATGATGAAATTATTGATTCGATAATCTTACAGGAAGTAAAGGATCATGAAGATGTAACTATAAGACCCCATCCTCATGAGTTTTCATTATATGCAGACGTTTAAGCGAAAGATAAAACTAGAGAATAAAAATGCTTTGTTGCATAATTATGAAATTCGTTATCTGATGATTAAGTTGTTATAAAAATAAAACGAGTTCTTAATGGCGTTGGCCCAATCTTGGACTGATTTTATTTAACAATAACGAAAAATCGAGTTA
>JBDUES010000142.1:0-4597 GCA_040297625.1 Candidatus Nitrosocosmicus sp. | reverse complement strand
TCACAAAGATTCCAGATAAATTATGGGATACAATTAGTCCTATATTACCAGATGAAAAACCAAATAACACGATAGGCCGCCCTGTAATTCCATTTAGAAAAGTCATGGATGGTATTGTTTATGTTCTTAGAACCGGATGTCAATGGAAAATGCTTCCTAAAGAATATGGTTCTGGTTCAACCTGTCACAGACGATTTCAGCAGTGGGTTCAGATTGACATTTTCAAAAAGATATGGATTAGGTTATTAAAAGAATATGATAATAAAAAGGGTATCAAATGGACATGGCAATCACTTGATAGTATTTCCATAAAGTCGCCTTTAGGAGGGGTGATGACAGGAAACAATCCCACAGATAGGAGCAAATTAGGCACAAAAAGACACATTTTAACTGATAAAAAGACATACCACTATCGGCAGTCATATCGCCTGCCAGTACCCACGATATTAAACTGGTAACAGATGTAGTCGATTGTATAGTTATTAAAAGACCATCATCATCATCATCCAAACAGAAATCAAGAAGAAGAAAACTGCAACATCTATGTCTTGACAAAGCATACAACTCCGAACCTGAGGGACAGGAACTAATCAAACGAGAATATGTATTGCATATTCCTCAGAAAAGAAAAAGGGGTGAAAAAGAGAGTGATGATGCGGTCAAGACTGAAACCCCGCCCTTCTTTAATCATAAAAAATATTCTCCTAGAAGATGGGTTGTAGAAAGTACAAATTCATGGCATAACAAATTCAGAAAACTTTTCACAAGGTATGAGAAGAAGGTGGAGAACTACCTTGGGTTGGTACAGTTCTCCTGTTCAATAATCATCTACCGAAAGATAATTTTGGGATAGGCTCTTAGTATAGTAATTCAAATAATTTTTATATTATTTATTTTATTTAGATGTTTTTTAAAGTTATAACCATTTAATATGTAATAATCTTGATTTATAAAAATTGTTATATTACTGAAATGAATATTTGATAAATTGTTATTTTATATGATGGTGAATATTTTTAATTTTAAGTAATGCTCTTTCGAGAGGATGGGGATTATATATTATTTGTTAAGAATTGCTTCCTTGAATTTTTTTCAAATAATTGGTTCACCACCAGGTGTTCTATCTTTGCTAAAATTTTTTTCATATGTTGCTCCTTATAATGCTCATGCAGATGTATTGCCCATCCAAATTTTGTTAAACAATATTTAATCTGGATTTTTTGTAGATATGTAGGACTGTATAAAATATATTTCCTCCATTTATAAGCGTAGGTTATTCCAATTTTAATGAAATTTCTAAAAGTTCTTTTCTAATACCTTTTTTTGCTTTTATGAATGATAAATGTCTACTGATTTTCAGTTCTTTGCAGTAATTTTAATATGTGTATTGTTTCCATCAGGAAAATGATTATTTACCTTTGTACAACTTATTATTATCCATAGTTTTTCTTTATTACTCTTTAAAATATAAAAAATTTTTTAAGTAATGTTTTTTATCCATATCTATGGTTTATAAATATATAGAAATTGTAGGAACCTCTGAGACTAGTATCACTGATGCAGTTAATAATGCTTTTAAAGAAGCATCCAAAACTGTAAAAAATATCCAATGGGGTGAAATGGGTAAAGTAACATTTAAACTTGATAATGAGCAAAAAATCGAATACCAAGCAGAAGTAAGGATTGGCTTCAAAATTGAAAGAAATGACTGATAACACTATTTAAATTTAAATTTAAATAAAAGTTAATTCTTTTCAAAATGAAAAGTTTTTAGTTTATTTTTTTTCTTACGATGTATTTCATATACTTTTACAAAACAATAAGTTATTTATAAAAAATTGGATATGAAAAAGGAATTTATAAAATTGATTAAATATGATCATATTATAAAAAACAAAAAACGGTAAATATAGTATTTTAAGATTTGTGGAAAAAGCAATGAATGTTACATAACATTATAAAAAATATGTTTATTTTATCTTATTTATTTTTTTGAGTATGTGCTGTTATACGGTTTAAAAAAATATTCAAGCATTAATGGTAACTATTTGGAGAATTTATTGAGCCGTATTGTATATTTTAGATATCTAATTTAGGGATGTGTATAATGTTACTAATGCATAGATTACCTTTCTGCTTTGCTTGGGACTATGTTTGCCTGCAGGCTTTATAATATTTATAGAACGAGAGTCAAAGGATAAACTATACTGCATAACGTAATTTCGCATACTGTACCAATGTTGTTAATATAGGTTTTAAGCATCATAAATGAATTTGACTGATTATTTCTGTAAACGAACTTCGGTTATTCAGTATATATGGAATAGGTACTCATTCACTTGTAATAGGATCTACTGTTTTTACACATTTATCATCTATTGTTGATCCGTCTTCAACTTCCAGAATAGATGCAGGGATTGTTACTAGTATTGATTCTCTGAGATCCGGGGCAATACTAAAGGGTGAATTTGTTGATGAAAATAATGTCAAAATAGTTAATTCTACCACTCTGCTTCTGCGAGTATTTGATTTTTCCGTAGTTATAGGGTGATCATTTGGTTTTAACTTTTCTTCTATTGCTATCATTGAAATTGAATATGACATTATATGTAGTATCTAGATCACCAAAATTATAGGCTCGAAAAAATAAAAAGTGATAAAATATTATACCGCGAATTATATTTATATCTAATTCTCTAATAAATTTGTGTTTAAATTATTATTTTTCCGTTTTGATAATCTATTACAATGGGGTTTTAAATCCCATAAATTTCTTTATTAAATTTCATTATTTTGATTGTTATTACTGATGTTTCCTTCTTTTACCTCTTTATTTGCTTTATTATCATATTTTATATTTTCATGAGTTATATTTTCTGTAATGGTTTTTGTTTCTGTAATGGGTTTCTTTTTTACTATTACTTCCTCTTTAACATATGGTTTTTTTGTTATCACTGGTTCCTCTCTTTTTAATGGTATGGATATTTCGGTTCTAGCTTCTACCGGTCCTTCTATTGATGATGATGATGATTGTTCTGAATCTTGCATCAATGAATCATGTGAAGAAGAATTATTATCAACAGGTCTTCTTTCAATTGTAATCATCTCACGTGTAAGTTCAATTTCTACTGTTTTTGTTTCCATTATCGGTTCTTTAATTATATTTACTTTATCTTCGACCATGTTTTTTGTAACTTCAAGGTTTTCAGCCATTACAGGAATTTTTGTTTCAAGGTCTTTAGACATGTCTGAAGATTTAAACGAAGAATATCCTTCAAATTTTTGACCACCAGTTTCTTCAAATCCTTTTAATTCACTTTCACTAACTCTCAATTTAAGAGTGTCTCCATCAAAACTTTCTGCGGAGGAAATAGGGAGATGATATCTTTTTTTATTTAACAAACCTTTTTGTGTTACAATATATGTATCTCCAACTTCATGAACTTCACCTAAATCCAGACCATCCGTTCCTATAGCTTCTTTTTTTAATACATTATTCCAATCAATATTATCTTTATTGTTACTTGCAGACATAATTATTAATAAATAACAAGGTATATAATTACCATATAATCTATTTTTTTAGAGTAAATTATATTATTTCTTCCTTATGATTGTCAGGATAT
This sequence comes from Candidatus Nitrosocosmicus sp., assembly GCA_040297625.1. Taxonomy (GTDB): domain Archaea; phylum Thermoproteota; class Nitrososphaeria; order Nitrososphaerales; family Nitrososphaeraceae; genus Nitrosocosmicus. Next base: position 971 of record JBDUES010000142.1, on the reverse strand, counting down.
TTTACAGTTAGCTGTTCCGTACTAACTTTTATTTCTATTTTGTGTTTTTCGGTTGTTTTATATTTCTTTATAACAATTTCTCCAAGTTTTACCATTTTTTTGTTAATAATTATTTCCTCACCCCAAATTGGTATTATATTTTCTTCTTTTTTAGAATTGTAATTATTTTTATCAATGGAAAGTGATACTAATTTTTCATTTGTATTCTTCTGATTTTCCATATTTGGGTCGTTTTTTTGAGGTATAACTTCTATATCTGCTGAATGTGGAATTTCCTCATCACCATCTTTATTTTTGTCCTTCTCGTGGGAAAAAACATCGGTTATTTTATCTTTTATTTTTGAAAAAATTTCTATTATTTCATTCTCATTATATGAATCAAATTCTTTACCGTTGATATATACCTCTTCATATTTTATAGGTATTTCAATTTTTTTTGTTGAAGTTATTAATTTTTTTGCTAAAATTAATTGTGTTTCTTCTGTTTTTTTTGTAACTGTAAATTTTTCTTCAAACAATGGAATTGTTTTTACTATTTCTTCGCCATAAGAAAAACGATTATTGTGGTTTGTAGGTGTATCAAATTCCTTTTCTCGTACCTTACTATTATTATCATTTTTTGATTGATTGTTATTCATGTAGTATTAGTATTAAAAAAATTTATAATAATGTATTATCATAAACTAATAATAATAAATGATTACATTTAAAAAATATATAAATTTAATATTATTCTCACCAAAACCTGCATGAAATTCAAATTACAATAACGACAAGTCGTTATCTCAAATAGTTTCATGGAATCCGATAACCCAAATCAAAATATAAAATGAGAATAGAAATTCTAATTAAGAGCCTATCCCAAAATTATCTTTCTATATATGATTATGCAACAAGAGAACTGTACCAATCCAAGATAGTTCTCGACCTTCTTTTCATATCGTGTGAATAGTTTCCTGAACCTGTTGTGC
>JBDUES010000141.1:0-13045 GCA_040297625.1 Candidatus Nitrosocosmicus sp. | reverse complement strand
TATTGTTATACTGACAGCAGTCCATGTTAAGAAAAGTATGTAGGGCATTGTTGGAATCCAGTCTGAACCATATCCTTACAATAAAACATCTTAGAATAACGGTTGGAGAATATACATATGGTCTACCCCGTTTTCATGGTGGTGCAATAGGCCATGGTATATAACCAATTAGATACAGAATGTTAAAAAGGATGGATTCCTTTAATCTATCAAGAGCTAACCATTGGGACAGTTTTAGTCAAAATCATATCTCAAGGGTTAGCTTTAAGTTGTTATATCAATTGAAAATAGATTTGAATTATGACCAAGCCTCAATTAGTTAAAACTGGGATCATGACTTAATTTTGAGCATGAATAATTAACTTTTTAAAATGATTATTCTCTTTTTCTTTAATAATAATTTCAAAGAGATGAATTTTTAAAAGTAAAGTATACATTTTGGGAATATGGATCATCATTTTGACATCGTCTTATTATTTATGATTTATTTTTAAAAGTTATTTTTTATCTTGTTTTTTTAATAAACAAGTTATAAATTGATAGAAATATTATTTTAATATATATCTGTGCTTTATCAAAAAAATTAAAGATAAGATGACAATAAAGTTGTGTATTGTCATATCGTTTTAATTGAAGAGATGGAATCACTATTTAACCTTGTTTGTAATTATGATTTTAATATTTTGGATCATTTTTATTATATGTAGGATGAATGTTCAAAGCGATTTTATAATGAGTAATGATTTACCTGTTAATGTAAAGATGGTTCGTTTATATCATTCTACCGTGGATAGACTTTCTGAAGCTGATATTGTCATAATTGGTGTACCAGATGAATCAAAATCCCATGCTAGACGAAAAGGAACAAGCAAAGGGCCGGATATTATTCGTATTACTTCAAATCAATCTGACTTTTTTGAAAGAAATGGTAAAATTATTCCTATATGTCCTATGCGTGGTCACATTGATAATAAAAAAGTTTTTGATGATGGAAATATCAATAGGCAAGATCTCTATCAGTTAATCTTTGATTTAGTTTCCGCCAAAAAAATACCTATCCTAATAGGGGGCGATCACTCAATTACTACCATTGCTTTACAAGCAATTGATGATTTCTTTGGCAAGGTGGGATTGCTTTATTTTGATGCTCATCCCGACTTTGTTTCTTCTACGACAGATTATTATGGATCAGTATTATCTGATTCTTCTAAATGCATAGATTTTGAAAAAAGTTTATTAGTAGGAACTAGATCTGCTGAATTTGAAGAATTAAGAAATGTTGATAAGAGGGGATTGGAAGTTATTACACCTATTGATATAACCGAACGAGGAATATTGAACATTGGCGATAGAATAAAATATAAAAACAATAATGGTAAACGCTATATTTCAATCGATCTTGATTGCCTAGACCCTGCTTTTGCACCTGGAGTTTCTGTACCTTCTCCTTGTGGTCTGTCGAGTATAGATCTTATCTTTCTTACTAAATTGGCAATTTCCACTGGCATTGTTGGACTTGATATTGTGGAGTTTACACCTGATTTTGATATTAATAACCTCACCGCCTCTTTAGCTGCCAGAATTTTATTAGAGTCTATTGCATCTATCCGTAAGACTTGAATATGAACTAAAAAAAATGTTGTTTATATCAAAATTTGTTATCAAGTGATATAATCATCTTCCTTGGACTATAATTAGTAGTTGACACATTGTAGATTAAATAAATGGTTGCAAATAATATTTTGCAATGTATTTCCATGAGTTTGTTTTTGTACTGAATTATAAAAATTAAAAATCTTCACTCTCTCTGTACTTGATATTTATTGAGTTAAAGTATTTTTTGATAAGAATATTTATTTATCGAAGCAGATTAGGTCATTTAACATTGCATATATTTCTGATGGTTATGATATTTTTTATATGGTCAAAATTAAACCTTTTTGAATTGTTTTTTAATTAAATAGACCATAAAAATATCAATTATTGATATTTTAATCTACTGGCTATTCTTGGTTTTGTCAAAATTAAATTGTTTGAAGCATTATATACAAATATAACTATTAGAAAAATATATCATGTGTCTATCAGGGTAAAAATAAGACGTTTAGTTTCATTCTTAAATGAACTTTCAATGACTTTAACTGAAAAAAATATGGATTTTCCAGAAATGTTTGATGATTATGAAAAATATCATGCTAATATAAATACTGGAAAAGTTTTACGATTTGAACTAATTAAAGATTGGATCACGCCTAACTCCACTATTTTGGATATTGGAGTAGGTGATGGTCTTATGTCTGAAATGTGTATGAAAAATAAAAATGCACTCGTTTCAGGTATTGATATCTCAAATACGGCATGTAAAAAAGCCCGGGAAAGAGGTGTATCTGTATCTGTAAAAGATATAAATTATGGCCTGGATCTCAAACCAGATGAATATTATGACTATATATTACTAATAGAAGTTATTGAACATACTATTTATCCTCAGAAAATTCTGCTTGAAGCGTTGTATCATTCTAAAAAGGGAGTAATCGTAACTATTCCTAATAGTGCATACATAAAATGGAGAATTCAATTATTGCGAGGTTATTCTCCTAGACAATCATTTTCACATTTACATTACTGGTCAATAAAGGATTTTGAACTTTTCTGTAAAAAATTGGACGTTCAAATATTGGAATTCAAAACTGTTCTACCATCATGGTTATTCAGATTTAAGAATTTACTTGGTTGGCAACAATGCTGGCTAATTGCTCCTAAACATGAAAGATAAAAATGTCATTAGGATTTACTAATTTGTAGATATGTATGATTCATCTGTTTTGAGGTTTATTATAATAAGGAACATAAAAACATATTTAAATGAGATATATTACTTTATTGATACTTTTTTAAAATAATTTGTTAACTGAAAACATTTATTCTCTATTGATAATTATATTAACAAAGCATATATCATTATTTATCTCCAAAGATTTTATTTGTAGATGAATTACAACGGTATTTTTTGTCAGAGGAAATCTGAATTTATTTTATTTGTACCAAAAGATGAAAATTTGTTAAATGTATTTGAAGATTTTTATTAAGTACGGTTAAATCTTTACAAATTATTCTGTACAATATTATATCATATTTATCCTTAAACCTAGTTTTGGTAATTTTTATCGAACGCGTAACCCCTTGTAATAAATAATTTCTGTATTTTGGTGAAAAATGGATATTTTTTTTTATGGGTTGTTTCAAATACTATTAATTTTTAATTATGTAATTTTAAAATTATTAATGTTTTTCTTAAAATATCGGTATGGTGAAATTTTTCAAAGTAAGTCTTAGTCCTTCTTCTATATCTATTTGAGGTTTCCAATCAAATGATTTTGTAACCCGTGTGATGTCAGCTACCATCTCAATAATGTCGTTTGGTCTGATAGATTTATCATAAAGAATATTTATTTTAATGCCAGTTATTTTTTCAATAATCTTAATAATTTCTTCCAAGCTGTTACTTTTTCCATAGCCTGCATTATATACATTATATCCTTCTGGAAATTTATTTAATATTTTTAATACGAGATTTATAAAATCGTCGATGAAAAGAAAATCTCTTTTTGTATTTTCTTGATTTAAATATACATTTCCATTTTTATTAATTTGTTGAATGATTGATGGTATAAATGAAAGAGGATTGGATAAAGGACCGTAGATATAGAATGGTCTTAGAGTTACTATGTTTATCCCATAATCATGAGAGTAATATTTGCAAAGATTTTCAGAGATGATTTTGCTTTTATTGTATGGAGTATGAGGATTTATTGGATGTTCTTCATCAATCGGAAGATACGTTGGTTTTCCATACACATATGTACTGATATTAATAATTTTTTTTATTTTTCTCTCTCGAGCAAAATCTAAAAGATTGAGTGTTCCACCTATGTTGGTATGATACGTTTCATAGGGATTGTTGAAAGAGTTTGTAATGGATGTTTTAGCAGCTAGATGTATTATTGCATCTACACTTTCAATGTATTGAAACTGATCTCTTTCTAGGATATTAATTCTCTTTTTTTGATTATTTTGATAATCTGTAACCATTACTATTTCTTTATTTTGAAAATTTCTAGTTAAATTGGTACCAATAAATCCTTTATCTCCGGTAACAAATATTTTCAAAATACATCCAACTTATTCAAAATCAATATAGCCATAATTCAGATTTATAATTCTTATACCAGTCTATTAATAAGGAAATACCTTTTTCAAATTCAACTTTTGGTTTAAATTTTAGGATATCATTTGCTTTCGATATGTCTGCAAATAGCCTTTGAACTTCGGTAGGACGGGGATCAACATGGATTGCATTAAGATTTTTGTCTGCACTAGCATATTTTAATATAAATTCTGCGATCTCATTAACGGATCTTTCTGTACCGCTGCCAAAATTAATACCGTTTTTTCCTGGATTATTTGTTGACATTAAAACTTTATTATATGCCTCTACCGCATCATCTATGTACATATAGTCTCTGGTTTGATTGCCATTTCCATAGATAATAGGTGGTTTATTTTGTAATACTCTGTTAATAAATATCGCAATAACGCCTCCGTAACCTGAATCCTTTTGTCTTGGACCAAAGAAGTTGAAACATCTAACAATATCTATTCCAAGATCATAAGTTTCATTATAGGTGTAACATAATCTATCGGCTGCAATTTTGCTTACTCCATAAGGATGTTGTGCAGATAAAGGATGTTCTTCATTCATAGGCACATATTTAGCTGAACCGTATATCTCACTAGTTGATGCAAAAAGGATTTTCTGAATATCATTCATTCTAGCGAATTCTAAAATCTTCATAGTTCCATCTACATTAATATTAAAAGTTTCTTCTGGATTTACGATAGAACGATCGACATGAATTTGAGCAGCAAGATGTATTATTGCATCCAAATCTGTAGGGAGTTTATGATATATTTCTTGATGTCGTACATCATCATGAATAAATTTGAAATTCTTTCTATGTAATAAAGTACGAATATTGTTAAGGTTTCCATTAAGTAGGTTATCAAGCGCATAAACTATATGATCTTCATTAACATATTTTTCTGATAGATGACTGCCTAGGAAACCCGCAGCTCCTGTAATTAATATTTTCATATTTTGTTATTTCATTATAACTATTGTATGAAGTTTTTCAATGGGATATTATTTGTTTGATGAATATCAATTACAAATATTGTATGAATTATTATTTTCTAATGGTCATTGTTTCATGAGTAATATCATTGCCCTTTATCTTGGATTTATTTTAACTTATTTTTTATTACTGTCTAATGTGATGTTGGTGGTAGAGGTAGTAGTTAGAGCTAAGAATTGATTTGACCTCATATGATTTTATATGAATTATCTTTGAATTGTGTCTTATGATTAATTAATGGGTGGGGGGAAATAATTTTAATTGTTAAAATAAATTTTTTTATTCTACAATTTTTCAAAAATTTTTATGATTAAATAATTGAACTAATATATATATTCTTTTAAATAATCTGCTATTAAATGCGGATTGCACATATTGGGAATACTGCAGGAATTGGGACAATGTTATCGGGAGAACAACAAAAAAGAGGTGAAGATACAAATGTGTTTGTATTTGATGATTTAACGCAAAGCAGATTTGGTGGAATTAAAATAAATTTCAACTCTTTTTTTGAAAAAACTTTATTTTACATGCGGCTAAAAAATTATGACATATGGCATTATCATTATCCTTATGGCAGTTTACTTGCTTATTTAAAAAAAAATTTTAAAAAAAAGATATTTTTAAAACATTATCATGGCAGCGACCTCCGGATGACCAAAGAAATAGATCTGGATTTTTGTCTGGTATCTACTCCAGATCTTTTAAAATTGGCACCAAATGGTAAATGGTTACCAATACCAGTTGACTTGAAAAAAATAGAAAGATTTAAAATGGAATCAAACAACAACAACAACGATAAATCACTGCATATCACTCACTATCCTTATTATTTAAATAAACCTGAATGGGATTATTTTACTCCCACTTTTAATTATATTGAGAAAGAAAATAGATCTACACTTTTTAAAGTTATTAATTTAAACCATGACCAATCGTTAGCAGCAATTGGTAAAAGTGATTTGTATGTAGGGAAGATAATACCTGAAATGGGCTGGTTTGGAACAGCTGAAACAGAAGCAATGGCTCTTGGTAAGCCAGTTATTGCATATGTATCCGAGGAATTACATGATCTTTATAAACCTCCAATTTTCAGAACTACCAAAGAAACTTTTAAAAAAGATCTTTTGGATCTCATTGATGATGAATCAGAGCGTAGAAGGCTTTCAGAAGCGGGTCCCCAATATGTTAAAAAAAATCACGATTTGTCGATTATTTCAAAAAAAGTTTTTGAATATTATAACTACTGTAAAAATAATTAAAGTTTTATAGATTGTGCAATGATATCATTCAAATGATTTTTTTAGAGTAAAACTAAATTAGAGAACCAATTTATAATTTGATGTGATAAAAAAAATTAATCGAACTTATTTACGACGAAGATGGCTTGATTTTAGAAATGGTCATAGCATTTACCTTGCGTTTTTACTAGCTCTTATTAATTTTACTTTGATAACTTATAATTTTGCTATTAAACAGTTGCCATTTGGAATTGGAGGTCATTTAAACCTTCCAATCTTTGTCATTATTTTTGCTGCAATATATATACCATCTTCAATTATGATCGGATATTGGCATAGGAAACATCAATATTCTGTTGAAAATGAAGCTTTAATTAAAGAGAACTGGGTTTGGGCTTGGATAAGTCAATATCAAATTAGATTAATAAAAGGAAAAACAAGTCCAAAAGAAGATGAAATTATTTTGAAATACCTCAATGAAATATTGAAAAGAACCAATAAACATGAATTGGTGGGGGACGATGAGATTGTTCCATTCTCAACAGAAGAACTACTTAAAGATATTACCCAGTTACCAAAAAATGATTCATTACCAAAAGAAGAAAAAATTGATGACAAACAAAAATAATTAATAACATTTTATCATAACGCATTTACCAATCTTCTCATTTTTTCAAAACTTATTTCAAAACCAAATCTCTTCTCTTCCTTCTTCATATTTTTATACATGCTTAATAACAAGTTAAAGTGTTTAACGGTGCTTAATTTACCATCCATTTTCAATCGTATAATTCTGTAAACATCATAATAATATTGAAATTTTTTCAAGACTCTTTTTCTATATTCTTCTTTGTTAAATTTGTTATTGTTGTCTTTTCTCTCTTCAAGAACTTTTAAAAATATTTCACAACATAATAAAGATGGGATGATTCCTTCTCCTAGCATTGGAAATACTGTACCTATAGATTCTCCTACTCCAATAACATTGTTGCTATAAAAAGGTTCCATTAAAATTGGCGGTGATAATCGTATAGGTCTTCCAATTTTTTTAATTACTTTTGAATTAGGGTAACGATCAAAAAACTCTTTTATTCCATAATAATTTTTATCTATGTCTCCTGCACCAACAAAACCCATTCCATTATTTAGTGGAAAATACCAAAAATATCCTCTCGCCCCTTTATATCCAATCACATAAAATTCTTTAATATCGTGAATGTTTTCCACTAGATATTCATATGCAGGGATGATGAAATCATTTTTGGTTTTAGGTAGGAATGCTCTGTGAAAGCCTGTACAATCTAAAACGTAATCGTACTCATCTACCGGAAACGTTTCTTTTTTACAACGCGAGCCAAACGTTATATTGATATTTTTAAGTAAATCGTTCTCCCATTGCTTTTTGTTATATGTTACCAATCCATCTAATTTCAGAAATTCTTCTTTATCATTGGGAAGTTCCATTCTAATTTTTTTTCCAACATGGAATATGTAATCGTTGAATTCTAAACCTGCTTTTTGAGAAAAATATTCAAGCATATGTCTTGATGCTCCCCATGCGCATACTGGCCAGTGTTTTTCTTTCTGATATGCTTCAAATATTGTTATGTCATGACCATTATTACAAAGCATGCTGCCTAAATAGCTTCCAGCAACACCTGCTCCTATAATGGCGAATTTCAAACATTCTTACAATGTTATGATAATAATATTAATTTTTGTTTAAATGACTGCTGGTTTAGGTTGTTGTGAGATATAATCTAGCAAAGAATTTATTAGAAAAAAGTTATCATTAATCTAGTCATTAATAATTTATGTTTCATAGAAAGTAATCTTGAATTAGGTACAAATAACAGTTTCCCATATATATTATACAATGATTGTATGATTGAATGAATAATAAAATATACCTCATGACGGCAATAATTGCATTTGCATCAGTTGGTGCTTTGTTAATAACTCCAACATTGGCATCGGCAGCAGCAAAGGGATCAAGTAGCTCATTTGACTTTACTTCTGGCGGCTCTAGTAATGTGAAATCAAAATCAACCGTTGCTACCAATATACCTACTAAAAGTTTATCATGTGGCGAAGTTATTAAAGAAAGCGTAAAGTTATCAACAAATCTTGATTGCACAACTGATGGATTGATTGTAGGTGCTGACGGTATTACTGTTGACTTGAATGGTCATACTCTCAATGGACCTGGACCTAAAAGTTCTAAAATTGGTATCATGCTTGCAACATCTAGCGGTGTAACCGTTATGGGACCAGGTGTAGTTTCTGGATTTCAAGCAGGTATTTTGGATACTGGTGGCCAAGATAATAAAGTAAATGGAGTAAATTTTGTAGGTAATCAAATTGCAATTTTCATGACGGGTGCAAAAGGGACTGATATTGAACAAAATATGTTAACTGGTAATGACATTGGTATGGCATCTCACTCCTCAAGTGGAACAACATTTACAAAGAATCTCCTTGATAAAAATACTTTAGCAGGTGTCACATTAGTAAATTCTGCCGATAACACAATAGATACAAACATAATCGAACATTCAAATAATGGTGTATTCGTAGATGGCCAAAGTACTAATAATAAGATAACCACAAATACTATACTACAAAACACCGGAGTGGATCTTAACAACGCTAATGGTTTGCCAATTAACATAAACAAAAACACATTCACAGGAAACAATTGTAACACATCAGTTCCAGACGGATTGTGTATATCCCCCAAATAAAACCAAACCTTTTTTATTTTAAATCATTTTAGAATTTATTAAGTTTATTAGTTAATTATACTGCCTAACATAAATTCGTCAGTCATTACATCAGATCCTTTTCTTAAATGAGATTATAGATCTATCATATTGATATTACCATTGATATTGTGCTTACATATTAATAGATTTTTGTAAAAATGCTTTGACACAATACAAACTTAACTTATTGGTAAATATGAACAGTGTGAAATTATGTTAGTTAGTATAGGTCAAGTATTTAATGATTTTGTCTAAATAGTAATATATATATTTTAACACATAAATCATATCTATTAATATGTGTGGTAAAATTATAAAAATTTTCGCTGGTATCTTATCTTTGACTTTAATACTGATCGTCTTTAATTCATTAACTTCTTTTGGTATTTTTTCTTATATCAATAACAGCTTTATTTCACAAGCTCAAGAAATAAATTCACCACAAAGTCACGCTTTATCTTCTGATGTCAATCATACTGCACTCTCATTAATACCTCTTATGATAAAAGAAATGCAAAATACCAATGCTACTACCATTCCAATTAAACAAATCATCAATGCTACTCCATCAAATGTTACAGCTCTTCAAAATCTAGCTAAAAACAACGTCCTAAATAACATCAGCAACAACAATATCTTCAATAACTCTAGCACCATCAACAATAACCCCATAAGCAGCAACAAAATTTTGAATAACACTAGCCCGCCTAAAATCAATAATTTCACTCCTACAAATAAAACTGAACTTATCCCCTTTGTCGTTAATTTGACTAAGAATACTAATGCCACGGAAATTGCAATAGCAAAAACAATCAATGCTACTCCATCAAATGTTACAGCTCTTCAAAATATATCCAAAAACAACATTCTAAATAACATTAGCAACAGCCTAGGCAACACCGAGAACTTGGCAAGGTAAGTTTTTGTTGTCAATTGATTCGATATTCACACCTGGTCATTGCAATAACAAAAATTATTGTAGTTTCACCATCAAATTCAAGCAATTTCAATGATGGTAGTTGTTTTTTTATTAATTTTTTTATCCATATTTTAGATTTTCAAATACCTTTTCAAACATTCTGTTATTTTCTTTTGAATGATCTATTTTTTGTGGGCATCAATAACTCTATATCTAATGTATTTGTCCTCTAACGAAAATTTAGGTGGATGCGGATCATTTGTTTCCGTTTTACATCTTGCACAAATTTCATTTAATGAATATTGTTGACAGATTTTACATTTTCTGATTCTGTGTTTCATTCTCTATCTGTTTTCATATATTATGATGAGTTTTTTTAGATTCTTCCCTGGAAAATTTAAATGTGCCGCCATTTTTTTCTATATTGGTTTTAATTTTTTCTATTGCTTGGTTGAGAACTTTTTCTGCGATTTTGAAATTTTCTGCAGTAACTGTTATTCTATATTTAGGAGCGCCAACATAGGTTATATCAATTTTGGCAGTATTTTTTGAGCCTTCTACAGAAGTTAAAACATTCTTTATAATATCTATACCATTGCCTTTTTTAACTACAATTTCAAGAACTGCTCTTACCTCTATATAAGGTATTTGAATTTTTTTACTTTCGTGCTCTATAGCTTCAATTACTTCAGGTTTTAGTTCTAGACTGTTTAATATGTCAGTGCCTTTAATTGCAACTGCTTCAAAGGCATCGTAAATAAAGTCATATTTTTGATTTAATTTATCCCCTATTTCTTGAATGGTATTTTGATCATAGCCTAATTTTGTTTTTATAATGTCCATAAATGCTGATCCTTTCTCATCTTTTTTTACTTCAATTACTTTTGACTTTTTTTCCTCTCCTGTAACCTGTTTTAATGATAAGTCTACTTCTGATCTTGTTTGATTTACTCTTATAACTTTAAGGACTGTCTTTTGCTTTAATTTTACATATCTTTCAATATTTCTTATCCATCCTGTAGCTATCTCTGATATGTGAAGAAAGGCTGTAAGATTATCATATTCGTCAAGGGTTACATATGCACCATGCCCGGTAACCTCTTTGACTGTAACTATTACTATCTCTCCTAATTCTGGGAGTTTTTTTGTTTCAGAAATACTCAATATAGTTAAACCATTTCGTTAGATTAATTAATTTTGCTTTTTATTGTTTTAAAAGTCGATCCCCTTCCTAGCTTTAATACCTTTTTTATAAGGGTGTTTCACTTCTTTCATTTCTGTTACAAGGTCAGCTAACTCTAACATTTTATTGGACAGGTAATTTCCTGTCATGATAATATTTAGTTCTGCAGGTTTGGAATCTAGCAAACTAATTACCTCGTTTTCTGTGATAAGATTCAGCTTTAACGCGTAATTTATTTCGTCTAAAATTATTATATCATATTTGCCAGATCTAATCTTTTCTCTTGCTATTTTTAACGCATTTTTTGATGATTGTATGTGTTCATCAAGGTGATGATCGTCATCAATTATTCCTACAAATCCTTTGCCTGTGACTATTAATTCAAAATTAGGTTTAAGTTTATTTGAACTATATAATTCTCCATAATCCCATTCTCCCTTAATAAATTGAATCATGCATACATTATGATTGTATCCTATCGCTCTTAATGCCACACCCAAAGCTGCTGTCGTTTTGCCTTTTCCGTTTCCATAATAAATAATAATTAAACCTTTGTCTGTCATTTTGTATTAAACACGTTTATTTACTTTCGACTGCGTTTTAAAAAATTTTGTTTTTTTTGTTTTTTTTTGGAATTAAATAACTGACTAATTTATAAATTGAATTGGTCTAAAAAATTTTAATGATTTTTATGTTATCTATTGAAGAATTAAATTTCATGGTTGATAGCGAGTGCTGCCGATTATCTACATCCTTTAGAAATAAACCCCATGTGGTTCCTTTTTCTTATATTTTTATTGATGGTTGTTTTTATAATGCTACGGACATTGAATCAAAAAACCTGCATAATATTAAAAATAATCTGTTTTTCAGTCGTGTAATTGATATCTATACTGCTTCAAAGCATGAAGAAATAGTTATTTCTGGTATTGTTAAACTTCTATAACAGGGCGAATTGTTTAAAAAAGTGTATACAATGTTTTTTAACAAGTTTGAATGGGTTAAAAAAAATCCATGGTTAGAAGGTGAGGCTCCATTTTTAAGAATATATTCTGATTCAAAAGCAAGATGGGGATTAAAAAAATATGAATTTTAAAAACAAATTAGAACATTTTGCAGGTGAAGCATGTAAAATGTTATTTCCAATTCATATTAATACGTTTAAAGGTCATGGATCAAATGTTTCTCTATGTACTTTGTCAAGTATTGATCTTTTGATTAAAATATCAAATCTGGAGATAATGCATGATTTGCTGATAGCTGGACGTTTGCATTCTGAAAATAAGGGTATAGATCAAATGATAGATTTTTGCATTAACAATCCTCAATTAAAATATGTTATATTATGTGGAAAGGACACCAAAGGTCACTATTCAGGTGATGCATTAATTAGTTTAATCAAAAACGGAATAGACATTAATGGAAAAATATTGGGAACAATTGCTCCTTCTCCATTCATTTGTTCCAATAAAGAGAATGTTACAAAATTTAAAAATCAAGTGTCTATTATTGATATGAGAAATTGTTTTGATATCGATAAAATTTCTGAAACCGTTAATAGGTTCAGTTGTTAACTTTTTTATTAATAATTAAAGGATATGTATTACCTTTGCTGTCTCTACTTTGAATGTATTCTCTATAGTTTTCATCTATTTCTATTGCTGCCTGCAGTATTTTGCTATTTATTGTATTGGATGAGTTGATAAACATTTTTGTATCTTTTGGCAGGCAGTGTCCTCCTA
>JBDUES010000140.1:0-16258 GCA_040297625.1 Candidatus Nitrosocosmicus sp. | reverse complement strand
TTATTTTGGTGTGATACCGGTAAATGATCTGAAAAGCATGGTTTTGTGGACAACCTGTCATAGGAACGCAAAAAGAAATAATGGTCTATTTATTAGATACAAATCGTCATAAATCTGTTTATTCTAATTATGCAAGAGACCTATTATATTAATTAACAATATAAAACACTGATTCAATTAATTCCTTGATATCTTACGTCTTATTTGTAATGCGGTCTAGGCGTTGTATGACGTTTTATGTTATTCTTTATTCTACATTACAACTTCTAATGATAGTTCATCTTACATCCGCCTTTATAATGAATTAGCAAATGTATAGACGACATTGCTCTTCTATCTTTTATCGAAAGTAGATATTTATCTTATTCATCTTTTTCCTGTCTCACTGAGATCCGATAATGTACAGCTTTTTATTATTGCTGTTTTCCAATTCAATGCGAAATATTTATTAAAATTATGCAAAATTTTATGCGGATATCTGAATCCTAGGCCTCTATTTATTTAAAGAAAAATCCATATCTTGATTATGCTCTATTGCTTTATTTAACTATAACAATCAGCTAAATTTATAATTATTAAACTGATAAAATAATTAAAATATTGAAGTTAGTTAAAAAGGGAAAAGTAAAAGATATCTATGAGGTAAATGATGAAACTTTGATTTTTCATTTCACAGATAGAGTTTCTGCTTTTGATGTAATAATGAATGATACCATACCACATAAAGGTAAAATATTATGTGATTTTGCTATATTTTGGTTTTCTTCGTTAAATGTTCCTAATCATTTAATAAAAAAAATTGATACAGATAAAATTTTAGTTAAAAAATTATTCATGGTTCCGATTGAATGCATTGTAAGAGGCTATATGTATGGAAGTTTGTATTCTCGTTATCTATCAGGTAATTATACGGACATACCTGATGAATTATACTCTTATTTTAAAAATAATAAATTTGTTGTTGCATCTAGACTCCCTTTGTTAATATTTGATCCATCCACAAAGTCAGATATACATGATATTCCAATAACTGAAGAACAATCCTTAATAAAAAATTTATTGAATAAGGATGAATTTAAAAGAATAAAAATCTTTTCACTCAGTCTGTATAATCAAATGGACAAAATAACAAAAATATCAAATTTTATATTAGCAGATGTCAAATTTGAATTTGGAAAAGATCCTATATCCGGTGAAATTGTATTAGCTGATTCTCTTGGTCCTGATGAATGTCGATTATGGAGCCTAGATAAATATCAGCCAGGGAAATTACAGGATAGCTTTGATAAACAAATATTGAGAGATTGGTTGGACAAAACAGGTTTCAAAAAAACTATTGATGATTTTTCAAAACGAGGTGAAAAACCCAATCCACCACCGTTACCGACTGATATTATTAATAAGATATCTGATAAGTATATTGAAGCATTTGAGAGAATAACAAATACTGATTTCAAAAAAACCTAATTTTAATCGGATATAATTCAGAAAAGGCTTTTGTTTATTCTACTTTAATTAACATGATGCCAGTTTTAGATGAATACTTTAATACTTTTATAATCGCTCTTGGAATTTCTAACGAACTGAAATTACAATTAATTGAAAGTGTTCGATCACAAATAAACTTGCTTTTTCGTAAAACAATATCGTCATGGTTTGTTAATAAAAGATTATCATTACCCGAACCTTTTATTACAAAGCTGAATGGCTCTACTATTAGTTCAATTTCTATCAATGAATCATTTTTTTTTATTTTTTCTTTTATTTGGGATGATAGATCCTTGCATGACTTGTTTGCATTAACTCCTATAATACAATCTCCCTTTAAGGTCAACTCTCTATCTTTGGTTATTTCTATTGTTCTAGAGTGTAAAGACTGAACATTTGGATGACCTTTAAAGATAATCTCTTCGGATATCAAAAAACTTCTAGTCATACTGTATAGGCGAAATAAGAGTATTGTTATTTATATTATTTATTTTTATTTAAATAAGGTAACTATAAATAAAGATCTCAAAGTATCTTAGTTGAAATGTTACCAGCCGCAGCAGGTTATGATAGAGCAATTACAGTTTTCTCTCCTGATGGTCGATTATATCAGGTAGAATATGCAATTGAGACTGTTAGACGAGGCACTTTAGCTTTAGGAATCAAAAGTACAGAAGGTGTCATTTTAGCAGTTGAGGAAAAAACTAGAAAATTACAAGTATCAAGTGTTACTCAAAAAATATTTCAAATTGATGATCATATTGGTCTTGCAGCAGCAGGTTATATCCCTGATGCACGTACACAAGTAGACCATGCAAGATTTTTTTCTCAAAGTAATAGGTTAATTTATGATGAACCTGTGGATGTAGAGGGTGTTGCGAAAAATTTGGCAGATATGGCACAACAATATACTCAATATGCCGGTGTAAGACCTTATGGTGTAGCTTTGATTCTTGCTGGAGTGGACAAAAATGGTCTTGGTTTGTTCCTTACTGATCCAAGTGGAACATACATTGGTTACGATGCAGTGGCAATCGGTGCCGGAAGTGAACAAGTAACGGAATTTTTAGAAAAGAACTATAAAAATGACCTTTCATTGGAGAAGGCATGTGTTCTAGCTATAGAATCTATCTTCACTGTAAGTGAGGAGAAAGTAGGCACTAATCATATTCGACTGGCTGTGATTGATTCTGCATCTAAAACACTTAAAATGATTTCTGAAGAAGAAATAGAAAGATATTCAAAGGAAATTCCACAAAAAGAAAACTCTTCTTAAGAGTACCTCTAACCTTTAATTTAATTTTTAATAAACTAATATAATTTAAATAATTCGTGTGATTTTCAAACTTATATAAAATGTCTGCTGAAATAGGTGCTAAAGCTCCTAATGTTAAAATATCTAATTGGATTCAAGGATTGCCTACAAATATTGATAAATTATTTGGTAACATCGTTGTAATTGAAGTATTTCAAGTAAACTGCCCTGGATGTTTTCTTTATGGATTACCTCAGGCAATTTCTCTTTATGAAAAATTTAAAGATAAAGGAGTTAAAATATTTGGTATTGCAACTGCATTTGAAGATTATGATAAAAATACTTTAGATAATTTGAGATTACTTTTAGCTGAAGGTAAGGTAATTGGTGAAACTTATAAAACTTTACTACAGCACGGCAAATTAGTAAATGGTGATAGTTTGTATTATAAAATTCCTTTTCCTGTAGCTATGGATAAAATAACAAAAATGCCTGAAAAAATATCCGAAGATATGATTAAAGATTTTATTGAAGTATATTTTTCAGACTATAAACCTTCTTCAGAAAAAGACAGAGACGAATTATTCTCAAAAGTGACAAGTTATCTACAAAAAAAAGAATATTCTGCAGAAACTTTTGAATTGTATAAACTCAGGGGTACTCCATCTTCGATTATTATTGACAGTGATGGAATCTTACGATATAATTTATTTGGCTCTGAAGGTTATTTGGAAGGTGCTGTCAAAGAACTTTTAGAAAACAGGTGATAATTTTATCTACTATTAAATTAAAATTCGATTTAGCAATACCTGATTCTTTTTTACATGGTGTTTTATCTGAAATAGATAGAACTTTTAAGATTTTTCAGCTTTCTCGAGCGTTATCCATTTTTCGAGTTGAAAATATTTTTATTTTTCATGATAAAATTATTAATCCTAAAAATGATGAAATTGATTTCATAATTACAATTTTGGAATACCTTGATACTCCTCAATATCTTAGAAAAAAAATTTATTCAAAATTGGATTCATTAAAGTATGTCGGAAAACTTCACCCAATAAGATCACCTCATCACAAAGATAAGATTTCATTAGAAAATATTAAACATGGAGAAACAAGGGTTGGAATTTTAGAAAAAAAAGATAAATTGTTTTTTGTAGATGTCGGTCTGGATTCTTTAATCAAATATCAAGGTAAGATCAAACAACAGGGAACAAAAATCAATGTTAAATTGTTAAAAAACAATAACTTTTTAACTGCAATAGATGTAAATCGTGAGGAAATAAATGAGATTTATTGGGGTTACAAAGTTTTTTATTTTAATTCATTACAAGAAATTTTAAAGAAATATCATCAATCTAAAATAGTTCTTACTTCCCGGTATTCTGACTATTTCAAAAACGATTCTCCTTTTTCTAATAATTTAAAAAATAATAGCAGTACTGATAATTCTATTTTGATAGTTTTTGGTTCACCAAAATTTGGTTTGAATGAAATTTTTATTAAAGAAAAGATAAATATTTCAAATTATCATTCCTTTAATTTTTTCCCTTATCAAGGTACTCAAACTGTAAGGCTGGAGGAATCTATCTTTGGTATATTGTCAATAATGAATAATTTTGTTTATTCTTAATTTTTTAAGACCTTTCCTTTTTATAATTATAAACTTATTAATGGGTTTTGGAAATTTTTTTATATATGGGTCATAGAAAGTATAGCGCACCAAGAAGAGGAAGTATTGCTTTTCGTCCAAGGGCCAGAGCTAAAAGTTTGGAAGCTCGAATAAGAACATGGCCAGAAGGATCTATTAAGGACAATACTGGACTTGTTGGTTTTGCTGGATTTAAAGTGGGTCAAATCCAGGTGATGACAATAGATGATAAAGAAAAAACACCAAATTTCGGTAAACCATTAATGAATCATTCTACTGTTATATCATTACCACCATTAAAAATAGTGGGAATCAGGGGATATTCCGAAGATGGATACGGCAAGCATGCAATTTTTGATGTTTATTCTAAAGATTCAATTAAAGATCTTTCAACAAAATTTAAAACCAAATATTCTGAAGACGGGTTAAAGAAAGCAGAAGAGAACCTTGCTAATGCGAAGCATTTAATGGCGGTTGTTGCAGTGTTTCCACACAAGATTGGAATTTCACAAAAAACACCGTTTGTTTTTGAAGTTCCGGTTTCGGGAAAAGATATTAAAACCAGATTTGAATTCCTAAAATCAAAACTAGGTCAAGAAGTACGTGCATCAGATGTTTTTAAAACAGGCCAGAATATTGATGTACATGGAATAACAAGAGGCAAAGGTGTAGAAGGTCCAGTTACGAGATTTGGAGTTAAAAGAAAACAGCACAAATCAAGAAAAAGTGTAAGGGCAGTGGGAACCCTAGGGCCGATATCACCAGCTGTAGTTATGTATACAGTACCAAGACAGGGTCAAAGAGGTTTTCATCAAAGAACCGAATATAATAAGAGGATATTGTTAATGTCAAATTCTGAAAAAACTGATATCACAAATATTAATCCTAAAGGTGGTTTCAAACATTATGGATTGGTAGATGGGGATTACATGATAGTTAGAGGTACTATTCCCGGAGTTCCAAAAAGATTAATAAAATTACGACAACCAATTCGAAGTAATTTATCAAAACCTGCAGAACCCAAAGTATTGGAGGTTATGATTTAATATGAATGCAAAAGTATTTGACTTGGAGGGAAATGATCTTTCGTCCATTGAATTGCCTCCCGTTTTCAATTTTCCTTATCGTCCAGAAGTTATTAAAAAGGTATATGTTAATTTGGATTCTCATCATTATCAAAAACAAGGAAGATATCCAGCAGCTGGGGAAATAGTAAGTGCTGAATCCCGAAATACTGGTTTAGGTATTGCTAGATTAGCCAGGGCAAAAGGAGAAGGTTTTTCTCGAGCAGGTCAAGCGGCAGGAGTTGCAGGAGTAAGAAAAGGTCGATTAGCGCATCCACCTGAATCATGGAAAATAATCTATAAAAAAATTAACAAAAAAGAAAAAATGATTGCATTATATTCATCGATATCTTCTACTGCTATTGGAGATTTAGCAAAAAAAAGAGGCCATGTAACTGATAATATAAAATCTTTTCCTTTAATTGTTACTAATGAATTTGAAAATATTCAGAAAACAAAGGTTTTACATCAAGTTTTAAAAGCATTAGGTGTGGAAGATGATCTGAATCGGGTAGAGAATTCCATCAAAAAACGAACAGGAAAATCTAAAAGAAGAGGAAGAGTTAATAGAATAGGAAAAAGTGCTATTATTGTTGTAGGTACACAAGACTCACCGTTATTGAATTTAAATGAATCACTTCCTGGAATTACTATTAAATATGTTAAAAATTTAAGTGTGTTGGATTTTGCACCAGGATCAAAACCTATCAGACTGGCAATATTTTCACAAAACGCAATAGATAAACTAAACGAAATAAAGCTTCCTTCAAATATGCTATTGGAGACGTGATTATGATGAGTGAATTTATAGATAATAAAAATATCAAGATAACTGCGGATATTGCAAGTAAAATAATTATTCAACCATATGTGACTGAAAAAACATTTAATATAATTGAAAAAGAAAATAAATTGAGTTTTATCGTCCATAGTAAGGCAAATAAAAAACAAATAATCGAATCTATGAAGGTAATTTATGAATCTGATGTGATGGAAGTAAACACATTTAATACTATTAGGGGTAAAAAGGCTATTATGAAATTTAAAAATACAGATGGAGCTAGACAGCTAGCAACCAATTTAGGTTTGGTGTAAAATTTGGAATCTATTTTTATATTCAAATCTAAAAATCATACTTATTGTGGAGGATGTAGATAATTGGTACGTGAATTTAAATTCAAAGGATATTCTGCAGATCAAATTCAAAAGATTTCCATCGAAACTTTGATGCCATTATTAAATTCTAGACAGAGAAGATCTTTGGATAAACGATTATCATCATATATGAGTGATGAAAAGAGAAAATTTAGAGAAGAATTAAAGCTTTCGAGAGAAGGTAAGATGACTAATCCTTTAAAAACACATCTCAGAGATATGATAATTCTACCCGATATGATTGGGTTAA
This sequence comes from Candidatus Nitrosocosmicus sp., assembly GCA_040297625.1. Lineage (GTDB taxonomy): Archaea > Thermoproteota > Nitrososphaeria > Nitrososphaerales > Nitrososphaeraceae > Nitrosocosmicus. The sequence continues at coordinate 9,395 of JBDUES010000140.1, read as the reverse complement.
ATGTTCTAGTTCATAATGGAAAAGAATTTGTATCATTTACTATCAAAGCCGAAATGGTAGGGCATTATCTTGGAGAATATTCTATTACAAATAAAAGAGTTCAGCACGGGTCACCTGGAGTTGGTTCATCACGTTCTAGCTTATACGTTCCATTGAAGTGATATAGATGCCGAACTATTCATATTCTTTTGAAAAATACGAGAAATCCCGACATGTCAGGTCTGCATTACGTGATAAATCAATTTCTCATAAACATTCCCGAGAAATTGCATTGGCAATAAAAGGAAAAAGTATTGAGAAAGCCAGAGAATTCCTTGATGATGTATTGTCTAAAAAAATAGCTGTTCCTTATAGGCGGTATCATAATGAGGTGGCACATCGTTCAAATATTCGAGATGGGTTTTGTTCTGGTCGATATCCACATAAAGCAACAGGGGAGTTTTTAAAATTGCTTGATAATTTGGAGTCAAATGCCGAATACAAAGGAATGGATCTTGATAGATTAACGATTATTTCAGTTGTTGTTCATAAGGCAACAAAATTAAAAAGGTTTACTCCTAGGGCAATGGGAAGGGCTAGTCCGAAATACGACACATTGGTCCATGTTGAAATGGTTGCAATGGAAAGGAGGACATCTTAGATGAATGCAATAAAAAATGTTGTAAACAATAATTATAGAAATATGGAACTAGATGAGTTTTTAAAGGAAGAATTAAGAGATGCAGGATATGGTGGTGTTGATATTCAAAAATCACCACTAGGAACAAGGTTGACATTGTATGTCACACGACCTGGTCTTGTAATTGGAAGGAAAGGCAGTGGAATTAAAGATCTTACATCAAAATTGGAGATAAAATATGGTTTAACAAATCCTCAGATTTCAGTAGTGGAAATGGAAATACCTGAATTAAATCCAAAGATAATGTGTAATAGGATTGCTCAATTAATAGAAAGAGGTACAGCATTTAGAAGGGCAGCCTTATGGACTGTTAATACTATAAAAAATGCAGGTGCATTAGGAGTCGAAGTTACTATTTCTGGAAAACTAAGAAGTGAAAGAGCTCATTTTGAAAAACATTCATCGGGTATAATACCAAAAAGTGGTAATCCGGCAGATAGAGTAGTCAAAGAAGCGATTACTCATGTTTTAACAAAAATGGGAATAATGGGAATAAGATTAAAAATAGCGATAAAAGGGGCAGTTCCACCTGAATTTGAATTGGTAACAAATTTTAAAGATAGTTCCCCAGTTGAAAATTTAAAATTAACAGATGAAAATACCATCGACCAGAATTCTGATACTGTATCAAAATCTGTAGAATCTGAAGAAAAAGTTGAAAGAATACAAGTTAAAGAGGAGGTTAAATAATAAAATGGCAAGAAATAGGATAAAAACATTACGAGAATTTAATGATTCTGATCTTAAAGATAAGCTCGATGATTTAAAAGTTGATTTAGCTAAATTACGTTCAGAAGGATCAAAGGGTACATTAAAAAAGGATGCAGGAGTAATCAGATGGAAACGCAGGGATATTGCAAGAGTGTTGACTATATTTAATGAACGTGCAGGCAGGAAGAATAGTTGATGTCTTTTCAATCTAAAGAATTTCAATTAGGCGACATTCTAGGAAAAAAAATCCAAATATTGTCATGCTCAAATAAATTCAATGTTAACAAAACCGGTATAATCGTTAATGAAACAAAAAATATGATATATCTATTAAATGATAAAAAAACTTTAGAAATTAAAAGAATATCTAAAAAGGAAATAGATCTATATAAAGTTATTTTACCATCTGGAGATTACTTTATAAATGGAAAAACATTGTTAGGTAGACCAGAGGAAAAAATTTTAAAAACTAAGTGATTGATATGGCTAAAAATATTGGTATTCAGGTTAAAACTCCTAAAAGGACATGTACGAATAAAATTTGTCCATTTTGTGGCTCACTCTCTTTAAGAGGTAAATTAGTTACAGGAACTATTGTAAGTCACAAAGCTAAAAACATGGTGGTAGTAGAACGCGAATATTCTCGTTTTGTTAGCAAGTATAAAAGATATGAAAGGAGTCAATCAAGGCTACATGCCTTTATTTCCGATTGTATTGATGCTGCAGAAGGTAACAAAGTAAAAATAGCAGAATGTAGACCTTTATCAAAAACAATTTCGTTTGCAGTAGTGGAGGTAAATGAATAAGGATGGCATCTAAATCAAGAGCTGTATCGTCTCGTGGAGTAGCAGAGTTTAGACCTTATGTTACACGAGCTCTTCCATTATATGCAAATTTAGTTTGTGCAGACAATACTGGTGCAAAAATATTACAAATTGCACAGGTTACTAGAATTAAAGGCCGCCATTCAAGATTGCCATCTGCTGCTGTTGGTGATTTTGTAACAGTTACTGTTAAAAAAGGACCAGCAGAGTTGAGGAAACAGATTTTTGGTGCAGTAGTTGTAAGACAAAAGTATGCTATTCGTAGATTAAATGGTGTTAGAGTTGCTTTTGAAGATAATGCTGCAGTTTTGGTAACAAAAGAGGGTGAAATTAAAGGCACTGATATAAAAGGTCCGGTAGCTGTTGAAGCTGCTGAAAAATGGCCCAGAATAGCTAATTTAGCATCCATGATTATATAGTGATATTTATGGTTATGAAAAATGGATCAGTTAAAAAAAGTTCGATAGTTTGCTCTAATCTTTCAGATGATTTGAAGAAGCAATATAATAAGAGAAGTACTAGTGTCATAAAAGGCGATACTGTAAAGATCATGAGGGGGGAATACAAAGGAGTAGAAGGTAAAGTTGAAAAAATTAATACTGGGAAAGGAAAATTAAGTATTGAAGGGGTACAACGAGAAAAAATCAAAGGTGGCCAAGTAAAAGTCCTAATCCATGCTTCTAATGTAAAAATTTCATCGTTAAAGCTTGATGACAACTACAGGAAAAATAAAATTGAAAATAAGGAACAAATTAATAAATCAAAAAAACAAGGTAAACAGCAGAAAACAGAAAAAAAATGAGGTTTGGTAGTGATTAATAAATGGTTAAAAAAAGTGGAAGTACAAAATTAAAAAGACAAATGGCACCAAAATTTTGGCAAATAAAAAGAAAGGGATTTCCATTCGTATTATCTGTAAATCCTGGACCATATGCCAAAGATAAGTGTTATCCTATGGGGGTATTATTGCGAGATGTTTTGCATTTATGTAGTAATTTACAAGAAGCAAAAATGATTATGAATTCTGGACAAATAAAGGTTGATGGAATAGTGAGAAGAGATATCCATTTTGGTGTTGGAATTATGGATATTATTGAAATTGTCCCTAGTGGAGAATCATACAGATTAATACCAAAAGATTTAAAGATTTTGGTTCCTGTCAAAACAAAAGAAAAAGGTGTAAAATTATTAAAAATAACTAGCAAAGTTTCTATCAAAGGTAATAGAATTCAATATGGTTTTCATGATGGTAAAACATTGATTTCTGAAGATAAACAAATGAATGTTGGTGATGGCTGTGTAGTAAAATTGCCTAGTATCCAAATCGAAAATCATATCAAATTTGATGTGGGCTGTACAGTGGTGGTTATACAAGGTGAAAATGCTGGAAGAATTGGAAAAATAAACGAGATCAAAAATGGGATGTTTTCATTACCAAAAAGAACCATAGTGAATTTTGAGGATAGGACTGTAGAGCTCCCTGTAAATATTGTTATGCCTATTGGAAATGATAGACCTATGCTGGAGGTTTTTAATTAATGAGTAATAAAGTAGAGAATCCTATGAAAGACATCTCTTTGTTTAAAGTTGTTATTAATATAGGAGTCGGTAAAGCTGGAGAACCATTGGAACGTGCAAAAAATGCATTAACCGAATTAACAGGGCACACACCCAGTATAAGAGGAGCTAAAAAAAGTGTTAGAGATTTTAATATTCACAAAGGTGAACCAATAGGTACCATGGTAACTTTGCGAAGGGATGATGCCATAAACTTTTTAAGACGTATAATGGAAGCAAAAAAGAATGTGATAAAATATACATCTTTTGATAACAACGGTAATTTGTCACTTGGAATTCATGACCATATTGATATTCCAGGCACAAAGTATAATCCGGATATTGGAATTTTTGGAATGGATATTTGTTCATCTTTGACAAGACCTGGTTATAGAGTATCCAAGAAAAGAAATCCATCAAAAATAGGTAAAAAACATAAAATTACAAAAGATGAGGCAATAGATTTCTTCAAAAATAAATTTGGAGTTGATGTGATATAAAAATTAAAATTAGGGATTATGAATTAACAGGGAGAAAGAAACTTGCACATGGTAAGGGAACGAGATGGTGTAAAAGGTGTGGTTCATTTAGTGGGCTTATATCCGCATACAATTTAATGTTATGCAGACGATGTTTTAGGGAAGTTGCAATTTCTTTGGGATTTAGGAAGTACGAATAGGTGGATTATAAATGCCAGCATTAAATGTTATATCTAATTTATTTACTACATTGTATAATAATGAGATGAGAAGGAAAAGAGAATGCATAGTTTTACCTGCTTCAACATTTGCTAGTGAAGTGCTGCGAATTATGCAGAAATATCGATATATCGGTGAATTTGAACAGGTTGACGATGGACGCACGGGTAAATTCAGAATTCAATTATTGGCCAAGATAAATAAATGTGGAATAATTACACCCCGATTTAGTGTAAAAAAAGATAAATATTTATTTTGGGAACGCCAATTTTTGCCTTCATATAATATGGGTATTTTGATTGTCTCTACTAGTAAAGGTATTATGTCTCATCATGAAGCTCAGGATGGAAATTTGGGAGGTGCTTTAATAGGCTATGTCTATTAAACCTGAATTTTTTGTGAATGAAATTGTAATACCTTCCGAAGTATCTATTTCTAAACAAGAGAACTTTATAATAACAAAAGGTTCATTTGGATCTGTTCAAAAGGACTTTACAAAAATGCCTGCTATTATAGAATTGCAAGATGAAAAGATTGTTATAAAATCTCAAGGTAATAGAAAAAAAGACTTTGCTTTAGTAAATACTATGCAAAGTGTTATTAATAATATGATAAAGGGTTCAACTAAAGGATTTACATATAAATTAAAAATCGTTTTTGCACATTTTCCCATCACTGTAAAAATCAAAGGTCAGGAGATTCATGTTGAAAATTTCTTTGGAGAACGATCTGCAAGAAAATCTAAAATTATTGGCAATGATACAAAGGTTACTGTACAGGGTGAAGATGTTGTAGTAACGGGTCCGAATATTGAAAAAGTCTCTCAAACAGCAGCTAACCTAGAATTAGCAACAAGAATAAAAAATAAAGATTCACGAGTGTTCCTTGACGGGGTATATATTTATTCTAAAGAATAATTTGAATTTTTTTGAATTTTTTTTAACTTTAGTATTTTTAGTTTTTAATTATTATAATAATAATTTATGGATTTGCTAAAATAGAATAAATGAATTTATCCTATCTATATATCTATGCAAAAGCATAACATTTAATTATACTTTTATTTTTTTATAAATTAGTGCCGCTGTAGCTCAGCTTGGTAGAGCAAATTCATAATTTATAATTATGAAGCTTAACTGGCTGTTAACCAGTAGGTCATCAGTTCGAGTCTGATCAGCGGCGCTTTATATTAAAAAATTAAAATGTTATTATATCTAATGAGATTGCATCAGATAAAAGAAAGAAATGCCTATTTCCCACAATAAAATTATTTCTTATGTCGGCTCTCGGAACCCACCTATTAGAAGAAGTAAATAACCTTTCTTTTTTCATTCTTTTTTCCAAATCTTCTATGTCTAACTCCTTTTCTTCAATTTCATCAGTTTCTAAATTTTGAATTATCAGAAGAATCTTATCAATTAGTATTCTATCGCCATATTTTGAATAATCGCGAGTATTTTCATTAACTTCCAAGACTTTAATTTTCAATTGTTTTTTATGAAATGCGTCTCTACTGATTAACTCTCTATCGCTAAGATATCCTTCATAGTCCATATTATTTTGAAACATTAAACTTGTTAATAATTATTCTAGTTTTTATTATCTAATTTGTTAAATTCTATTGATATCTTGTTATTATCAACTTTTATTTTATTAATAGCTATTAAATCATTTATTTTTGTGTTTTTATCTATTACTGTTCCTAATATCCTTAATCCGGAGAAATCTCCAATTCCAAAATAATTTTCTTGATTTGGTATATGAGAATATGATATTTCTAAAATAATGCCTTTATTATCTATTTTTTTCAATTTTGTTTTTTTAAAACAATTTTTGCAATAATGACTTGGAGGCCAATTATGTTTTTTGCACTTTGAACAAAATGTACTTGTAAAAACCCCCTCTTTGATTTTTTCAAATATTGTTTCTTTTAGATTCATTTTTCTACTATTATAATTGTTGATGATGTTCCTGCAGCTGCCATATTATGAATTAAACCTCTTGAACAGTTTATTCTCTGCCTCCCTTTAGGTGCCTTTTCTTGTAGTTGGAGGACTATCTCACTGGTCTGATCAATGCCTGTAGCTCCAATAGGATGTCCACATCCAAGCAAACCCCCCCGGGTATTGAAATGGATTCTATCTTGTTTAATGAAAGTAGCTCCTTTTCCTTTTTCTATAAAACCTATATCTTCATACGCCAAAATTTCCATTATTGTAAAAGCATCATGGAGCTCTGCAATATCTATATCAGAGGGTTTTAATTTAGCTTGATCGAATGCCTCTTTGGAGGCAATTTTTGTGGAAGCAATTGATCTTAAATCAAATGAAATGTTTGCAAAACTTGCACCTTGATTATTTTGTGAAATTCCTTTAATCCATATGGGAATTTCTGATCTTTTTGCGAATTTTTCCGACAATAATAAAAGTGAGGAAGCTCCTTCACAAGGATAACAGCAATCCAGTATTTTTAATGGTTCGACAATTTTTTTAGAGTTCATAATATCCATAAAGTCAAACTTTTTTTTATAAAACAATGCATTAGGATTTTTGTTTGCATTTTTATGATTTTTCTCCGAAATTAAAGCCAAATCCTCTTCTGATGTATTGAAATTTCTAAAATGAGTTTTTGCGAAGAGTGATGCCCAGTGTATTGGCAAATCATAAATTCCTCTTGTTATATCCCACAATAGTTTATTTCCAGGGCTATTTTGTTTTTCAATGCCTGCAACGATTACTGCATTACACAAACCCGAAGAGATTAAAGAATAAGCTAAAAATATTGCACTAGTTCCCGAATTGCATAGATTTTCAATTTTGGTTGATATTTTTGGGTTTAAACCAACCATTTCTGATATAATATTTCCCAAATATTGCTCATTTGAACAGGTAGAAACAATTAATCCATCTATTTCGTGTTTATCTATTTTTGTCTTTTTTAAAAGATTCATTATTGATTTGCAGGCCAACTCGGGCACAGATTGGTTTGAAAATTTTTGAAATCCTACAGTATCTATCGAATCTATTGCTATCTTCATAATTCTAAAAAATCCCTATAATTTAATTCTCCATTTTTATCATCAATAGGATTCATTTGTAATATGGGTAAATCAATACCTGTATTGATAAATCTTTTAATTTGATTTTGGCAATCAGTAACAGAACCATATACTACGATATCATCCAACATTTTTGTTGATATGTTTTCAATTGATCTTTCTAAACCATGATTGTGATATTCTTTATAAATTTTCTCTACTTCTGTTTTAAACTCTGTTTTTGAAAGAAAATTATAATAAACTTTTCCTACGGCTATGTAAAAAGCAAGGGTTTTCGCTGCTCTTTCTTTTGCTTTTTGCGGTTCGCTATTTGAAACAGATGTTATTAAAACTAATGATGTATTAATCTTTAATTTATTTTTGATTTCATAGAGCATATTTTTAATTTCATTAATGGGTCTTAGATAAAATATTAATCCATCTGCATATTCCAGTCCAATTTGAATCATTTTTTTATTTACTGCTGCTATATGAATGGGAATATCTAATCTTGACTTTTCTAAAATCTTAAAATTTTTAATTTTTACTATTTTTCCATCATAATTAGTTTTTTCATTTGATTTAATAAGTAACCTTAAAGATTGTATGTATTCTTTCATTCTAATAATGGGATCATTATATTTGACTCCATGGAGGTTTTCTACAATAGAAGCAGTACTTGCTCCCAAACCTATTATCATTCTATTATTTGATAAATTATCTATTGAAATTGCTCCCATTGCAATTGTTGCCGGCGTGCGTGAATAAATATTGATTATGGATGTTCCTAGTTTTACCCTTTTGGTAACCTGTGAAATTGCTCCCAGTATCGAAAATGCTTCTTTTCCCCACGATTCGGGTACCCATAAGGAATCGATATGTTCGTATTTATCAATATTTGATGAAAAATCAATTACATTTTTTGTCTTTAAAAGAGATCCTACACTGAATCCAATTTTAAATTTCATTTTATTTTTATGAACGGGTTCTGGCTAACTCTTTTGATGATTCTTCAATATCTTTGTGAGAATCTATGGATTTCCAAAAGGAGTTTTCAAATTTTTTTGCTTTTAATTTTTGTTGATTTGCCATTGCGGGTAAAGCTGTTGTTTCTATATTTCCTTTTTCAGGAAGATAGTTAAAAACATCTTGATTAAAAAAATATATTCCAGCATTTATCCATTTATTATTTATATTGGGTTTTTCTTCAAACCCTGTTACATTTGATTGCTCATCAAAATCAACTATTCCATATGGACTTTTAAGGGGTACTACTGCTATAGAATTGAATTCGTTTTTATCTGATAGAATATTAAAATCTATATTAGTTAATATATCCCCATTTATCATAAAAAATCCATCTTTTTCATCTTTTAATAAATTGTGGGTATTTTTTAATGCCCCCCCTGTTCCAAGTGGTTCTTCTTCTACTGTATAGGCGACTTTTACATTGAATCTATTTCCACTTGCAATATGGTCTATAATTTGTTCTTTTAGATAGCCTACACAAATTATTATCTCTCTGACATTGTTTTTTGCTAAAAGCTTTATTTGCCAGTCAATGATCGGTTTTCCTAATATTTCAATCATTGGTTTTGGACGAATGTCTGTTATGGGTTTTAGTCTTTTTCCAAACCCGCCCGCTAAAATTACTCCTTTCAAACACTTTTAATGCTGTTTGATTGAGATATATTTTTTCTTTTTTACTTTGGTCTTCTTAAATTGATACTTTTGGAGGTAAAATATTGATTTTTTAATTGATTTTATATAACTAATATGATGATAATATAACTAATATGATGATAATATAACTAATATGATGATAATATAACTAATATGATGATAATATAACTAATATGATGATAATATAACTAATATGATGATAATAT
>JBDUES010000139.1:0-8150 GCA_040297625.1 Candidatus Nitrosocosmicus sp. | reverse complement strand
GAACGATTTGAAAAGCAGTGGTTTTTTAGATAACCGGTCATATGAAAGCAAAGATAGGACATGTTAATGAAGATAGAATGATCATAAAGCTGTTTGCGAGCAATTATACAAGAGATCTAATATTCAAATTTAAGTAAATCTTTTATATTAGTTTATAAGATATTATACTAAAATGCTATTTAGTATAATAGCTAATTGGGTTGTTATACGTAGGTATAATAAGAAATGCTAATCGCTTTATGGTTTATTAAGGAGAAAAGACATGGATGCTAGTGCATTTAAAAAACCTTTTGGAACCCTCACAAATAACAATAAGGGATATCTTACGTTTATTCCGTTTCGATTACCGCCTAAAATTAAATATGATGAAAGTTTAATTGCCATTTTAGGTGAAGCCAATTATCAACTTGGTATCTTGAATGGATTAGGTAAATTAATACCTAATCCCAATCTATTGATTAGTCCTTATTTGAAACGTGAAGCTGTGTTAAGTTCTAAAATTGAGGGTACCCAAGCTTCTATTATGGATATATATAATTTTGAGGCCGAAGGCAAAACTGATGGAAACTCTGAAATCAATCGTATTAATGAAGTGATAAATTATATAAAATCATTAAATGAGTGTTTGAATGATATTTCAAAAGGTAAAAAAATAGACATACTGATGATCAAGAAAGCACATAAAATATTAATGAATAATGTTAGAGGACAAGAATTAACTCCTGGAGAATTTAGAACAATCCAAAATTGGATAGGTATTTCTGGAACTAAAATAAATGATGCTTCGTATATTCCACCGCCACCAGAACAAGTAACAGAACTAATTCAAAGTTTGGAAGGTTTCATTAACAATCCTCCGGGTCTAATATCAGTCTTAATTCAGTGTGCCATGATTCATTACATGTTTGAAGCTATCCATCCATTTAGTGATGGTAATGGCAGGATTGGACGTCTATTGATATCTCTTTTTCTAATTGAACGAAAACTACTGGATCAACCGTTACTTTATCTTAGTGCATATATTGAACGAAATAAAATGAATTATTATTCGCTATTACTTGACATTAGTCAGAATAGTGATTGGATTAAATGGATAAAGTTTTTTATTCGTGGAGTGATTGAACAATCAAAAGAATCAATACTTAGTATTCAAAAAATAATGGAACTAAAAAAGAGATATGAACAAAAATTAAATGAAGAAAAATCCACACGTAATATGTCGATGTTGGTAGATTATCTTTTTTCAAACCCAATAATTACTACAACTAGTGCAGAAAGATATCTTAGAATAACCTATCGTGGTGCTAAAAAAGTTATAGATTCATTAATAAAAAATGGAATTCTTGAGGAATATGGAAGTAGACAACGTGATAAAAAATTTATTGCGCATGAAATTGTATCTATTATAGGTAATAATACATAATTAGGTTCTGTTCGATTAAGGGACATAATTAAGATATATTGAATTTGGAATTATATCTTCACATTCAAATACGTTGTTTTATATTTTCTTTAAGATTTTGTTTATGATATTATTTTCTATTTGTCTATATAAATATATACCAATTAGCATAAATATACAAACTGTCTTTTTTCATCTGTTTATATTTTAATAAATGCTTATAGTTTGGTTAATTCCACTATCATCTTATTCATTTGAATATTTCCCAAGAATCGTTTGAATAAATCTACAAACATGAACAGGATGTAAAAACAAAGGAAAGAATACTACTTGTTCTCAACGTGATTTATCAAGGAAAGATACCGACTCAAGTAGCAAGAGACCTTCACAGATGTAAATCTTGGGCATGTGAATGGTTAAAAAGATACGATAAAGAGGGTATAAACGGATTAAAAACCAGACAGAAAAGTGGCAGACCTCCAGAATTATCACAAGAGGTAATATACCAGATTAAAAAAAGAACTAAAAGAAAGCAACAACAATGGTTGGACAACAAAACAGGTTGAAGAACTAATCATAAAGAAAAGCGGTATAAAATATCATTATACTCACATATACCGCATCCTTCGTAAATGGGGCTTTAAACAGAAGGTACCAAGAAAAGTACATGTTAATACAGCATCTCAAGAGGAAAAAGATGATTTCAAAAAAAGGTTACCTAGATATTTGTGGATAGACAAAATCAACAAGATGAAGAGAAAAAAGATGGATTTACGATAGTATCCTTGGATGAATCATTCTTCTTTTATGATTCTCTTGTAAGGCGGGTTTGAATTGAAGAAGATAAAAGACCGATAGTAAGAGTAACAGGTTCACATAAACATTCGTGTATTTTTGGTGCTACGAGTATAGAAGGAAAGAAACAGCTGTTCAGACAATATGATATATTCAACGGTGATACATTTCTTGATTATCTAAAGAAAATACATACCAAATTCCCAAAATGTTATCTTTTCATGGATAAGGCATCACCTCATTATAAGTCAAGGAAAGTAAGAAACTATTTTGAAGAAAACAAGAATACTCTAATCCCGTTATACCTTCCAACCGCATCACCAGAATTTATGGTAATGGAAGAGATATGAAATATAGCCAAACGAGATCTATTTGTCCTAAAATACTATCCATCATTTACAGATTTGAAGAATAAGATATCTATCTATTTTAGAACAAAAAGATTTAATCTTAATATGAGGAACTATTTGTTACGAAACGTTCGATAATATATGCTAATTGGTATAGTAAGATATAAAATGATATATCCTAAATTGTTGTTTTAGTATTAATATCTCTTTTAAAGTTTGATTTAGAGCCTATCCCAAAATTATCCTTCTATAAATTATGATACTACATGATAGCTGCACCAAGCCAAGGTAGTTCTCAACTTTCTTTTCATATCTGATGAATAGTTTTCTGAACCTGTTATGCCATGAATTTGTTCTTTCTACAACCCATCTTCTAGCAGGATATCGTTTTTGAGAACATATGCTATCTGTTTCGGTCTTGGATTTTTCTCCTCGTCTTCTTTTATAAATAATATGAGGTACATATCCTCGTTTGATAATTTCTTGTTTTACAGATTTGGAGTTATATGCTTTATCAAGACATAGATGATGGTGTTTATTTCTTTTTTTATTATAACTTTTTGGTGAACAAGAAGAAGGTCGTTTAACAACGGTATTGTCAATAACATTAGTTACTAACTTTACATCATGAGTATTGGCTGATGATATGACAACTGAAAGTGGAATACCTTTTGTCTCTGTTAAAATATGCCTTTTTGAGCCTAGTTTGCTTCTATCTACAGGACTATTTCCAGTCATCGCCCCCTAAAGGCGATTTTATAGATATGCTATCAAGAGATTGCCATGTCCACTTGATACCTTCTTTATCATCATACATTTGCAGCACTCTAACCCATATTTTCCTAAAAATGTCTAACTGAACCCATTCTTGAAATCGTCTGTGACATGTAGAGCCAGAACCATATTCCCTAGGCAGCATTTTCCATTGACATCCTGTCCTAAGAACATACATGATACCATCCATTACTTTTCTATACGGAATTACAGGACGACCTATTGTGTTATTTTGTTTTTCTTTTGGTAATATAGGACTAATCTTATACCATAATTTATCAGGAATATTTATGATATTACGTTTATCCTTTTTCTGCTGCTTCTGTTGTTGGTGGGCGATGTAGGACACATTTGAATAGTGCTAGAAATAAGCTATATTCCTATCGATTTTTGGGATAGGCTCTTAATGATATATCCATAGATAATCATCAATTTTCTTTAAACTCAATGATTGCAATTTTAAAATTCAAATTCAATTATAATAGATCTCTTGCATAATTAGCACCATTAAAAAAATTTCTAAGAATGGAACAATTCTTAATCTTAATCAGCTAATTAAAATGTAAATATTACACAATATCATTGATAGTCTATAAAATTTTGATATGCGTCTAATTATGCAAGAGATCTAATGTTTAAATGACTTTTGACATGATAATGTCTCAAATAGAGATATCAAATTAAATGTAATTAAATCCTAAAGAAAAGCAAAAATTCTGGATTAAATTAATCTTGTTGCTTTTCAAATTGTCGTTATTTTCATTAATTAGAAATATATTGAAAAGCATAAATAATTGAGATTATTTTCAAAAATATAATGTCCCATGATAGTGCAATAAACGTTTCAGGAAATCAAGGTGATGTAATAGGATTAGGCATTCAAGGGGATGCGAATGTAATTGGTAAAAATATTTCCATTACTGGTGATATTGCCGTAAATAAAAACAATTATAACAATTTAGCACCAGAATTTAAAAATTCACTTAATGAACTTCTTGTATTATTAAACAAGGAAAGTGGACATCTACCCAAGGAACAAAAGAAATCATTTTCAGAAATTATAGACAAACTAGCAAAAGAGTATCAATCAATAAAGCCAGACGAAGAAATAAAAGATGAGGATAAGAAAGATGATGCTAAATCTAAATTAATAATGCTGGTAGAAAAACTAGTTGATTTAATGCCTGATGTAGCTAAATCTATTACTTTGGTAACACCATTGGCACCATTTAGCAAAGTAATAGGCAAAGGCACAGGCTATTTTGGTGATTTGATAAAAAAGAAATTGATAAACAAATAGTGATTTTTTTTGGATACTCCAATTGATATTAAGAATAATAAAGGAGATTTAATTGGAGTTGGTATTGATGGCAACGGCAATATCATTTGGAAAAATGTTTCTATAGTAATTGAGTTTTCACAAGATTGTGGTCTTACTTTGCTTTCTCCAAATCATTTTATAGAAAATAGTGATATTAAAGAAGATGTTGAGAAGTGGAAGAAAGGATTTCCTTTTTCATTAGAGTCAATTTATCAAGGTAAAGAATACCGGCGAGAAAAAGTAATATCTAAAATCAAAGATAAACTTGAAGAGAAAAGACGTGTCCTTGTTTTAGGTATGTCGGGAACTTCAAAAACAACTTTATTGATGGAATTGATGTGTAATTATTTTAATTATTTTAATGATAGAATTGCTATATTATGAGGCTTGGTCATAATTCAATATTACTCATCTTTATCCCGAATCCTAGGTCACCAAGTACCAAGCATATATTTTATTGATTTTGGATTGATATTTTTCGTTTTACAGTTATAGTACACCATTAGCTGATAAAGCAAAACTGATAAGAGTACAATTGCAGATACAGTATTAAATCCATGAACTGGTAATGGGTCTATCCTAAACACTGATTTGATATGTTCTATCAACGGCTCAATAGATATTCTTCTTCGGCTATAGATAACCTGACCTAATGACGATTCATAAAAGCATACAAGCTCAAGCCTCTTTTTGGGTGTATTTTTGTACCTTTCTACAATAGGACAAATGAGGTCTATACCTAATGTCTTTTTGCTATACTCGTACAGTTTCTTATCATCGTATCCTGGATCAGCTGCCATATACAATACAGATGATAAAGAGAATACAGATGAGGATGAGGATGATGTTAAAGTAACGTACATCTGATTATCCTGTATATTAGAAGTAGTTACATCTGCTGCTGTCAATGGTACTACAAGATAACCGGCTGCAGCTGTAGTTGTCGATGTTAGATGAAGTTTATATCCAAATATCCATCCTTTGGTATGACTATGCCCCACCTTGCATCAGTATCGATGCCAGGACGAGGTACTTCTCCTTTTTTCATGGATGATTTATGCCATACATGACCATTTGCTTTTAAGAGTACTATCTATTGTTGTTATTTGTGGGTCAACCGCCAATCCTTCTGTAACAAACAGATATCCCATTGTTGATATTCTCTCTTTTACATCTATAGAAATGGTCTTCAATCGTCGGTCAAATGTACGTCTACTGCTAGGTATTGTTACAAGACCGCATGATAGTGCTAGTTTACGGTTATACAGACAGTCTATGTTAAGAAAAGTATGTAATGCATTGTTGGAATCAATTTTTAACCATATTCTTACAATAAAGCATCTTACAATTACTGTTGGAGAATATTCATACGGTCTACCACGTTTCCTTGGTATACTGGGCCATGGTATACAACCTATCAGATACAGAATGTTAAAAAGGATGGATTCCTTTAGTCTATCAAGAGCTAATCTTTGGGACAGTTTTAATCAAAATCATATTCCAGAGGTTACCTTTAAGCTGTTATGAAATATATCAAGAGATAATTTGAATTATGACCAAGCCTCAAATATATAAAAACTCATTTGAGAAGGACCTAATATAATGACTTGAAGAATTTAAGTTAGGCGGTATATTATTGTTTGATTCTTTTACATCAAAAGGATCACTTCAAGACATTATATGACTAAATAATGGAATTCCTTTCCATGTATTAAAAGTTTAATACAGTAATCATAATATTATAATAATTGGAGAATAAAAGCGAGTTGAAGGTGACAATATTTATAATTGAAAATATCGAGTAATGACTCAGTTTACACTGATAAAAAGAGCAATGAGGATAATATTCCAGATTATGAATTAAACAACTCCAACTCCAACTCCAACTCCAACTCCAATGATGAACAAATAACATTTATCAATTATACACGCAAATACTGTGTTTGTATTATAGATATAGCTGATTCTACTACGATTACGCAGGAATTAGCAAGTTCAGAAAAAATTAGGAGCTATTATTCGATATTTTTAAATAAAATGGCTTCAAAAATCAAACAACACAATGGAAAAGTAATAAAAAATGCTGGAGATTGCCTAATTTACTATTTTCCTAAAACTGTAGATGTTACCACAAATGAATCTGCTTTTCAGGATGTTCTTGACTGCGGTTTGGAAATGATTGAAGAAAATCATATTTTAAATGCAGATTTAAATAAAAATGAACTACCACCCATAAACTATAGAATAAGTGGAAACTATGGAAAGGTAGAATTAGCTACATCATCAAATTCAAATAGTGTTGATTTATTTGGACCTACTGTTAATATCTGTTCAAAAATAAATCATCTGGCTTTATCAAATGAGATGGTTATTTATAAGGACCTTTACGATGTTATAATTAAAACTTCCTATTTTAAAGAATATTGCTTTAAAGAGATAAGTGAGAGTAAAAGCAATAATGAATACTATACATTTCCATACAATGTCTACTCCATACATCGTATTGATAATCCAAAAGAACAGATAGAAATAGACTATAAAAAAAAATTAAAGTATAAAGAACAAAAACAAAATAAACAAAATAAATCCAATTCATCTTTTAATATTTTATTGATAGACGACGATAAGGATATTCTATTTACCTTTACAACTATTATTGAAGATGAAGGTTATAATACAACCTCTTTTTCAGAGCCCTACAAAGCACTGAACCATTTTTCACAGCTAAATCCATATCATTATGATTTAATAGTAATGGACATACGTATGCCAGGAATTAATGGTATTCAACTTTATTCTAAAATTAAAGTCATGAATCCAGATATCAAAGTACTTTTCTTATCTGCTCTGGATGCTGTAGAGGAACTATTAAGTATATTTCCAGATATACAAATCAGTGAAATTATTAGAAAACCAATTGAACCTGCTGATCTCTTATCAAAGGTAAATTCAATACTAAAATTGTAACAAATCATTCCGACATTTCTTGATACAGATCTTTAATAAAATCTCCAAGCAATTCATTTTTAATATGATGAAAATGGTTTTAATCATAAAATTACCACTTTAACTACAATATATTATTAATATATTAAAGTTATACTATATAGCATATTATATTTTAATGGCTCCAGTAATTCTTCAGGCCCAATTGGCTTTCTAAAACTTAAATTCTTACAAAATATTTCATAATTTCTCATCAGATTTATTCACACCTCGCCAGTATGAGTAACAAACCTCACTTTCACCTATTTTTTTATTTAATTAAAAAACAATGTATTCATTTGTGGCAAAGATATCAATAAAAAATGATCAAGTTTATAGGCTTCAAAAGACATTATTTTTTGTAAAATTTACAAAAACAACTGATTATTATCTGCTTTGTTGCATGATTCGAAAAACAGTTAAAACTATGCCCTATTTCTATGAAATCGTATGAAATTATGACTATTTATTTTGCAAATACAATACTAAAACGTTAACAAAAAAAACGATTTACAATAATCAT
>JBDUES010000138.1:0-5164 GCA_040297625.1 Candidatus Nitrosocosmicus sp. | reverse complement strand
AATATTTTTTTTATCTGCAAAAGAAAGAAATTTATCAATATGTGAAAGATTGAATAAATTCCTATAATTATCATTTAGTTCATCAAATGCATTAACAAAATGGATTGGATGATTTTTTGATTCGTTTACATATGAGTTCATATATATCATCTATATTTTTATCTCTCTTTGATCTATCTTAAATAAGAGTTAGATTTTTTCTTTATATGTCTTATATGCTGAGAGTTTTCAATTATTTTTAATTTTATTTTATGTCTTCTTTTTTTCATATCATTCAATTATATGCCGTATTTATATATATTACGCAGTGTAATATTATGTTATACAACAAAAATGTTTATATCCTCATTTTAAATGTAGTAAATTATTTTAAATGATATTTATTTGATGTGTATCATTAAAAGCATTCAGAACAAAATATTTTGGACAAATATTTTAAAAGAATCAAAAACAATGGATAAAGAGCCCTAAAACTTTTCAAAAGATAAGAAAATATTGTCACCGCTAAAAGTTTTTGAGGACCAGAAAGACAATATTATTTTTTTACTATTGATGATTATACTTTAAGATTGAAGATTAATTTGAAGAAAGTATTTGAAAATGTAAGTAGAAATAGTCATGTATATTTAAAACACTAACCAAAGCATGATGGATAGACTAGATGTTTGTTGTTTATAAAAGCAAAAGCAATAAAAAGTAATTAGTGATAACGTCTTTCTGATTCTATGTAGCCCTTATCTCTTTTATTTGATTCTAAGAATTTATCTTTTTATTAATAAAAATATTTTTTATAATTCATTTTGTGTATATCCGCGACATATGCAAGATGATCTCAAATACTATTCTCTATTTGCTCGATATAATCAGGTAAGGGTTTTTACATATTAGCAATTTTAATGGTAACATTCTTAATTAAGACATCTGAAATCTAATACATATGTGCATTTTGTCACAGGTTCAAACAAAATTTACCATAGAGATAAAACAATTTATTACTACTATATACAATCAGCTCTGAAAAATATATTACATATAATAGCAAATAAAAAATATTACTAATACAAATTTATCAAAAAAATATAAAACAAATCCAGATAGCAATTTAAAAATAAATGTCTATCTATCCCCTAAATCGTTTGAACGTGTGACAAAGTAAATCATTTACAGTCTTAAGAGGAAGTTTTTTACTTGAAATCTAATGGGATTTGTATTTAGATGAATTATATAAAAAATAATAATTAACCTAGGACAATTATTCTGATAACAATTACATAGCGATTACAACTTTAATAGAAATCCTCATCTTCTAATAATGAAGGAAAATATCTTTTTTTATAATATTCATATCTACTAGCAAGACCATTTGTGAGTGGGATCTTTATCTGATAGTTTTCTTAAACTATTTAAAAATTCTAAAATATCCTCTTTATCCATATCCTCAATTTTTTTATTTTTATGAAAATTTGAAAGCCAAACAAGAACTTTAATCTTGCCTTCCTTTGTTGAATCTTTGATATTTATTTCGTTTTGTTCAGCTATTATGTAATTACATATTATTTTTCGCTATCTAAAAATAAAGCAAAAAAGCCCATATTTGGAATTTCTGTTTTTGGCATAATTATTTTACCACCCGATTGCTCTATTTTAGAAGAATATTCTTCTATAGATGGAATAGTAATGTAATTTGTAACTGTATGTTGTGGACTTTGACGTTTCATCATTCCACCTCCTAAACTGGGATTTCCTTTATCATCCTGGGTTTGAAACATCCAGTAATCTTGCTCAGGTTTTTCTGAATTATTCCATTTTTGCATTTCCCATCCAAATACTTTTTTATAGAATTCTTGGGCTCTGTTTATATCGTCGGCTGGAATTTCAAAATATTGTATTGTTGGCATATTTTATGATTTATTTTGTCTTATTTATGTGGGGTTGTCCATAAATTATACTTCTAAAATAAAATAATTTTAATGTTATAACACCATTTTGTTTTAATTTTAATTTGTTTTGTCCTGATGTAAGGTGTTGTCATATGACTTACATTTGTTATATACTTTTAAATAAAATCATAAACCATTGTTCATATGACAATATCCATAAAAGATTCCATAAATAAAGAGAATTCAGAAAAAACTCCAGAAAGAAAATCAGATTTTAAAATAAATCCATTAATCCTTACTAGGTGGTCTCCAAGGTCAATGACAGGAGAAGAGCTGGATGATAATACTATCATGTCCTTATTTGAGGCGGCTAGATGGGCGCCCTCTTCCTTTAACAATCAGCCCTGGCGATTTATTTATGCAAAAAGAAATACGGCATATTGGGATAGTCTTTTTAATTTATTAGCAGAACCAAACAAGTTATGGGCTAAAAATGCTGCTTTATTGGCAGTAGTAATATCTAGTAAAAACTTTGAGCATAACGGAAAATATTCTATAACACATCAATATGATGCCGGTGCTGCTTGGGAGAATTTAGCTTTAGAAGCAACAACAAGAGATTTGGTGGCTCATGGAATGCAGGGATTTGATTACCAGAAGACAAGAGATAATTTGAAAATTCCAGATGACTTTGATGTAATGGCCATGATAGCGATTGGAAAGAAAGGACCGAAAGAAAATCTACCGCCTAATTTACTAGAAAGAGAAAATCCCAACGATAGAAAGCCATTAAATGAAATAGTTATGGAAGGTTCATTTAAAAAATAAAAAATATCTTATATTATTTATGCAGCTAACAACTAAGCAGGTCAAAATCTTGGATATATAAGATTTGATAGTTCCAAAGGAAAGAATTATGGTTGAAGAATTTACAGGATATTGATATTTATCAAGTTAAAGATTGTTCTTATAATACCCTACAAAACTGTTATCCAATCAATACATCAATTATTTAAAAGAGAACAAATAAAATAATTGTGGAATATAGTTATTATCAATATGGCATTTAAATTATGTTTATGAAATCGAATTTAATAATAATCATCTTAATAATTATAAAACTGAGAAAAAAATATTATCTCTGTTATTGTCCTCCATTTGCTCCTTCTCTTCCATCACATCCCATGTTAACGCTTTGTTGAGCTGTTATGTCATGTAAAACGCCAGATTGCGGAGTACAAATACATTCGTGTCCTTCAGGACACATTCCTCCAACAATGGCTATTTCACCTGGGTCGACAGCAAATGAATAAGAAGCCATATTTATTCCATATATACCTGTTGCTGCGCTAATTGTAAGTATTGCTAATGCAATCATTTTATTACTAATCATTTACTTTGATTGTCTTTACTTTACAATACTATATAAGATTATTATAATCTAACAGAAAGTCATAAGATGTTTGGAAACTATAACAATTTTTAGTATAGTTACAATATATTACTACCAATCAAAAACAACATAAAAATGACATAAGTATTAAATAATAAAATGTTGTATAAATAGTATTAATCAAAGGAACCGTACGAGGTCCAGTTTTCCCTTGCACGATTCTTACTTCGGCATAATGAATACCTTCATCTGTGACACTAAATGTAATGTCCTTAACTTTTAGATTCAGAATTTCACCAGGTCTTGCAGACATATCGTTTGCCAAAGCGTGATAGCATCTGTCTCTTTTGTATGGACAATATTTTAAAAAAACTGCATGCTCCCTTGCTTCCCATATATCTGAAGGCTTGTAAGATGTTTTTTCTTTTCTTGGAAGTTTCTTTACACCTTGCATACAACTGGGAGTTAATCTATTTCTATAATCTTCATCAGGAGAATATAGCCATTTGAAAAACTTTAAAAATATTATTTGTCTACCATTGTATGTTCCAACCCATCTATTTGCTGGGTCTTCTGAAGATGATTTGCGTAGGTTATTTAAATATGCACGTATATCTTGCTTTGTCATTTCTCTAAAGGATTTATTTTGATGAAAGTTTGAAAGCCAAACAAGATTTTTGATTTTGCCTTCCTTTGTTGAATCTTTAATGTTTATTTCTGTTTGTTCTGTAATAATATAATCATAAATTGTTATGGCGTTGTATGGACTTGCCTTTAAAAGATTCTTTAGTATTTGATTAAAATAAGGTCTTGAAAGTGATTTTGTAATTGAATCTATTTTTCTCTCTAAATCATTAGGAGATTTGTTATTTTCAGTCTTGTATGATGATATGATATTAGAGTCATTATGGGGATTCAACTATTGCAATTTTCATTTATAATTATTTAACGCTATTGGAAGAATCCACGTTTGAGGCGCCGGGAGTGGGACTTGAATACATATCCTATACTCATGGATTCCTCTATAAAAAATTTTATTATTAGAAATTGCTCTGTTGCATAACTAGGTACCCATAACTTATTTTTGTCGAATTTATGTCATTCTTCTAAATATATTGTACAATGATACCTTTAAAATCATCTCTTTTATAACGTTTTAAAATTTGATTGCAGATACGTATATTCTTCATAGGTTCTCTTTATAGATGAAAAAACAGTTTCTTTAGCCATCCACCTCTGCTTCCATACTTTCTTTTCTTCTTCCATTTAAGAAGGTCTCTTGTTTGAAACCTGACTTCTCTATTTCTTACATTGTTGTTTTTGGAAGATATGATGGAATTCTTTCTTACTTTTATTATTGCAGGCCGAATTCTTTTCTTTTGAAGATACTTAAAATTCTCATTACTATCGTAGGAACCATCACCTAAGGCTGATTCGATTTTAATATCGTTATTGTTTCTTTTCAAAATATGCTCAATCAATTTTATCATAATTTTTCTACCATCATGTACTTTTTCATCAGTAACTTCTAAAGCGAGTATTTCTTTGGTCCTTATATTTACAGCATGTGAATATTTAGATAGCCTTTCTTGTTTCTTACCTACCATTTATCTTGCATCCATTAACCTCTGTTTGTTACCTTTATGCTTGTACTGTCTATTGCTATGATAATGCTATCATCATCATCATCATCTAACCTATTGCTTGTTATATCCAATTTGTTTACTCTTCTGCAAATCTGTGAATAACTTGGATGAATTGGAAGATTTTTTCCAGTCGCTTTTATAATTTCCTCGGTTTGTCTATACGGTAGATGAAAATACATTCTGATGTGACTGATGATTAGGATAAAAGAATATGGTTTACCTTTTTTATTTTCATTCATTCTGTC
>JBDUES010000137.1:0-16093 GCA_040297625.1 Candidatus Nitrosocosmicus sp. | reverse complement strand
TCTGCAATCAAATTCCAGAATATGATAAAAGAGATGATTTTAAAGGTATCATTGTATAATCTATTTAGAAGAATGACATAAATTCGACAAAAATAAGTTATGGGTAACTAGTTATGCAACAGAGCACATAATAAACAATCAAAATAAAGTAATGTATTTAATATTAAAAATTTTACATATTTTTATTGAAGCCAGCTAAGAAAAAGACAAATATCGATAATAATTCCAAAAATTTTTTATCAAAGATTGTAAAGGATTATGATATTGATGCCTCTTCCGATTTTAAACATATCATTAAAAATATGATTGACTCTGGTGGATTTGAAGGACGACATTTGGCAACTGGCATAACTATTCTTCAAAATATGATGGATGAAAAAAATTGCACCAAATTTTTATCTTTTGTTGGATCTTTAATATCAACTGGAAATAGAGGGATTGTTCGTGACATGATAAAAAATAAAATGTTCGATTGTGTTATTACAACCTGTGGGTCTTTGGATCATGATATTGCTAGATCGTTTTCTTCTTATTATGAAGGTGATTTTAGTTTAGATGATAAACTTCTCTTAAACAAAAATATTCATAGATTGGGAAATATTCTTGTTCCAAATAAAAACTATGGCCCATTAATTGAAAATAAAATTCAACCCATATTGCAGGATTTATACGATAAAACAAAATCTTCTAAAGAATTTTCTCCATCAGAAATTATCAAATATATAGGAGCTAATTTAAATGAAACTTCATTTTTATATTGGGCTTTTAAGACTGATATTCCTGTAATTGTTCCTGGAATTGTTGATGGTGCGGTTGGAAATCAAATATGGCTATTCAATCAAACTCATAAAGACTTTAAAATTGACATATTAAAAGATCAAACTAACTTATCCGAATTAATTTTCGATTCTAAAATGACCGGTGCATTTATGATGGGTGGTGGTATTTCCAAACATCATACACTTTGGTGGAATCAATATAGAGGAGGCCTGGACTATGCTGTTTATATTACTACTTCTCCTGAATGGGATGGAAGTTTAAGTGGTGCCCTTGTTAAAGAAGCTATTTCTTGGGGAAAGGTTACTACTGAGGCAAAACAAATTACTATTCATGCAGATATTAGTACAATTTTACCTTTTATCTATTATGGATTAATTTCAAAATAAAAAATATGCTTGTTTATTTTTGTTTTTAGTATGTCTAATGAATAAATAACTATAAACAAATAAATAATTAATGAATAATTATTTTATTTATTCGTGCTAAATTTGGATCTTTGGGCTGATCCATTGCATTAGTTGATACATTGGCTATTTTGTCTACTACGTCCATTCCTTCTATTACTTTTCCAAACACTGTGTATTGATTATCTAAAAATTTTGAATCATTCAATACAATAAAAAATTGTGAACCTGCACTATTAGGATCCGCTGTTCGGGCCATAGAAATTATACCTCTGTCATGAGAAATATTGTTAAATTCCTCATTAATTGTATAACCTGGTCCTCCAGTTCCCCATGCTTCTCTGTTACTATCGTTTTTCGTATTCGGGTCACCTGCCTGAATAACAAAACCTTTAACTAATCTGTGGAAAACTACTCCATCATAAAATCCCTTTTTAGCCAGATCTTGGAAATTTTTTACATGATTTGGAGCTTCATTTGGAAAAAATTGTATTTTAATTTGACCTTGGGTTGTTTCAATATCTGCCGTATTGTTGGTTTTATTTGTGGTCATATTATCTGATGATATATTGTTTTTGTTGATAATATTAGAATTGTTATTTACAGTTAATGCTGCTATTTTTTGTGTGGCTGCTGCTGCTGCTGTTGTTGTTTTATTGCCAAAGGTAAAATTATGGTTTACTTTGTATAACAATACCCCAAAAAATAATCCCGGATTATTACTTTCAAAACTCTTTGAAGCGTAGGCTAATGTGAGTGGTTCTGATGAATTTCCTTTAGGATATTTTATATCTTTCACGTAGAAAGGAGTTGTACCTGGTTGGTATGTTGGAGATAATACTCCTCTATTTGGATCATAATATCCTATGGTCTTAAAGGGCATCATGTGACCTAAAAGCGAATCCCAAAACTTTTGTTTAGGTGTGGATAAATCGGATTCTGAATAATTTGTTTCATTGAATCCGCCTATTGTTATAAACCAATGTTTTTTGCTCTCGTCTCCTCCTCCTCCTAGAACAAAAATGGGACTTTTATTGGTAGGATCAAATGCTGGTAGTTTTTGTCCAACTACATATATTAAAATATAATTAGCTTTTAAATTATTGGCTATTTTCCATCCTTCTTGTTCGGGGCTAATAAACATTTTTGCAATTGTTGCAATTCTTGTTGAATTGATTGTTGCATTGTCTGCCAATGTTGTTCTATTTCCAAGCGATGTAATCCAATATCCATAATCCCACCATGATGCTATTACTGAATCCTTAGGCGTATTGTTTGATATCCAGTGCAAAGTGTCTATCCAATCATTTGTTGTTACTCTGTAATTCGTACCGCCATTGGCAATAGAAGTAGGCACATCTGCAGAACTTATCCAGTTTGAATTACTGTCGTATATCATTGGAATAGTTAGCATGACAATTAAAATGGCAGAAAACGCCATGTATACAAAAATATATTTT
Source organism: Candidatus Nitrosocosmicus sp. (assembly GCA_040297625.1). Lineage (GTDB taxonomy): Archaea > Thermoproteota > Nitrososphaeria > Nitrososphaerales > Nitrososphaeraceae > Nitrosocosmicus. The sequence goes on along the minus strand of JBDUES010000137.1, from coordinate 13,449 downwards.
TTTGACTTTATTCTATTTTTTATTAATGATTTTGCATTGTTTTGATTCAACCCGGTATTCTGTTTTTCAGTGTCCATTTTAATCGATGTTATGCTTCTTATTACTTCATAAATTCCTATACTTGATAGAATTACCATACTTATTGATGCAAATACTAGGAGTCTGGCAAAAGTTGCACTAATGTAAATTCCAGTTAAACCTATTATTAATGCAAAAATCATCATAGGATTACTTTTATTTTTAAATGCAATCCATATTCCAAGACCTGAAAAAATTATCAAAATAGAGAACTCTCTAAAATAATCTACTATTGTTGGAGTAGAGTGTTCTGCAACTGATTGTACCAAGCTATTTTGTGAGGATAAAAATGGGTTTATTGCGTTGAGATATCTAAATGAGGGTGATTTATATAAGCCGCCAGAAATTATTGCAATTCCTAAAATAACAAAAATCCCAAAGACTATAGCAGTATTTCTGATAGCATTTTTTTCAGAACTTTTTCTCTTTACCAGAGTTGCTACAAATAAAAATGCAGTACTACCCATTAATAAAATTCCTGGTAGTCCAAAGACAAATGATGTCCCGGGTCTTGGAAAAGATAATGCAACTAGGAAGATTGATATCGTAAATAAAACTGATACCAATAGAGGATTTTTGAGATCATTTGAAATAAATGCAAGAATGAATATGAAAATTGCTATCGGAATGACAAAATATTCTCCACCACCCCATGATGCTAGTGCTAATCCTAATAATACTCCACTAAAAATCGCCTTTGGAATTAAAAATTTATATTTTTTCTCTTTTAATGCAGAAATGAATAGATATGCTCCTCCTAACCCATAAAAAATTCCTAGTGGTTCTGATTTGAACCAACCCAAATTCCCTCTTTGAATTATTGCAGGACTCACTGCAAAAAAAACCGATGCTATTAGTCCGGGAACATTTTTACCTGTTATGGACCTGACTAATAAGAACATTAATACTGTCGATATAGACCCTATTACTACCGGAAACCAAATAACAAAATCCAGCAGTGACATGTTCATGCCAAAAATTTTGTAAAGGGCCGCTGCTGTTACATGCAAACCCGATTGGGATGTCGTTGGAACATTTCTGCCCTCGGGGTACCATGACATGCTATCATGCCATTTAAAATATGCGTTTATTCCATGATCGATGATGTATTGTGTGGCTCTGAAATCGAAAAAAGGATCGAATTCATTTAAATAAGCTCCGTATTTAACCGGATATGCTCTTAAAATAAATGCAACTGAAAAGGATAAACATAATACCGCAATTATTAGCAAATATTTTATTTTAACGCCTTGGTTTCTTCCAAAATTTCCAAACTTTAAAAATTCTTTTTCTGACATTACTTGCTACACTTTTCTCTATTTTTTCTGAACTTTCTTATTTAATATTTCTTTATTATTATTTTGCTTACTGGTAATTTTTTAACTCGTGCCTATTCTACTTTCAATATCTCTGTTTTGCAAACATTTACCATGCTGCAAAATGTTTCTGCATCTTTAACCGAGCCAATTATTGAATTATAATGCATTGGTATCGCAATCTTTTTAGGCTTTATTAATTCGTTAGTTGCTTTAGCCGCTTCTTCAGCAGTCATTACATATGTTCCTGACACCGGGACAAATGCTATGTCTGGATTAATGCTGTCCATTTCTGGGATTATGTCGGTATCGCCGGTATGATATATCTTCAAACCGTTTATGCTTATGATGAAACCAATTTTATTATCTTCTTTGGGATGAAAGTCCTTGTTAGTGTTATATGCTCTTACTGCATCTATTTTTATATTTTTAATCTCTGTATTATCTTTTGGCTTGAGTGGGATTATCTCGTTTTTGTTATAGTTTTTATTTAGTGTTTCTACACATTCAAGTGAACAAATTATTTTTGTATTGTTATTTATTACATTATCGATATCTTTTAAACTTAAATGGTCAAAATGATTATGAGTAATAAAAATTAAATCTGCATCTTTTTTATTATTATACTCTTGAATTAATTTGAAAGGATCGATGTATATTGTTTTATTATCTGTTTTTAACCTGTAGCCATCATGTCCATTCCATACTATATTTATACCGTCTATTTCTAACATATATAAAAAATGATCTGTAGAGTAATTTAAATTTGCTCAGATCTAATAGAGGAATGTAAATAAATTATTTTATTGTTTTTTAAAGTAATAACGTCTGTGCCTTTTTTCAATGCCCTTTTTATCAAATTTTTGTCTATTGTTGCTAATGGACATTTTTTTTGTAGTGATAGCGCTAGTAGACGTGAATCTACTTCACAAAGCAGATTTTGACCCTCATTATCCTTTATGTATTTAAAATTTTTATTCTCTGTTTCTTTATTTATAACTTCCAAAGCTAAATTTGCTATCTTTGATCTTTTTATTTTGCCCATGTGTTTTATTTGTGCTAATTCTTTGATGATTGTTGAATGAATCAAAAATGTGGTTTTTCCAAATTTTGAATCCAAAAAATCCATATTTTTAATTGGTTCATAGCATAAAACCATTAAAAAACTTGTATCACAAACAATATCCATGTTAATTTATACTGTTGTTCCTGCACCAATTAATCTCCATCTATCTGCTATTCTTCTGCTTATTGCTACTTTGCTTTTGGGCATTAAACAAACAGGTTTTTTTACCTTTATTTCAATTCTCTGATTTTTAGAATTTGTAACAGTTCCTGTGGTTACTGCTGTTCCAATATTTAATCTAAGATTTTCTTTAGTTTTTATTGGATCAACTTTTACCATATCCTGTGTTCCTACTGCAGTATCAAATAAATTGATGTCGATGGCCATTTCATCAACTGTGGGTGGTAATGTATTGGGTTTTCCAATAACAGATCCTATTAAAGAATCACTTTTAATGAATGATGGATCTAATTTTGAACCAATTGCTACTAGTCCTCCTGGTTTTACTTTATCTACTATGCCCGCTCCAGTAGCTAATGACGCAATTTTAGAAAGAATGGGCTCATACTTATTCTTTTTTTCATTATAAATACCTGGAAGAATTTCTATTTCGCTACCCGTTTCAAATTCTCCTTGGATTAGGGCTCCTCCTAATGCTCCCCCTTTGATATTTTTTATCGGTGTACCGGGTTTATTGATATCAAACGATCGTAAAATATGCATTATTCCTGTTTCTTTATTTATTCTTTCAGGTGTAGGAATATGTTTTTCAATGTTTTCAATTAAAACATCAATATTTATTTTGTGTTGGGCGGAAATGGGTATTATAGGAGCGTTTTCTGCAACAGTTCCACTTACAAATTCTAAAATTTGATTGAAATTTTCAATCGCCTTTTCTTTTTCTGTCAAATCTACTTTATTTTGAACTATTACAATATTTTTTATTCCCAATACTTGTAATGCTAATAGATGTTCTCTAGTTTGGGGTTGAGGAACTTTTTCATTTGCTGCAATAACTAATATTGCTCCATCCATCAGGGCGCCTCCTGAAAGCATATTGGCCATCAAACTCTCATGACCTGGAGAGTCTACAAAGCTAACCACTCTTAATAATTCCGCATCGGAATTACACACACTGCATTTTGGTTGAACTGAATAGTTGGAAGGTGGTTCACAATTTGGACATTTATAAAATGCCGCATCTGCATATCCAACTTTAATGGTAATTCCTCTTCTAAGTTCCTCGCTATGACCGCTTGTCCATATTCCTGTAATAGCTTCTATTAACGTAGTTTTACCGTGATCTACATGTCCTGATGTACCAATGTTTATACATGGTTGATATCCATATTTTTGAATATACCATTCAGGTAAAGTATCCTTCCAGTGCAATATTATTTGTATTTTTTCTTTCAAATATTAATTTACTTAATAAAATTAAACTCTTTCAATAATTAAACTGAAATTAAAAAAGAAAAAATCTTTCTTCCTTTAACCATCATTATTTGTCTGTATCAGTAATAATAGTAGGTTCAGTTTTCTCTTTTTCAGGTAGCGTTGTATCAATTAATCGACAATTTAACTGATAAATTTCCTCTGTAATTAAATTACCTCTTACCAGCTTTCTTTTTCTTTCACCAGGCTCCAGATTCCTTGCTCCCACTCCACTTGTCATGAGGATATACTTTTTAACCCCTCCATGAAGGTCTGAACGCATCGGTGTGCCTGACTTGTCACTACCCCCTGTTATCTTGATCTTTCCATCTTTGAATCCAAAAACTGATGAGTCTATAATATCGCCAATTTTAGAGCCCAATAAAGGCTGTGCGCTTTTATCTTTTATCTCTTGACTTATACTAATACCATTAGAATCTGAAATAACTACTTTAAACTCTACCAAAGTCCTATATAAATAAATTTTGAGCCTTAATTAATCTTGCTAATATTTTTGATGAAATAATATATACATTATCGAACATAAAAAATGAGGTTCAGGGTCTAGTTTTATTATAAAATTAATTTCAACTTTTCATTAAGTTGGATAGTTGTAGTAATGCGGATCTACTGAATTAGGTTTTTAGACAATGCTGGTTTTTGTATTATGTTGGAAAAATAAAATAATTAATATCCTTGTTTATCCGAATTATTTTGAAAGTCATCTGCCAAGGTCAATGCTTTTTCTTTCATGGTTTCAATGTATTCATCATAATCTATTTCTATATTACACTTTTTACAAATTATTTTATTTTTTTCAATATTAAAATTTGCTTTATTATTGCAATTAAAACATTTTGCATCCATATGGGATGTGGTATGATAATATCTCTTACCTTTTAAAAATTTTTTTATTTGAAAATATTCAAATTATAATTTCCAATTCCCAAAGAAAAAAGGCATCAGACTAAAATAATTGGAAATTATAATTTGAATATTTTCAAATTGATTAAACTAAGAAAAAGGGAATAAGGAAAAGAGGAAAAAGAAAACCAAAAATATGTGTTTTATTTTTTTAAATTGTTTGAAAATAAAAGATTTAATGGAAGGATTTGTAGTGGGTACCGGTTCTGATTATGTTGTAGTTCAAAAAGAAAATAAGCGTTATTTAATAGAAATATTACCTGATACTATCAAAGAATTAAAAAACTCTTCAACGCCCTATGGTTCACAAATCGACTGATTTTTTATAATTTTCTTTACATCTAATATAGATAAATAACGATTAAATCAAATAAGGTCTTTATATATTATATTTGAAATCTCTTAAACCTGCCACATCTACTACATCCATTCTCAAATCCGGTCAGCAAACATCTCAACATAATCAACAATCACAATCACAAAAAATGGAAAAAAATAAAATAATTTATAATAAAAAGGCAGAATCTGAATTCTTTGTTGATAATTCAGCTTTAGCCGGTTTTACTGGAGAGCGTATATTATATATGGCAGTAAGAGAGTTAATAGAAAACGCGTTAGATTCTTGTGAGACCTTTTCAATATTACCTTCAATTAATATCTCATTAAAAACATATGATCAAACTAATGATCTCTGGATACTTGAATGTGAAGACAACGGGACTGGTATATCTTCAGATAAATTACCTGTTGCTGTTTGTTCTTTTTTAACATCTGCAAAATATATGGAAAAACAACAACGAGGGCTTTTTGGGGTTGGATTGAAAATGGTTGCGGCCTTTTCCACCAAGGATACTGATTTTCCAATTAAAGTTTGGAGCAAGTCAGTAGAAGAATCTGATCAATATTATTTTGAGCTTAGAACTGATATTGGAACTAATAAACCAATAGTTTTAAAAAAAATAGTACACAAACCTGAATCTCAGATTGAAGGTGCCTCTGGATTTAAAATACAGGTTATTTTGAGAGCAAGGCTTGTACCAATTACTAAAAATAAGATTTATGATTATGTTACACAAACAAGTATTGTAAACCCTTATGCATTTATAACGTTTGAAACAGATGATGGCATTTTTTCTTTTGATAGACGAACCTCTATAATGCCTGCTCCTGCACAGGAAATTTTACCACATCCATCTGACATGGATCTTCAAACATTGAAAAAAGCTATTTTAAAATTCACCGATCAAAAAATTACGTTACCAAAAATATTGTGTTCCTCTTTTCAAAAACTTTCTTATGAAAAAGCAAAAGAAATTATATCTAATGCTCAGTTAAAATCCGATTTCAAGGATTCTAGTGTTAATTTTAGCGAACATGATCTTATAAAAATTGTAAACATATGTAAAAAAACCAAATTTCAAAATCCTAATACTGATCATTTAAGTCCAATTGGTCAAGAAATTCTTACAATTGGAATGATGTCTGAATATACTATTGTTTCTAATAAAAATGTTGATACATTAACTTCTGTTTCTTATTCTGACAATAATAATAGCAACCGTGATACCATGATGAAGACAGATCAGGTAAAAAAAATAAATTATAATGATGATGATAAAGATGATAAAAATATTCCAAAAATCGAAACAAACAATAACATTAATACATCCAAGTCTAACTTTTCTGTTAAAGTCTTACAACCTGTTCTTGCTGCATATACTTCAAGAACTTGTATAATAAATAATAGACCTACAATTATAGAAACTGGATTGGCATATGGTGGAGATATAAATACTTTTAAATTATATCGATTTGCGAACAAAATTCCTCTTCTTTATGATGAAGGATCGGATGTAGCAAGAGAAGTAGTATCTGAAGTAGAAATTAATAAAATGGGTATCACTAAAAAACAAGCTAAAGAGCAATTTTCTATTACTAATAAAGAATCAAAAAGGGATCGTGTTATTGAAGTTTTACCCATTCATATTTTCTTTCATGTTTGTTCTACAAAAATTCCTTATAAAACTGCGGGTAAAGAAAGTATTGCATCTGAAGGCGAATTAAAATCCTATATGAAATCTTGTCTTTCTGAACTTTATCGAAAACTAAGTACGCAGATAAGAAAAGAACTTAAAATGAAGGAAGCAGAAAATAAACTGAAATTATACAAACATTATTTACCATTCATAGTGGATGCAATAACTGATTCATTAGGTGTTAAAAACTCCAAATTAAATGAATCTTTCTCTTTATTGATAGAAAAACATTTGACAAAAAAATCAAATATTGATAGTGTAGATGATGATGATGTAGTTAACTCTACTTCTAATTCTACATCGCTTTCTTCCCCATCTCTAAATGTACACAAAAAAGAAAAATCAACCGTTTTAACTAATTCTTCCAAAATTGATGGTGCGAATAGAAAAAATGCTGAATCAAAAAATACTTTAGCAGTTTACAATCCAAGTGATTCAAAATCATCTCTTACTGTTTCGGATAATTCAAAAATAAAAGAAAATCGCAATAGATTCTTTAAAAATAATAATACGGGTAAAAATAATAATAAGGATCAAAGCAACAAACCCGCAGTCATAGATAATAATAATAATAATAATAATAAAGATGTAAAGAGAAAGATTCCAAAAAAAAACTTGACCGACGATGAATATTCTAAAAATAAAATCAATAAAAAAATTAAAGCTGGTGATATCCATCCGACATTGGATTCCTATCATCATCCTCCTCCGAGAAGAGTAAATAAGGGAAACATAAAATAAGGTATATTATAATTGTCTTCTGAAAAAAAAAATGAAGTTATACTTATAATTAAAAAAATAATGAAAAAAATTTCTGAAGATGTGATTATCCAAAAACAAATGCCAATTTTGGATTTACCAAAGGTAGGGTACGATAATACTGTTTGGTCTGATGAAAAAAGAATGCTTACTATCGGTGATAAAAAAATTGAAGTTAGTCCGGATAGTGTAAAAAAAATACCTACATTTGCCCAGTACCTTGTTATGGCAAATGCAATAAAAAAATTGCTTGACGAAGACATGGAAAGCACTATACGAGGAATGTACTATGCCACACTTAGCAATGTTGGAGATGAAAAGAATAAGCAAAAGTTTTGGAATAATCAGGATAATTCAGACGATGCTATCAAAGCTGTTGAATTATTGACTGGTATACCTAGAGAAGAGTTTTCAGTAACATCAAAACCAAAAGGTATGATATCAGGGCCAATAAAGTTGAGGGTTGGTGGTGATATAATTGATTGTAATTTGGGAAGCAGATCTACTTCTCAGCTTATTCCTACAAATATTGGAGATGTACAGATAGATGATGTAAAGGCAGACTTTGTTATGGTTGTAGAAAAAGATACTGTTTTGAGTAATATCAGAAAATCTGGATTTATTCAAAAATATAATGCTATTTTGATGACTGGCTCGGGGGAGCCCGATCGGGCAACTAGGATAATGGTAAAAATGTTGAACGAAAGTTGGAAAAAACCTGTAGTAGTTTTTGCTGACGCAGATCCATGGGGACTAGGCATTGCTTTAAGATACAAAATTGGTAGTGAATCACTAAGTTATGATAGTGATAGACTTGTAACTCCAGATGCCCAGGTTCTTGGAATGATGTTTTCTGATATTTATGAATATAATATTCCTGAAGTGGCTCGATTGACCGCCACAGATGAAGATATTAACAGGGCCAATGATATGAAAAAAAAACCTTGGTTACAAAATAAAAAATGGCAAAAAGAACTTAATCTATTTTTAAATAAAAAGGAAAAATGTGAATTGGATGCATTTTTTAAACATGGATTTAAATATTTGGCGGAAACCTATTTACCTGAAAAGCTTAGACAAGTAGGACTAATATAACGTGAAAAATAATTTTAATCTTTATCTCATTTGATATTATTTGTATTTAAACTGTTGCTGATTTTTGAAATAATTTTTTTATCTTTTATTTTTTTATTGTAGTTAAGAATCATCAAATCATAATGATCTTTCCTCTTTTTTGGATCGCAATTGATATTTCGATTGGACTTTATCTTTATTATCTCATATTTTTTATATAATGTTTTTATATATTCGGAATTAGAATTTGATAAAATTACTTTGGATCCTAAGTTGTTTAATCTCTCAAATTCTTTAGCTAATTCATTGTGTTCAAAGATTCCAAAACTTTCTTTAGTATAATCTGTAAAATTGGAGGTTTTTGAAATAGGGAAATAGGGTGGGTCTAAATAAATAAAATCATTATTTCCACATTTTGATATAATGTTTTTATAAATATCACATGATAATTTTACATCATAAATACGTAAAAGTTCCGAACAATCAATTAGTTTTTCTTTATTGCAGATTTTTGGATTTATATACCTTCCATGAGGAACATTAAAGTTACCTAATCTGTTAACTCTGTATAATCCATTATAACAAGCTTTATTTAAAAAAATAAACCTCCCTGCCAGTTCGGTATTGTTTTTTGTAACATATTCATCCCTCATAAAATAATAATATTTTTCTCTATTTTTATAATAGTTTACTTGATGTTCATACAATATATCTATTAGTTCATTTGTATTATCTCTCAATTCCTTGTATGTGTTTATCAACTCAAAATTTGAATCAGATAAAATAGCTTGAAATTTTTTCTGTGTCTGTACCAAATAAAAGAAAAAAGCACCGCTTCCTAAAAATGGTTCAAAGTATCTTTCTATGTTTTTTGGAGTGAAGTTATCAAGAATACTTACTAATCTTTTTTTTCCTCCTGCCCATTTTAAAAAGGATGATTTGATGATTGTATGCAATTGATAATTGATTAGATATGTTAAATTATGATTAAATGATTGGAATATTTTATCTGTTATTAAATTATGTTAAAAATCACTAAAAAGTTTTTATCTTCAATTAACCTTTTCTTTCTTTAATTTTGTTTTTCTTTATTTTTCCATATGTAATATATTAATGGGATTTTATTTTTTTGTACATCTGTTGAAAATATCCAAAAGTATTGATCTTTTAATTTTCCAATGATGCGTTATATTCTGCTTTGTTTATGATTCGAAAAACAGTTAAAACTATGTTATTTTTTTATAAAATCGCATGAAATTATGACTATTTATTATGAAAATACAAACTAAAACGTTAATAAAAAACGATTAATTGAATCATACAACAATGCAATTTTTTATACTTTTTTCATTTTGATTTTACAAAAATACATGTTATATTACATCAGTTAATTATCGCCATTATAATACCATAAGATAAATATATATGTTATTACAATTCAAAGTCCTTAATGAATTATTCTATTACTGTTAAAAATAATAAAATAAATGTAATATTATCGATTTTTATAACCGGTGCATTAATTTTAGCTCCTCTGGGGATTAGTAGTAGTGCTTTTGCTCAACCTTCTCCCTTTATCATGGTAGCAAGTAACTCTGCAAATCAGGGAATAAGCCAAGCCCAATCTAGTGCACAAAATGCATTATGTTTATCTGGATCTCTTACTGGTCCAGCTTGCAATAACACAAACATTCAAGGCCAAGCAAATAGCGGAAGCAATACAGCAGGTCAAATAGCTACAGGCGGACATGGTAAAGGCTCAGGTGCCAAAAATACTGCAAACCAGGGAATAAGCCAACAACAATCTAATGCACAAAATGCATTATGTTTATCTGGATCTCTTACTGGTCCAGCTTGCAATAACACGAGCACTCAAGGCCAAGCAAATAGCGGAAGCAATACAGCAGGTCAAATAGCTACAGGCGGACATGGTAAAAGCTCTGGCGGTAGTAACTCTGCAAATCAGGGAATAAGCCAAGCCTAATCTAATGCACAAAATGCACAATGTGTAACTGGCTCCAGTATTGGCAACTCATGTAATAACACGAGCACTCAAGGCCAAGCAAATAGCGGAAGCAATACTGCAGGTCAATCATCTGGATAAATTATTTTTTTCTTTTTATAACCCGTTTTTTTTCTAAAATTTTAAACAGTTTTTATTGAAAATTATGATAAAAATTAGAATTTCTTTATGAAATACACTTTAAATTAGAAAAACTAATGAATATATAATAAAATTAGTTCAAATGTATCTACAACTTTAGTGCTGGAGAAGTGAATGCTCAAAATAGTGGGATATATGCTACAAAATAATCAGAAAACAAGGTGGCGGTATTCAGTTGTTGCTGGGGGAAGTAGAAAATTAGGTAATAATATTATTGAATCTTTTTACTTTTGATGATTACATAATACAAATATACACGTTATAATGTTTTTAAGTTATAATGAATTATTCTATTACTGTTAAAAATAATAAAATAAATATACTATTATCAATTTTTATAACAAGTGCATTACTTTTATCTTCTTTAGGGATTAGTAGTAGTGCTTTTGCTCAAGCCAACTTTGTTCTAATAGCAAAGAACACTGCAAATCAGGCTATAGATCAAGCTCAATCTAATACACAAAATGCACTATGCCTCTCCGGAACTCTTACTGGTCCAGCTTGCAATAACACGAGCACTCAAGGCCAAGCAAATAGCGGAAGCAATACCGCTGGTCAATCAGCTACAGGCGGTCATGGTAAAAGCTCAGGTAGTGGCGGTAGTAACTCTGCAAATCAGGGAATAAGCCAACAACAATCTAGTGCACAATTTGCACAATGTGTAGCTGCCGGTAAATTGAAGAATTCGTGTAAAGGACCAAATGCACAATGCGTATCTGGTGAAAGTGCACAAGTTTCATGTAACCAAGAAGAATGGCAAAAACTAATTAATAGCGGAAAAATTGCAACGGCTAACCTATCTAATTAATAACTAATTTTTTTCTTTTTATATCTTCGAGTTTTGTTTTAATTGTTAAAAAAAGATTTTCTTGAAAATTATCATAAACGGTTAGAATTTCTTTATGAAATAAAAACCCTAAACGAAGAAAAATTTTATCATTTTAAAAAAAGAGGGTTCCAATTTTTTGATACTGAAAAAGATCTAGATTGTTATAATTTATCTAAAATACTTCCATATGTGATAGTAGGTGCATCAAATGAATATGTTGATAAAATGAAAGTTCCCTATCAAGCTACAAGTTTTATTGCAGGAGAAGTGAATGCTCAAAATAGTGGGATATATGCTTACAAAATAATCGGAAAACAAGGTGGTGGTGTTCAATTGTTGACTGGGGGAAGTAGAAAATTAGGTGATAATATTTTTGCGTCTTTGCATCGTATTCTTATTGGAAATCGTGCAATTATGGTAACAATAAATAATATGATGGAAAACCGTGACCAAATCTGGTCATGGGAGTTCTTTGGAAAACATCTTTTGGATAAAAATACTCTTATTTATAACGATCTTTTGAATTTATCCAAGAAATTTGTGGATAATAATAAATTTCATTTTATTATATCTATTAGAACATTTGAGAGTATCAACAAATTAAATTTTGTTGAACTGTATAATCATAATAAAATTGCAATGTTAAATCCTGAAAATAATATCAAAGTTGTTATCATTACAACACTTGAAATTTATAATTTTCTTTCAAAATTTATTAAAGAATCCTCTTTAATTTTCTATATTATTACAGGTGAAAGTTTTGAAATGCAAACAGGGTTAGAAATTTTAAGAAAAAAATTTGATATTAGATATTTGTTAAATGATGGAGGGAGAATAATGTCAAATTCTATAAGGGATTGTGGTATATTGGGTGAGGAGCGTGTTACCTTGGAGCCATTTAATTCTGCAACCATTGATTATATCATCAATAGTAATTGTATTTTGGGTAAAAAGGGTAGTGGTCTTGATAAATCTGAAATTGTATATTCTATTTTATTGGATTCTCAATCCATAAATGATGAAAAGACAAATGTTTATGTTTATCCTATGAATGAAAATAAAATTTTTTAATTTTCTTTTCCTTTTTCCTTTTTCCTATTTTTTAATCTTAATTCCATTCTATTTTCTCCTTCAAAAAATCTTTCCTCTTCTTCCTTGTTTTGTAAAATTAATTTAGGTACTTCGATAGGTTTGCCTTTTTCATCTAATGCCACTAACGTGACATATGCAGTGCCCGTGAGGACTTTTTGCGATTTATTCAAATCTTCTGCTTCGATATTCACCTCTACCTCTATGGAACTTCTTTTTACATAGTTTATTCTCGCTTTTAGTATCAATGCATTTCCGATGTATACGGGTTTTTTAAATGTCATGCTATCCATACTTGCTGTAACAATATTTGCATGACCTGCATGTCTTTTTCCTACCAATCCTGCGATCAAGTCCACATGTTTTAATATTATTCCTCCAAAAACATTCCCACCCGGATTGGCATCTGAAGGTAACATTACTAGGGTAGTTTCAGCCTCTGATTCTCTTACTGCTTTTCCTGTTTTGTCATTTTGAATTTCTGCTGTATTTGCCATTTATAATAAATCAAACCGCTATCGTAAGTAATTATTCTTTTTTTTATACTGTGGGATGCTCTGTTGCATAACTAGTTACCCATAACTTATTTTTGTCGAATTTATGTCATTCTTCTAAATAGATTATACAATGATACCTTTAAAATCATCTCTTTTATCATATTCTGGAATTTGATTGCAGAT
>JBDUES010000136.1:0-5236 GCA_040297625.1 Candidatus Nitrosocosmicus sp. | reverse complement strand
GATTTGAAAAGCAGTGGTTTTTTGGATAACCTCTCATATGAAAGCAACGAAAGAACAGGTTGATGAGGAACTACGGGTCATAAAGCTGTTTGCAAGTAATTACGCAAGAGATCTAGTATGTACCTTTGTGTTTACACATCTCTTGACTAAGCTATTCATTATAAATTCCACACCATTTTCCTTTAGTTTTTCTAATGCAAATTTACCTAATTCTTCGTCTATCTGTTCTAGAATTTTATCGGTTGCACTAACAAGGATAACTCACATCTGACATGTATATATTGGGATAATATTCTTTATTTATCTCGCTCTCAGTTCTGTATCCCAATTGTTAACAATATCAAACCCTAGCAAGATTTTGCCTCTTCTAACTAGAGATTGGTTATAGTCGGACCATTTCACATAATTCCTTAAAAGATGTTAGCTAAATGTATTTGGAAATGAGGAATCATGCAACAAAGCATCCATAAACAAATAACACTTTGGGAATTTATTATGTATTTTCTTCAGAAATGATAGAAATGTATCTCCATTAGATGCTTTGCGTAATTACTCCTAAACAGCTTTATGACCATTAATTCATCAATAGGCGGGGTCCTTTCATTGCTATCATATGAGAGGTTATCCAAAAAACCACTGCTTTTCAAATCATTCACTGGTCTTTCAGTAGAAGAATTTGATAATATATACAGAAAAGAAATATCAAAAAGATATGAGAAGTATGAGTTAAAGCGTTTATCAACAAAAAGAAAGGATGCAAAAAGAGAAAGAGAAATAGGTGCAGGTAGACCTTTCAAACTGGATGTAAGAGACAGATTTCTTATGCTTTTGGTTTACTATTGTCTTTGCATAACTTTCACATTATCTGGATTTCTCTTTAACCTAGACCAGATCAGCATATGCAGAGATATTCAAAAGATTGAGCCGCTGATTAGAAAATGCATACCCATTCCTCAGAAGATATATAACATAACAAAGAGGTCGAAAACGCCAGAGGAAGTTGAAATATACTTCCCTGGATTTCTATCTTCCATAGATTCCACCACAGAGCAGCAGATACCTAGGCCTAAAAACAAAAGAAGAAAGAAGATATTATATTCTTTATGAAAGAAGAAAAAACATACTATAAAGAATCAGATTATGGTTACCAATCATGGAATTATCATTCACAAAACAGGATATAAGAAAGGATGCAAACATGGTTATGATTATTATAAAAAGAATCATCCTGTAACTCCCAAACAAGTTGTTAATGTAGTTGATCTAAGATACCTTGGTATAGAAAAGGATTTCTCAGAACAACTATCAGAGCACTACCGTATAAAAAGAAAATAAACCGAAAAGAATTGTCCGAGAAAGAAAAAGAGTACAACAAAATTCATTCTAAAAAGAGAATAGTAATAGAGAACATACCATTTGTAGATTGAAAAAGTACAGGATTATGAATGATATATTTAGAAACAAATTGAGAAAGTATGATAAGGTATAGGATATAGCATCAGGCCTTGTAAATTATAGAATAATGATTAGTCATCAATAGAACCCATATATAAAATACATATGTAAAGTATGGAGAGTTTCTAAGTATACAAGTGATCTTCTGTAAAGATTATATTTCTCAAAATCATTAAGAAAGATTATCGCCTAAACCAATTTCATATAATATTGAATAGCAATGTCAATTGGAGCAATATGATAAATAAAAAAATATAAAATAATTATTTTGGTGGCATCAGCATCGTTGTCATATTCATAGCTGTTCCCATCGACTTGGATCCATTTTTAGAAGGCACAAGAGTAAAATCCATCAATGAAGAAGATGAATTCTTATTTGATGATGATGATGATGTTGTCTGGTTATGCTTGCTGGCTATTTGTAAAACTACGGGTTTAGTGAGCATAAAATGTGCCACATCTGCTGTTTTATTAGATCCATCTACCACCAAATATTTACTTACATCTTGTCCATTGGCAAGGCCAGTATAACTACCTGTAGAAGTAAAAACACTTGGTTTTGGTAAATGAACTTCCTGATGGACATACACATTATTATCTGGAGCATTTAGCCGGGTCAAATTATAAGTAAAGGGCATATCAAATGAAATTGCATTTGATTTAGGAACATAGGTGATATTATTTATTTTATCATAATAACCAAGTATAGTAACGGGAACAGGTTTGCCGTCAATATTAAAAACTTTGTCTTTGGAAGCACCAACGCTAAGCCAGCCATTAAATATGGGCTGCTTGTCATCAGGCAAAATTGTGGTAGAAAAATCGACTGTAACAATTCGTACAATAAAGTGATATAATCCACCTTCTGAAAATATGGGTCCATAGGCTACCACATAACCTCCCCCCTGACTAGTATAAGCATTCAAAATAGGATCGAGCTCACCAGCTACAGTAATTTGACTGGTGTTTCTTGGTTGCATCTGGAGTTTTAGATCGCCATTTGGACTGTAAAACCAGTTAGATAACAATTGTTTGCCGTTTTTTTCAATTGTAATATAGTATGTAACTGATTTGAAAGTTTGATTGGTTTTTGAATCAAAAAGTTTAAACTCTACAACAGGTTTTTGACCCTCGTTTTTAATCAAAGCTGTTGTTACAACAGGCGGCGTCATTTTTATCAATAGATCGGCTTTGCGATCGCCAAGGGAACCAGACAGCTGTTCCATAAATAATCCATCTCCATAAACCTTGCTAAATGTAAACGAATAGCTAATTGACAGGCTCAAAAGTATAAAAAAAAGATAAAATAAAATATCTTTATGCATATTACGGTATTTAGACCATCTTATTTAATTTTTATTATACAAACATACATGACATCGATAAAAAAATAATTTGAACCTTTCTTATTGGTAAATTATCATAAAAATAATTTGAGCTGCAACGGTATACCAACTAAATTGGAAAAAACATATCGAATTGGAAAAATAACAAAGCAAAAATATACAATATAACGGCTTCTGAATGCTCGTGGAACTTATTAATATTTCTTTGCAATATATTAATAACACACAGTCAATGTTATTAACGTATGAAAAAAATAGAAATATTTACAATATTAATGATATCGATTATATTGTGTTACTGCATTGGCAATAGCAGTAATTTACTCATTTCGCTTGCAGAAGATAGTAAAGAAAATATTGTATCAATTCCTAAAGGGTCAGCAAATCCTGAAGTGGATATAACAAAGTTTACAGAAAAACAATGGTACAAACCCAGTCCAATTACAATTAATGTAAATGACACTGTAAAATGGGTTAACAACGATACCGAATCCCATACAGTAACAAGTGGGGTAGGTGGAGGCATTGCTAGTGCTGCAACTAATGCAAAAGGAAAACCTAATGGCTTGTTTGATAGCGGTCTATTCAAGCCTGGTAGTTCATGGTCTTTAAAATTTAATAAATCCGGTACCTACAATTACTTTTGCACGATTCATCCTTGGATGGAAGGAATAGTAAACGTGAAAGATACAAACACAGCATCAACAATACCGCCATATGCGGTTAATCAAAATGGAAATAAAATTGGCAAATTTCCATTATATAATTTAACTACCGATAAAAAATATGAGATAGGTCTTTCATGGAGTCCACCATCAATAAGGACAAATGAACCCGTTTCCTTCATAATTGATTCTTTTAAATTGCCTCAAAATACACCATTACATTTATGGCCTTACAACTTTATTTTAATTCAAAATGGAAAAGAAATTTACAGAACAAATGGACATACTGAAATGGGCTCCAGCGCTGAAAAATATACATTTAATTCTCCAGGCAATTTAAGTATTAAAATAGAAAGCGGCCAAGACCCACATTCTTTTATAGAATATAATACGCTAGTTTATAAAAATCCCAACTCTTCTTCCAATAGTACTAACAATGCTCAAAATACATCAAACCATTCTTCACCTTTTGGCTTCATAAATTCATTAACTTTGGTTTATTCTGTTTATGCAATTATAATAGGATTACCAACAGCTTTAGTTGTATTTATTATACTTATTAAAAAAGGAATAATTTAAAAAAAGTGATAGGGTAGTATTATTTCAAGCATGTATTTACTTCCTCTACCGATTCAGTTTTTAGTCCTGATATTTGGCTCGGTAAAATTAAGACGTCAACCACTTGTTATAATTATCAACAAATGTCCTCAGATTCTGGTCTCTTTCTTATTTGGCCCATATAAAAAATAAACAAGAAATAAATCTATAGATTTTTCCTTAACTTTACAGAGTCTTCCTATCGTTATCAATATTAAAATATTAATGAATAATTTCAATTCTTACACAGTTCACATTAAAACAATAATCATTTAAAATAATAGATCTCTTGCATTATTACTTGCAAACAGCTTTATGACCAACAGATCTCCATTAACATGTCCTATCTTTGCTTTCATACGAGAGATTATCTAAAAAACCACTGCTTTTCAAATCGTTCACTGGCCTAACAGTAAAAGAGTTCGATGGTATTTACTATAAAGAAATAATAAAAAGATATGACAAACATGAGTTAAAGCGGTTAACAAAAAGGAAATTCCGAAAAAGAAGCATAGGTGCTGGAAGACCATTCAAATTGGATATAAAAGACCGATTTCTAATGCTACTTGTTTACTATCGTCTTTACATTACTTACACTTTAACAGGTTTTTTATTTGATTTGGATCAGAGCAACATTTGCAGAGATATTCAAAAGATTGAGCCTCTGGTAAGACAATGTGTACCAATTCCGCAGAAGTTATACAACATTACAAATAGGCTAAAAACTCCAGAGGAAGTTGAAAAGTATTTTCCAGGCTTTCTTGCTTTTACAGATTCCACAGAACAGCCGATTCCAAGACCAGCTGTCGATAAAGAAAGAAGAAAGATATTCTACTCAGGTAAGAAGAAAAGACATACTATTAAAAATCAGCTTATGGTTAACAATCGTGGTTATATCATTCATAAGGTCTCATATAAGAAAGGAAAAAGACATGATTACGATATTTATAAGGAGAATCATCCTGTCACTCCAAAACAAGTTGTTATTGTAGTAGTTGATCTGGGATATCTTGGCGTAGAAAAGGATTATCCAGAACAACTATCTCTGCCTTACCATGCAAAAAGAAAATAAACCAGTGTTTATCACAAGAAGAAAAATATTACAACACTATTCATTCAAAAAAGAGAATAGTAGTGGAACATACTATCAGCAGATTGAAAAAGTACAGGATA
>JBDUES010000135.1:0-3693 GCA_040297625.1 Candidatus Nitrosocosmicus sp. | reverse complement strand
TTCCAATTCATATATTCTATCAAATGATAAACTAATTCTTGACTGCTAGAAAAACGACTTCATATAAAACAAAAAATTGTTCCATAGATGTAGAAGAGTTTTAACAGATGCCAAATGATCGAAATTGGACGAACTTGGGAATTAAATAAGAAATCCAGTGTCTATATTTTGTTCTTGATAAGAAAAAAAGTAAATTGAGCGACTATAAAATGTTGTATATAATAGTTTAAAGGGAAAAATATTCTTATAATCATTTTAATATATATATATTATAAATATATTTTTAAAACCACTATCTAATTTTTAAAAATAATAACAACTTAAACTGCAATTATGTTTATTGTTATATTATGGTCTAAATCTAGAATATTTGGAATTGTTTTTTTTTGCTGGTTATATTTTTATGCATGTATTTTATATTTTTTGAATGTATCTGAGTCAAATTTTTCTAATCTTACAGATTGAGGATCTTCAAATATTTGATCGCAACAATATTTCATAGAAAACATTGCCATTTGTTCTAGAACTGGTTTTAATGCTTCACCTTTGTTAGTTAAAGAATATTCAATTCTAATCGGTTTTTCATTATACACTTCTCGTTTTATTAAACCATCTTTTTCCATTTCTTTAAGTCTTACTGAAAGAGTTTTTGGGTTGATTTTTTCTATGGAGTCAAGAAACTCATTAAATCGTTTCTGTTTTAAAATTATCATATTTCGTAGTATTAATACTGCAAATTTTTTTCCAATTATATTAAAGGTGTTATTAACAGGGCATGATTTACACGCTGTTCCTTCTAACGTAAACTGTATTCTTTGATCTTCCAACTCACCATTCCAACACCTGATAACTGATTCTTCACTTACTACTTTATATACTTACTTTAGTATAGTTAACTACGAGGTCAATGATATGAAAGAAAATAAATGTGATTATGACTGTTCAGATGAAAAAACATCTAGTTGCGATTGTAATGGAACTAATTGTAGTACAAATTCTTGTTGTTGTAGTTCACAAAGTCAAGAAAATAAGTGTGGTATAGATCCCATAACTACGACCAAATACATGTTAGAAAAAGCATTTTATACTGCATTAATGGAAGTCCAAGTCGAAAAAATAAAGAATAAAATTCTAGAGTCTGAAATGGAAGATACTATGGAAAAAACAGCACATCTAATAGTAAAAACAATGAAAAAACAATGGCAGGCAGATGTCTCTAAACTAGAATCTTCTAAAGAACTTTGTCGTGAACTAGAAGAAATATTTAGTAAAAAACATGAACATGAAGAAGATGGATTTAGTAAAAAAACATGAAGAAGATCGCGATTAATAAAACATATTAATATTCAATTTTATTTTATTTTATTTTATATTAAAAGTTTATTGAACAAAGTGGATATTTTGATTTTTCTCTGCAAAACTTCAATTGCGTAAAATTTTCTAATTTTGATTTTACCTATTTATTTTTTATTTTATATCCTTTTACTTTGATGTATTAAATATCTTCTTTCTGTCTATTTAATTAAAGAATTTTTAATTCTGTTTTAAAATTTTTAGTCTAAATTATTTCTAATTTATAATATTTATTTCCTATTAATAATCTTGTTAATCGCATTGAAAATAATAATTAATTAGGTTATTTTATTTTTACAATTTAATATATTGAATTTCGTTGATATTTTTTTAGTATATTAATTTTGCTCTCTAAATATTCTAATATCTGTTCGTTTGATTGACAACATTCGATAATTTTGATCCATTGATCATGTCGAAGTTTTATTTTTGTTGATGTTTTCGGAAGTGAAGGTGAAGATAAGGACATTGAGTCTTTGGACTTGTCTAGAATTCTATATATGCTTTTTATTTTATTGTTGTTTGTTTTTTCTATAATACTGTATAGGTTCTCTAATATTTGGGTTAAATCTTTATATGTTAAATTTATCTCAAAAAATGATATTTGATTCATTAAAAATCCCATACATCGAATATTTTTTTATTGCATACCTGAATTTTTTTTCTAACTTGGATATTTTTCCTGTTTGTTTTTTCATTTCCTTTCACAATATTGTAATGTAGTTCATAATAATATGAAATAGTAAAAAGTTGATGTATATTTATTAATACATAAATGTATATGATAATACTTCTATGTTATTCTTCCAACCAACCCTTTTTCCCTAATCGTCTTTTTCTTATTTCTTAATTCGATCTATGTTACCATTTTAAATACGAGTAATGAATTTTAACATTATTCTTTTTCTTTTGTATCTTATTTCAAATATATTTGAATCCATTTTACTAAATTAGTAGTTAAATGCATTTGTGATTAATTTTGTAGAAAATTGCTGTTAGTTTTTAAATATTGTCTATTTGATTTTAATTTATAGATTATTAATGCAATAAAAATATGTGGTATTATGTGAGATGGACAAGATATGTTGGAAAAGTTGGCAATGACTTATTAAAGTGGATGTACTGATGCACTTTTTTTAAAATGACTGATCAAAATGATTCTACAAAGTGTATTTAATGTATTAAAACTATTGAAAAAGAAATTAAATATATTTTGCATTTTTCACCAATAAAACCTCTGTGCTCTATTTATTTAATTATTTGTTCAACAGCTTTGTCTATAAATGAAAATATATATTTTATAAAAAAATACAAATTCTATTAAGGTTGTAATTTTATTAATAAAAACATGTCTGATGAGAATATTATTATCAATACTGCAAATACTGATTTTCCTGTAAATGAATTAATTAAAAAAAGATGGAGTGCTAGAGCATTCTCATCGAAATCCGTTGAAAAGGTAAAATTACTTTCCATCCTCGAAGCGGCAAGATGGGCCCCTTCATCAAATAATGAACAACCGTGGAGGTATCTTGTATTTACAAATGATAATATTGAGAAATTAAAAAAAGCTCAAGAAGTTTTGCTCGAATTTAATTCTTATGCAAAAAGGGCACCTGTATTAATATGTGCAATAACAAAGAAAATTTACTCTGATAAGGGGACATTTAACAGACTTTATTTTCATGATTTAGGAGCTGCAAATGAAAATATGTTCCTTGAATCTTTTAATCAAGGGTTAATTATGCATGAAATGGGTGGTTTTGATGTTACCAAAGCTAGACAAATGTTTGATATTCCAGAGGATTATGAGGTAGGAATAATGATAGCAATAGGGTATCAGGATGATCACAAAGTACTACCCGAAAAATTAAAAGAAAAATCATCTTTGCCAAGACAAAGAAAGCCTTTATCCGAAATTGCTTTTCTTGAGGAACTAAATAATCCAATAAAGTAGCCGGTTTCAAATAACCTACTAGTAGTATTGTTATACTTGAATATGGTTTTTGATCATGTCATCGTTCAAATAATGATTGTTTTGATAATTGGGTTCTGAAAAAATATGTAATATTATTAAATAGTCCACTTTTATAGTTTTAACAATTTAAATTTAAATTTTACTTATTTTATCCTGCTTTGTTGCATAACTCAATCTATTTAGCTAGGATTAGTTTATTCAATAATTGTGATCCATTGGCCCTCTTATAATCAATCTCTTGTAAGAAGAGGAGAGATACTTTTTGCATATGATTTTCTGGATATGTGGGATTACAACCTTGACAGAATGAATGAAAATAAAAAAGATAAACCATATTCTTTTCCTGATTCCTTTATCCTACT
>JBDUES010000134.1:0-11229 GCA_040297625.1 Candidatus Nitrosocosmicus sp. | reverse complement strand
AGCTAACATATACCAACAAATGA
The DNA here is from genome assembly GCA_040297625.1 of Candidatus Nitrosocosmicus sp. Classification (GTDB taxonomy): domain Archaea; phylum Thermoproteota; class Nitrososphaeria; order Nitrososphaerales; family Nitrososphaeraceae; genus Nitrosocosmicus. Next base: position 11,206 of record JBDUES010000134.1, on the reverse strand, counting down.
TATGAATTGGTCTGCCTATAACCAATCTCTAGTCAGATGAGGCGAAATAATAATTGGATTTGACATTATCGATAACTGGGATGCGGAATTAAAAGAAATGAATGACGGTAAAGTCGATGAACCATTTCACTATCCTGATACTTTTCTTCTCTTTCTTGGATATACCAAGATATATTTCCATCTTCCATATAGACAAACAGAGGGTATTGCAAAAGGACATGCACGTACAAAATTACCTTCTATCCCGGATTTTACAACAATAAACAGAAGAATAAATAAGCTATACCAATTAGCATATATTCTCTAAATTGCATCTCGTAACAAATAGTTTCTCGTATTTAGATGGAATCTTTTTGTTCTAAAATACTGAAATATCCTATTCTTTAAATCTGCAAATGATGGATAATATTGTAGAACAAATAGATCTCGTTTGGCTATATTCCAAATCTCTTCCATTACCATAAACTCCATGGTGATGCGGTTGGAAGGTATACCGGGATTAGAGTATCCTTGTTTTCTTCAAAATATTTGATCACCTTCTTTGATCTGTAGTGCGGTGATGCCTTATCCATCCATGAAAAGATAACATTTTGGAAATTTGGTATGTATTTTCTTTAGATAATCAAGAAATGTCTCGCCATTGAATTTATTATACTGTCTGAACAGCTGTTGTTTATTTCCTTCTATACTTATGGCACCAAAAATACACGAATGTTTGTGCGAGCCTGTTACTCTGACTATTGGTCTTTTATTCTCATCTATCCAAACCCGTCTTACAAGAGAATCATAAAAGGAGAAGGATTCATCCAGTGATACTATGGTAAATACGTCTTTTTCTTGCGATTGCTGCTGCTGTTGTTGTTGTTGTTGGATATGCATATCCACAAGTATCTGGGCAACCTTTTTTTGAAATCATCTTTTTCCTCTAAAGACGCAGTATTAACATGTACTTTTCTTGGTACCTTCTGTTTGAATCCCCATTTACGAAGGATGCGGTATATGTGAGTATAGTGATATTTTATCCCGCTTTTCTTTACAATTAATTCTTCCACCTGTTTTGTGGTCCAACCCTTGTTGTTGCTTTCTTTTAGTTCTTTATTTATCGGATAACAAATCTCGTCTGACAACTTAGGCGATCTACCACTTTTTGTTCTATCTTTTAGTCCTTCTATGTGCCCTCTTTATCGTATCTTTTTAACTAGTCTGAAGCCCAGGGATTGCTTCTATGCATTTCTTTTACAACACGAAAAGGAATTTGTCCATCTTCACATACTCTCTGATAATTAGCAGAGTAGTCTTTCCTTCACCTTTGGATCATTTTCTTTTTTGTACAGATTAACCAATTGGGTTTTGGTCAATGACATTGAGAATAGTTAAATAAATACAAAGGTGGTAGATAGCTTTTGTGTTTTGTTATAATTACCATGATAAATTATTTAGCATACTTGTGCTAATTGGTATAGTTAGTATAGTTATTCAACAGTTCAGTTATTTATCAATATATTAAATATTAGGTAATGAGATGAATATTCTTCTTATTGTGTTTTTTTACAATTAAAATTATATAGAGTGGAAAAAAGTATTTTATTATTTGTCATTGAGTAAATTGTTGTCTCATGAAGATGAAATTTTAGTTATGCCTGGTGTATATGATGCATTAACTGCAAAAATCGCTGAGCATGTAGGTTTTAAGGCGATTTTTCAAACTGGTTATGGGACATCCGCATCAATGTTGGCAATGCCTGATTTTGGTTTTCTTAGCATGACTGAAACTTTGGAAACTGCCAGAAGAATAACTAGGGCAGTCGAGATTCCATTAATAGTTGATGTGGATACAGGATATGGCAATCCATTGACTGTATGGAAATTGGTAAACGATCTTCAAAAGATTGGAGCTTCAGGAATTTTTTTGGAAGATCAAGTTTGGCCTAAACGATGCGGTCACATGATCGGTAAAGAAGTAATTGGAGTTGATGAATATTTACCTAAATTAAAATCAGCTATTGATGCAAAAAAAAATAATCCTGATTTTATTATTGTTGCTAGAACTGATGCAAGAGCTCCCATGGGTATTGATGAAGCAATAAAACGGGGACAAAAATATAGAGAGATTGGTGCTGATGTAGTATTTGTTGAAGCCCCTCATTCTATTGAAGAATTAGAAACTATATCCTCCGAGATTGATGCACCTTTGGTGGCCAACATGATTGAAGAGGGCATTACACCAAATTTAACATCAAAAGATCTTTTGGACTTGGGGTATCGTATTGCTATTTTTCCATTATCGGGATTATATTCTTCAACTTTTGCTATATATAATACCTTTAAAACATTACATCAAACGGGAACTACAAAACCATTAATAGACAAAATGATTGGATTTAAAGAATTTAATAAACTTGTTGAACTCGATAAATATATGGATATGGAAAAAAAATATGTTAAATAATTATTTAGACTACTTTTTTTGATCGTTTTGGTATGAATAAATCATTTTTATATTATTTGTTAATTGCTTTTGGTATAGGCTGTTTAATACGATTAGTACCTATTGTAATCAATTTTCCCTACCCTGTTGGATACGATTCTATAAATTATTATTTACCTAATCTATATCATTTTGAAAATAATTGGATTACTCTGATTACCTCATTTCCTGTTTATATAACCGTTGTTTATTTATTTTCATCTCTTTTTTATGTTGATATTTACTATTCGTTTTTGATATCTAATGTTCTTTTATATGGTTTTTTTTCTATGACTATTTATTTATTAAGTAAAAAAATAATGAATCAATCATCAAATAGAAGTTTGATTTTTACCATTTTTGTTATTTTTCAACTTGGAACTTTAAGAATATCTTGGGATTTATTTCGTAATCTTTTTTCTCTTATTTTGTTCAATCTTTTTTTATTATTAATTTATAATTTTAATAAAAGAAATACTTTGGTTCATTTCATTTCTCTTGCATCTATTTTCTCTATTTCATTTATAACCATCTTTTCAGATCGCATGATCGGTATTCTTCTTATTATTGTATCTTTTATTTCCTCTTTGATTTATAAACAGAAATATCTTTTTATAATAAATGCTTTTTTTGCTTCTTCTTTTCTTTTCTATTTTTTATCTTTTGATAAAATTACTTTTGTTTCGAGGAATATAAATTTTTTAGATACGTTATTAAATCCTTTATATGGTAATAATACTTTTTCCCAACTTGACATATCTATTCTCTTTTTATCTCTGTATGGGATTTTGGTTCCCTTTTTTATTTCTGGTTTCGTTTTTACTAAATTTAAGGATGGTATTCTAATTATAAAAATTCCATTAATAATTACTTTATTTTTTTCTTTTACTTGGATTTTTATACCAAATTATGGATATCTAGTTCCAGAAAGATGGCTTCTTATTTTTGGAATTTATATGTCTTTAATATCTATATATGGATTTTTTATAATGATCGATGTTTTTTTAAATTTGAGACACAAAGTATTAAAAAAAGGAATTATATTTTTATTTTTATTTGTTTTTGTTATATATGGATTTCTGTATACTGTGATACCATCTGGAGTTATATTTTCTCTTCCTTCTTTCTTTCAGCAAAATACAGGATTTATTTTTCCATATTCAATGAATTTTAACTCACTTAAAATCAAAGATAATTCTGATCTGTTAAAATCAATTGATTGGATAAATTCCAACACTCCAGGTGATTCTACTATAATTGGCACAAAGCATTGGAGAGGTTGGTTTTCACTATTTTTACATCCATCACGTCAGTATCTCTATACTGAGAATTTTGTTGATATTAGTGATACATTATTAAATAAAAATCAAATTAAAAATTTTTCGATATCTTTAATAAATAAATTTCCTTCTCTCTGTGATCCTTATAAAAACTATAAAAATAATACATTTTTGTATTATATTGATTTAAATCAAAAATATGCTACTCCTTTTTTTTCATCCATTGTATATCATACAAAAAATTTTGTTATTTATAATTTAGCTCAACAGATTTGTAACTTTAGCTCTTAGGTTTATTCCTAAATATCTATTATTATTGTATTGATTTTAGTTTAAGTATTGATTTAATTTTGTTATACTGGATTTTTCTTGTAAATTTTCTTATTTCTTCTGGATACATACTATCATATCCATCCTTTTTTGGTTTATATGAAAAATAATAATAAATCATATACATTGCTCCTTGTCGTCCTATAGGCTTGTTTGTAACAAAATATGTGAGAAATCTTCCTAATGCAAATATTGGATGATAACCAAGAGTTCTCATACTTGCACCGAATTCATAAAAATGGTGATCCTGGCCCAATTGTCTTGTATGCTCAAATCGAGCTTCTTGTAATACTGTGTAATCAAAATTATTTTTTTTGGTCGAAATCAGTATAAATGATTCATATCCCATTTTCTCTGGATATAATTTGTGTACATTGTTAAAAAATGAATTTCTTACAAATCTTCCTGCTCCATGAGGAGTTACATATTTATTTTCATCATAATTTCCTGAAACTACTGCATATTTTGGATATTGATCCATAAATGAAATTATCTTTTCAGCATATCTTTCTTCATATATGGTATCGTCGGTACCTATCATATGATAGTCTGTTATTCTTAATTTTTGTTCTATTGTTAATTTAATAGCTTTGTTCCAGTTGTTAGCTATTCTGGTGACATCATATCCTAAATCAGGATTGGTTATTATAAGTAAATTATAAATTTTGTTATTTAATTCATTTAAAATAAATGGAGTCTTATCTGTCGAACCATCATCTATTATAATTATGTATTCTGGTTTTAAAGTTTGATTATGTAATGATAGAATTGCTTTTTCAATATTTTTCTCAGAATTCCTACAAGTTACAATTACATAATAATTCCCCATGAATCTATGAAAAATAATAATAATATAGGTTTTTCTGCACACTTTTTTTTGATAATTTGCTCTGCGATTATATTTATTTGATACTTGATTAATTGTATTCTTTAACTAACTAACTTTTAAATTTCGACAAATTATATCTTTAATTGTTTCTGATGTTCTTCCGTTTCCTAAAAATTTTACATTTGTTTTTGTAGGTGTCCAATTTTTTACTGCATCTATTATTTTTTCAGAATCAAGACCTGTTAATAAATTCCATCCAAATTTTACAGTCTCGATCCATTCTGTACTGTTTCTAATTGTTATGCATGGCACTTCTAAAAGAAATGATTCTTTTTGAATTCCTCCAGAATCAGTTATAATTTTATTGGAGTTTTTCATTAAATTTATAAAATCAATATAACCTAGTGGTTCAATTATTTTAATATTATTTAATTTCTCTATTTTTTCTAAAAGATTTTTTTTTTTAAAAAAAGATAGGGTTCTTGGATGCATTGGAAAAATTATTTTATGCTCTTTTAATTTAGTAATAGCTTGTATTAAAGCTAGCAAATTCTCAGTCACTTTTGTATTTTCTGATCTATGCATTGTAAGTAATAAATATTCTTTAGATTGTAAGTCAAGTTTTTTCAATATTTTTGATTTGTTTAATACCTTTACTTTATTTATTACTTCTACCGATATGTCTCCTGTATTATATATTTTTCCACTAATATTTTCTCTATTTAAATTCTTTACTGCAGTGTCAGTAGGTGCAAATAAAAAATCGCTAATATGATCAGTCACTGTTCTGTTAATTTCTTCAGGCATTTTTTTATCAAAACTTCTAAGCCCTGATTCAACATGAGCTAACCTTGTTTCTGTTTTATTTGATGTAATTGCTCCTGCTAAAGTTGAGTTGGTATCTCCATAAACAATAACTAAATCAAACTTATTTTTAGTGAAAATAGCATCTAGTTTTGTAATCATTTGGGCAATTTGATTTGGTGCCGTGTTTGACCCTACTTCTAAATTATAGTCAGGATTTGGAATATTCAAGTCACTAAAAAAAATTTTAGATAGATTGTAATCATAGTGTTGTCCTGTATGAATAATTATATGTTCTGCAATTTCTCTTATTGAATAATGAATTGGAGCTAGTTTTATAAAATTTGGTCTAGCTCCTACTATAGATACTATTTTCATTATGGCTGTTTAATTTAAATAATTTTATATTAATTACTTTTTATAATATTATAGATATTTTTACGGTTCTGTAAAGTTAAGGAAAAATCTATAAATTTCTTATTTATTTTATGATATGCCAGGTAAGATACAGAACAAAACCCGAGTATATTACATAAGATCTCTTGCGTAATTAATTGCAAACAGCTTTATGACCAGTAGTTTCTCATCAACCTGTTCTCTCCTTGCTTTCATACGAGAGGTTATCTAAAAAACCACTGCTTTTCAAATCGTTCACTGGCCTTACATTAAAAGAATTTGATAATATTTACGATAAAGAAATAGCAAAAAGATATACCAAACAAGAGATACAACGTTTATCCAAAAGGAAATTCTGAAAAAGAAAGTTTGGTGCAGGAAGACATTTCAAACTAAATGTAAAAGACAGATTTTTGATGCTTTTAGTGTACTATCGTCTGTATATAACATACACGTTAGCTGGCTTTCTCTTTGATTTAGATCAGAGTAACATTTGCAGGGATATACAAAAGATTGAAAGGTTAATAAGAAAATGCGTACCCATCACTCAAAAGATATACAGCATAGCAAAAAGGCTGCGGACTCCTGACGAAGTTGAAAATATTTTCCAGGTTATTTATCTTTTATCGATTCTACAGAACAACAGATACCAAGACCTACAGATAATAAAAGAAGATTTTCTATTCAAGAAAGGAAAAAAGACATACGGTAAAGACACAACTTATGGTTAACAATCGTGGGTTTATCAACCATAAAGCAAATCATAATCAAGGAAGAAGGCATGACTATAACATCTACAAAAAGAATCATCCTGTAACTCCAAAAGAGGTTGTTAATGTGTTTGATCTCGGATACCTTGGTATAGAAAAGGACTTTCCAGATCAACTATTCTCTACCGAACAGAAAGAAGAGAAACCAAGAAGAATTATTACAAGAAGAAAAAGAGTATAACAAAAGTCATTCTATAAAGAGGATAGTGATAGAGCACACCATCTGCAGATTGAAAAAGTACATGATAATGAGCAATACATTCAGAAATAGACTAAGAAAGTACGATAAAGTGTCACGTATAGTATCTGGATTGGTAAACTTCTGAATAATCGATCATTCTCAATAGAAACTGGCATCGCATTGTACTATCATTATGGATTGTTTCTAATTAGCCGAGACCTATTATACATGATGTTGAAAACATGGTGATTAATTACAAATGGAGATACACTTCTATTTACGAAGCTATTGTCAACTATACCCATAATCTTATATATTATGTCTTTGAATGAAACAACACGGAGATAAATAATAAAGTTAAAAATCAAAATATATATTGTAATCGGTTAGAGGTCCTAGAAAAACGAGATAACGTGTATAAGAATGTTCTAATACCATTTTGCAAATCTATTTTCAAACTTTGTATCTTCATTCAAGTTTATGGAAGAAGGGAAAATATGATTCATGAATATTGAAGAGTTCTGCATATTTGTTCATGGACCTTTTGCTACAAATATTCATATTGATGCATCAGATGTACAAAAAATAAAAACGGCAATTACAAAAGATCGTCTTAGTTTTAGACAGTATTATATTTTATGTTTATTGAGTAAGGAACCTAAAACATTTGATGCCATTTTTAACGAACTTCGTAAGAAAATAAAGGTTTCCAATTTAGATGATGGAATAAGTCATTTATATAAAGAGAAATACCTCAATATACAACTATCAGATAGTAACAAGACAGAAGGTCATAATTATAAAATTAATAAACTATCTAATAGACCGAGTTCAGTTTTAAAGGCAATATCGGATAATTTACACTATAGAACAAGTTCTGTCAAGAAAAAATTTGATAAATCCGAATTTAAACTCGTATTGGAAATAACCGACAAAGGAAATAAAAAGTATAAAGAGAGCGGATTCAAGGAGCATGATTTTGAAAATTTCTCAAAAAAAGAAAAAGGGGATAACAATGAGATAAATGTTGAAGATCTTTTCCAATTCCGAAACGATGTCGATGCTTTAACAGATATAAAGTCGTATAAACTTCTAAAACATGTAATCGTAAATCACTATGAGGAAGAAAATTCTTTCTTTACTGAAGAAGACTTCCCCATCTTATTGGCTAAATTTGAGATTAAGGAACCTAAAACATTGGAAATTAAAGATTCCGACGAAAATCTTGAGTTTAATAGTATAGTTAAAAGTATAAGATTTGAAAATTATGAAGTCTATCTCTACCCAAATGGAATAGGATTGTTCACATCTCAAGTTACTGTAAATGTAAAAAATCATGGCAATATTAATAAAATTAAAGACAAATTGGAGACCCTAGTTAAGAAAACATTTCTAGAGAAATTTAAAGAACCAGCGATAAATAATAGAATTGAAAAATTTAAGAATTCTATTCTGTACAAAGAGGGCTTCAAACTTGTAGATGCTTTTGAGTTAGAATCAAATAAAATTAACAACCTTGCATGGATACATATAATTTATTGGTTTTACGATAACGACTTGTTTGAAGTTGATATAAAAAGAAGAAAAAGTATTCGGAATTATTTTCGTCAAGATATAGTTGAATTATTGGAACAAAATGTTGAGGATGCCCCAATTCTACAAAATCGTCTAGACATATATGGATGGGGAAGATCAGTTATATTAACAGAAAATAAAGATGTTACTAAAGAATGGGTTAGAAATAAAGTAAAATTGCTCGAGATCGGACAATATTCTTTATTTGGTCATATTTTACTGGACTCTTTACTGAAGAATGTAATTACCAAAATAACTGTTGAAAAATCATACACTAAACATCCAAATAAAAAACTAAACGAGGAAATCGAAAGACTAAATAAATCAATACTTGCATCTACGGTGTATTTAGGGGAACTTCAATCAGGAATTAATGCAATACTCCGTGCAGGCTCGCTTTCCTTTGTTAAAACATTAGAAAATCATTGGCGCTTAGATAAAATCGAAGAAAACATTAGAAAAAAGTTAGAATCTCTTTATGGCCAACGTTCTTCCATGGAAAAATTATTAATATCTGATAAACGAGATCAAACTAACAACATAACCCTTGCTTTTACAGCTATGGGTATTGCAACTGTAATAGCTGCAGTTGTAGGTTTATCACCATTAAATTCTTTCATCAATGGTGAAAAACATATATGGCCAATGCTTGATCAAATATCTATTTTTATAATTCTAACTATTATTATTATTACGATAACAATAGGAATAATCTTAAAAGGGAAACCAATTGGTCGGGCGGCAGTATATGAGATAAAATCAAAAAAAATAATCGCTAACTATAATAAAAATCTAAAAAATATTAATACTCAAAATAAAAAAGAAAATCATAAACAAGAATTAGGCAAGATTAGAAAACAAGTAAAAAATTCTTTAGATAAAGAAGTTATAACGAAGTTACAACATGATAAATTTAAAAGTAAAATTGACGATAACATGGCCAAAGCAATAGTAAATGATATAATTAGATATTTTTTAAAAAACTCAAATAAAGACGACTCAAGTGCAGAATTAGATCAAATTATTTTACAGGATCCAGATGTAGAAGTATTAAAAGCAGTATTTAAATATTTAAAACCTGATTTATTTTATCATACATTAAAGAAAATGTCATCTGAGAAACTTTTATTCGTAAAAAGCCGTATTCCTATTTCATTGGAATTTTATATTGATCATCTCGATAGAACGAAGAAAAAAGAGATTAGAGCAAGATTGGATTATAGATCTCTTGCATAATTATTTGCAAACAGATTTATGACTTTTAGTTCCGAATTTAATTGGCACTTTAAGTTAAGAAATTATTCTTTATTGTAATAATCAACAAATAGATTGAGCCATTTGTAGTCATATATGAATGCATCGAATCCACTGTTTCAATCTCGGATGATCCTAAAAATATTGCTATTTCTGTTTTTACATATATATTAAAAAATTCATCGTTCGCTTATTCTTTAGAAGAATTAGCCAAGACCGCCTGTGAAAAAGATGAGGATGTTAAATCTTATCTTTTGGGCGAGCATAAAAGTAATGGTTGCTCTTATCCATCGCTAAAACTAGAAAAAAACAGAAAACTACTAGGAGTATATGACCATTTAATTGAAAATACATAATAAGTTAATCTTCAAAATACGATTACATACAAATTTTATACATGCCGACCATATCATATGAACTACCTTTGGTTATCATTTCTAATAGTCTAAAATAAACTCAATAATTTAAAATAGTATTAGAACCCGTTTACCACAAGGAATTAAATCCCGCTCAATTTTGAAACAACTAATAAATATATTTTAGCATAATCCAAATTTCAAGTAATGTTAAGTTTTATAATAGATCTCTTGCATAATTAGAATAAACAGCTATATGACCAATAGTTCCTCATCAACCTGTTCTCCCCTTGCTTTCATACGAGAGATTATCCAAAAAACCACTGCTTTTCAAATCATTCACCGGTCTAACAGTAAAAGAGTTCGATGATATTTACTATAAAGAGATAGTAAAAAGATATGACAAACATGAGTTAAAGCGGTTAACAAAAAGGAAATTCCGAAAAAGAAGCATAGGTGCTGGAAGACCTTTCAAACTGGATGTTAAAAACAGATTTTTGATATTACTTGTTTACTATCGTCTTTACATTACTTACACTTTAGCTGGCTTTCTCTTTGATTTGGATCAGAGTAACATTTGCAGGGACATTCAAAAGATTGAATATTGAATATGGTAAGACAATGTGTACCAATTCCACAGAAAATATACAAAATAACAAAGAGGCTGAAAACGCCAGAGGAAGTTGAACAATATTTTCCAGGCTTTCCGTCTTTCATAGATTCCACCGAACAGCAGGCAGATTCCAAGACCTGCTGTAGATAAAGATAGAAGAAAAATATTCTATTCAGGCAAAAAGAAAAGACACACTAGATCTCTTGCATAATTACTTGCAAACAGCTTTATGATCATTCTATCTTCATTAACATGTCCTATCTTTGCTTTCATATGACCGGTTATCTAAAAAACCACTGCTTTTCAAATCGTTCACTGGCCTAACAGTAAAAGAATTTGATGATATTTACG
>JBDUES010000133.1:0-6370 GCA_040297625.1 Candidatus Nitrosocosmicus sp. | reverse complement strand
TGTTGGATAAAATATATCAAGAGATAATTTGAATTATGACCAAGCTTCACGTATATACATTAAATATTGACCATCAAATTTCTCAATCTTGTTCTTATTGCCTCTTTTGCAAATATTCTGTATATCTTGGTGGAAGATAGAATATCTTTTCTGGTTTTATTTTAAGAATAATCCTCTTTACATTAGGCGAATGAGAAGGATACCTTTCAGCATCAAGATATTTTTTTGCAAGTCTATCAATGTGTTCGTCAGCGCCTTCAGTTGTCTGTTCTACTACTATCCCCTTAATGGTTACCATACTATATGGATTATCTTCATCAACTATTGAAATTGAAACTCTTGGATCTCTTGATACATTCTTTTGCTTTATACGATCCTTTGCAGTATTTACCAGAATTATTCCTCCTTCATTACCATCTTCGTTTTCTATTATATCTATCCATGTAGGTGTAACTTGAGGTGAACCATCTTTGTTTATAGTACCTAAAAAGCCAAAATTTTTGCCTCTAAAGAATTTAACAATTGGTTCTGTTAGTATGTTATTATTATTATTTTTCTCCTGTTTCATAAGACTAGTATAAATTACTAGTATTTTTTGTTGTTGCAGAAATAATAAATATTGTTAGATAAAAAGATGTAATCTTATTATCTTATCAGCTGGTGAACATTTAATTTCCAATGAATAGTATTTACTTTTTCCTGCTTTGTTGCATGATTCGAAAAACAGTTAAAACTATGCTATTTTTTTAACAAATCATATTAAATCATGACTATTTATTTTGCAAATATAATACTAAAACGTTAACAAAAAACGATTTACTGAATCATGCAACAAAGCAACTTTTTCCAATTAATCCATCCCATTGTGATTTTGTGTTGGATATTCTTTCTATCATTTTTCTTGCTTCAAGATCAATCTTTACAAGTTAAGCATATATGCCATTAAATAGAACCTTCAAAGCTGTTTATCAAGCCGTCTTTACAGCTTGTACAATATTGAAATACCTCATCTCTTTTTTTTGACAAAGAATCAACAAGTAAGTATTGTCTTTCACATGGTATCTTGCCTCTTCTTGATTATGTTTACTCCATTTTTCCCTGCTGGGTGTTTCGTTGGAATCTTTTTCATGCTTGTATCTTTATACCTGCGAAAAAGTTTCACCTATAATTTTTGTAATTCTGTGAATTTATATGCGAAACAACCTGTAATACATCCCAAGAATATCTAAAGGAAAATAAAAATACCTATCAATCAACAATCCTACATCAACAAATCTTTAATATATATATATAAAAAATCAATTTTATAGAGATGTGTGTTGTTTAAATGTTGTATTTTTTTTTATTAATTTGTAATTGATGTTACCATAACTTAGTTTATCATGTTTATTTATGTTGTTATCTGTCTTGTTTTTATTGAATACGTTTACCATGAACTCTGAATTTGGTTTACCATTATCCACTCTATTTGATTGGCATCTCAGGGAAGGAGCATTTGAACGATTAAATCCTCCATGGCAACCGCTTTCTATCATTTCAAAAAAAGGCTCTATAGAGGATGGAGGAATTGTAACTGTAAAATTACCCATTTTTAGAAATCGTGGCATTAAATGGAAAGTGAAACATGCAGATTATGTCAAAGAAAAATCCTTTAAAGATATTCAAATAAAAGGATTATTTTCTCATTGGGAACATCAACACAATTTCTTTGAATTTGAAAACAAAAGTGTCCTTGAAGACAAAATCAAATACGATCTCCCATTAGGACCAATTGGTAAAATCTTTTCACCTCTAGTTGACAATAATTTAACTTCAATGTTCAGATATAGACACAGAATCACTAAAATGGATCTTGATGCCCATCAAAAATTCAAAAATTCAAAAATTAATGAGATTTTAATTTCTGGCTCCAGCGGATTTATAGGTTCTGCTCTGATACCTTTTCTTACTACTGGAGGATATATTGTAAAACGGCTCTTACGAAGCAGACTGTTGCTGCTACCATCTGATTATGACATTGCAAAAAGAATTTATATGGATTTTTCAGATACCGGGCCTCAGTTAGATAGTAAGGTTGATGCAGTAATCAATCTGAACGGTGAAAATATATTTGGATTATGGAGCAAAGATAAAAAACAAAGGATCTTGGATAGTCGAGTAAAATCAACACTATCTCTTTGTAAAACTTTATCCAAATTAGATAAACCTCCCAAGGTATTGATTTCTGCTTCTGCTATTGGGATCTATGGAAATAATCATGAGCAGATATTTAGTGATACGGAAGAATATGTCAAAAATAGTAATGATTTTCTTTCTCGTGTTTGTTCTGAATGGGAAGAAGCCACCGACATAGCAAAAAGTGCAGGTATAAGAGTTGTAAATTTGAGGACAGGCATAGTATTAGGCTCAGCAGGTGGGATCCTTAAAAAGCTGATGATTATAAATAGATTGAAAGCCAACATAATAATAAATCATAATAATTGGTTAAGTTGGATATCTCTGGATGATTTATTAAGAGTAATTTTATTTTGTATCTGTAACAATGATATCTCAGGCCCTGTAAATGCTGTCTCTTCAAATCATTTAAAATACAGTGAATTTATGAATATCTTGGGAAAAATTTGGAATACGAAAATGAATATAAAAATCCCATCAAAACCAATAGAGACTCTATTAGGTGAAATGTCAAGATATACAATACTTTCAGATGTTAAAGCTATACCTAGGAAGCTATTTTTGAATGGTTTTCACTTTATATTCGAGGATTTGGAACTGGCCTTAAGACATACTTTAGGGAAGGTAAAATAAATAAAGGATTGCAATATTGATATTTTTTTATTTTTATTTTTGTTGGTTGATGGATATGGAATAATTTGATATTTGATATTTCCATATCGAGTAAATATCTACTACTTTTGTATATGGGATCAAATTGATTTATTTTATTTATATCAATTAAATGGAATTTTTTACATGTACTTTAAATATACTGAATCTATTTTTTTGGTGCATATAAAAAATATGATAAATCTGCTTTGCATTTTATATACAGGAGAGTTAAACCCTATATTTTTTCCATGCTTTAAAATATCCCTCTATAATAAAATCTACAAGTAACTTTGTATTTTTATTGCAATATTATCAGCTAATATAAAAAATAAAATATAATTTTTATTACAACAAAGAAGTGTTATTAACCATTTTGATTATTAATTAAATATTAGAGGTAAAATATGGTAATGAGCACAATATCATCAACAATAATCAGGACAATATCTGATATAAATAATTTACAAAAAAATAAATCTATTCTTATTGCGGGATTTCCTGGCCCTGGGCTTGTTGGATCAATAAGCACAAGTTACATAATTGAAAAATTGAACATGCATCAAATTGCATGTGTTGAATCAGAGTATATTTCTCCAGGTGTAATATATATAGATGGAAAGTTGAGACATCCATTTCGGTTATATGCAAACGCAGAAGGAAATGTTTGTGTTATTGTATGCGAAGCGCCTATAATGATAAATGGTATCCATTCTGTGCTAAATACTGTAATAGATTGGGCTATAAAAAACGCTATCCAAGAGGTCCTTGTATTAGATGGCATTTCGGTTCAAGGTATTCCCAAGTCTGATAGACAGCCTATTATACTAGGGAGCACCGAATTGGATGAGAATATAATAAATAGCGGTAATAAAGATGCAGAGGATGTTTCAATTTCCAATAGCCCTCGAAATATGCCAAGTAATTTTAACAAGAGTGCTATTGGCGATTCGAATAAAAAATATACTACGTACATAGGAGGAATTGCTGGAGGATTGCTATCAGCCTGTTTATCATGTCAAATACCTTGTGCTGCAATTCTTGTTCCTTCTTCAAGTGGCATTCCTGATCCTGAAGGCGCTGCCATTTTAATTGAATCTTATAATAGCATTATAAAGAATGAAGAATTAAAAATAAACTCTAAACAATTAAGAGAACAAGGGCAAATCTTAAAAAAACAATTAGAGCAAATTATAAAATCAGAACAAGAGCAACGAGATCAGGGATCTATGACAGATCCAGGGTTGATGTACGGATAACATTGATTTAACTCTCTCGTTCCTTTTTACTTTCTTTGGAGAGGATTATATTTATAAAATATCTAATACAGTGAGGCAAGAGATTAAATCTGTCATGATCGTGGAATAATTAAATAGTATTTATTATCAAATGTTTATTTATTTATTTATACGATATTATATTCTTGTAGTTGTCTTTTACTCATTTCTATCATAGATTATATTTTGCGTTTTTAGATCAGGATACTCTTTGATAGTATATCTGATGTATAATATTATCTGAATGTACTATTACACTAAGCGTTGCCATGTCAATGTAATATGCTCTCGCTCTCTCTTTCTGCTTGCTACCCTTAAAACCTGAATATCTTTATTATATTAGAAAGATATCTATGTACAATTGTTAACATGTTTTGCAAATACCTTGAAATTATCCGATTGGATATACAATGTGTTTGATTAAATCTATTGTAATTAGGTGTATCATCTAGCAATTATTTTAAAAAATTCCAGAAATATGCTTATTAAACCATTCATTTTTAAAATATTTCGGAAAGTATATTCAGATAATTATATCAATTTAACATTATCTTGAAAATTGATTTAAAACTTGTGTATAATTATTAATGGATTTTCTATTTATATGAATATCTAAACAATTTTTCCTAAAAGAATTCGTTAAAATAGTATTGTTAATAAACAAAAATACATAATGAGCATATATTTGAAATTGATATTTACTTTCGCTATAGTTTTACTAACATTTGCTTTATTTGATAATACTGTAAACTTAACTTTTGCAAAACCTCATGGCAATAATGGTTTTGTAAATAAAAATATCATTCCGATTTGTTGTGCTTGGGGTCCAGAGTTACAAAGTGGTATCCTCACTTATTCGATTCAGGGGGGTGATAAAAAGATCGATGATGGAGTTACAAAGGCCGTAAATTCGTGGAATAAAGTTCTGAATGGGCTGGAGTTTGAGAAAACAACTGGTAATGGAAATATAATAATCTCTTTTATAAATGATGGAAAAAAGGTTGCAGGAAAAACTATAAACTCTATTGACAGTAATGGATTCATTAGACAGTCCTATGTCACGTTATCAAAAAAATATTTTAATCATCCGTTCACCACTGCACAAATAGACCTAGTTACCAAACATGAATTTGGTCATGTATTGGGGCTACAACATGCTAATTTTAAAGGTAACCTTATGACAAGTCAGGTAAATACTGGAAGTGGAACAATATCCTCTTGTGTAATTGATGCGGTAAATACTGCTAATGCATGGAAGTTAGAAGAAGGCGGAGTCTCTATGCATGGTCCAACAAAAAAGTATGTTATATGCTAAAAAAATCCATGATTGGGTAAATGATGTTTATTTTATTTTAAAAATATATGTAATACAGAAACCCATATAATTTATTATTTTTCTATTTTTATTAAAAAAATTTGCCTTGAACATTAGAACTATTTCGTTTATCCTGTAAAATGTTAATGCTATTGCATGCATTACCTTTTTGCTATTGTTTATTGAAATGAATGAAAAACGGAATTAATAGGACATCAGTACAAACTTATACATGCATCTATAATTGTAATGGATTGAGATACTTAATTAAATAAATTTGCGCTATTAAAAGAATTTTTTCATCTATCTATTTCCTGTTATCATTAATATATATACTAATTTCAGTAACTAATAGGTAAGGTAGTACTAGGCGTAGTAACTAATATTGAATTCTTTTGCTAGTATTGTTAGGATTTAATAAACATCATGGTAGGGTTGATAAGGAAATGCTAATAATTGATAATTTGATTTTTTAATTAATTAAATAATAATATATTCGTTTATCCTTTTTAATTATTATCTCTTGTGAGAGATATAGTTACTTAAAAAGGATTTTGAATTATTATCAATGTTATATTTTAACCGATTTCATCGAGTGAAAAAACGTTCATTATATTTAAATTAAAATCAAATTATAATTATAGAAAATATGATTTCAATTGATATTGTATTGAATAAATTTGTTTATTCCTTAAATTTGTAAAATTCTGATTTCAAAAGTGAAAGGCCAAGGCCTCCTCCTTGAATCGAATATTGTACACCGATTTTTCCTGTCAGAAATAATATCATATCCCTTATTTCATATCAGAAAAAAAACAATGGGTATATACCATTTAGCAAAAGTACACTAAATAATTCCATATCATCATACTAATATTTACAGCAGAAAAGTCTCTACTGCTAAGAGGTATTTTCGTTGTTATGATTATTACTTTATAAATATTAATTTACG
>JBDUES010000132.1:0-3579 GCA_040297625.1 Candidatus Nitrosocosmicus sp. | reverse complement strand
GTGAACGATTTGAAAAGCAGTGGTTTTTTGGATAACCTCTCGTATGAAAGCAAGGAGAGAACAGGTTGATGAGAAACTACTGGTCATAAAGCTGTTTGCAATTAATTATGCAAGAGATCTAATATATCAAAAAGACAGAACCAAAGAATGCTTCGACAATTACTTTCCATGCAGAAAGAAGAAATGTAAACTAAAACATGTGAGTAATTGGTTGAATCTATTTGTAGATCATCATAATAAGGAATTATGCCTTAAGAGTTGTGTAAAGAAGGTTGTATACTCTTCTGTAAACTAATACTGCTTGTTTTCAATAACAAAATTATTGATGTATTTTTTTTTGATGGACCTACAAAATCATAAAAATCAATGAATCTAAACAAGCACAAACAGTTTACATAAAGAAAGCATCTATATGTTTACATAACTTTTAACATCATCATCTAGGGTATTCTCCTTACCATTATCTTTACGTTATATGGCAGATGACCCTGGATATGATGATAAGAAACTGTACGAATATAGCAAAAAGACATTGGGAATAGATCTGGTTTGTCCTGTAGAGCGATATGAAAGTACTTCCAAAAAGAGACTTGAGCTTGTATGCTTTTATGAATCAGTATTGGGACAGTCCATCTATAACAGAAGAGGAATATCTATAGAACCATTGATAGAACATATAAGATCGGTCTTTAGAATAGACCCATTACCAGTGCGTGGATTTCATAAAGTATCTGCAATTGTACTCTTATCAATTTTGCTTTATCAAATAATGGTATACTATAACTGTAAGAAGAATAAATCTAATCCAAAATCAATAAAGTATATGCTTGGAACTATCTAATACAATAGTAAAGATAAAGATTAGTGACTTGGAATTATGACCAAGCCTCAGTTATTTAGTAACAATATCCTACTCATACTTGAGCCTAATACTAATATTAATTTTTTTCTAATAAGTTATAATAGTCTTGGAAGTTGTTTTCATCTAATCTACCTATTTAAAAAATAGGTATTGAAAATCAGATAATAGGATGTACAAGGTTATACCTAGCGATATATTCCTTGAAATCGTATTTTTTAATTCTTTGATTCAATTATTTAGAGTGATGATAAGAACTTTTGTGTGAACAAATACCTACAGATAAAAAGTTAGATTCATTATAAACTAGATCATTTAAAAAGTACGCTATACTTTATCAATCTTTGGTAACACATTTAATGGTCTATGTGCAGGCTCTCAAATTAAATATAATTCTATAGATTTGGAAAACTCTATTTCCTTTGAGTTTAAAAATAAGTATGAGATCTTCGGAGTTTATTAATTTTGGCAATTTTTTTTATTTTGATAATTTATTTATGATATTAAGATTTATCTTTGACTTCATTTATCAAATATTTTAATGAATCAAAATATTGCTCCATGTTTATACATTCATCTTTTTTATCTTTAATACTAAATGTAATGGTAATTGTTGATAATATTAAATCCATCATCTTCTCAACACTAACATAATTTGTTTGCTTTTTTACATATTCTTCTATTTTATCACCATAATTTTCAAATAGAAATTTTCTAAATTGATGCTCTAACTCTTCATACATCGTCATAACTATATTTTCATTTTTTAATTTTAACTCTTGTTGTAATTTTTGATCAAAATTCGGAAAAACTGTTCTTATGAATCTTTCAATATCTTCAAATTCTTTTGTTATAAAAAATGCTTTTAATATTATTTTTTTATCGGTATTAAATTCGGAATCTATTGATATAATTACACGATGTCAACATTGTTAATAAGGTTACATTACAGAATAAATATGGAAATTAAACAAGAATTTTTTACCATTATTCAATAAAGATACATCTATACGTGATCATCTATATCTTCGTATTATATTATCTTAATATGTCCCTAGATTCATCTTTTTTATGCTATAAATTGTATAATCTAGCCCTGTTTCTGAGATCAGCTAAATAAGTAAATGTAATAATTTGTATTTAATGACCTTATAATTACAAAATAGACCCTCTTATAACCTTAGATTCTGTATATAAATTAATGCTTAATGAAGATAGCAAAAAAATACATAAAACCAAAATATTGACCCAGTACTGAATGAAAATACGCCCCAAAATGTCATTGCCAATGCGGCTAGGTTTAACAAAGAATTTCTCGATTTACAGTTAGATGGCAATCCTGTTATGCAAGTATAGGCAAATTGTTA
The DNA here is from genome assembly GCA_040297625.1 of Candidatus Nitrosocosmicus sp. Taxonomy (GTDB): domain Archaea; phylum Thermoproteota; class Nitrososphaeria; order Nitrososphaerales; family Nitrososphaeraceae; genus Nitrosocosmicus. The sequence continues at coordinate 1,353 of JBDUES010000132.1, read as the reverse complement.
ACTGTAATGGGTGAACAAGATAACACGATAAGAGTGTTATCAAGAATACCGGGACAAGATTATAATGAACAGTATTTACATGATGCATGATTTGATATTTGGAGATATAGTGGCCGGGGCTTAGTAATGGTAGAGAAGGTATGCCTACTGGTAAGATTTTAGCTCAACTAATACATTCATACATGAGCAAAATCAACAGATTCAGACACTTATTGACGAAGTTAGAAAAAATGTTAAACAGATTAATGATAAAATACAATCGTAGTACCGGTCATCACATCACTATTATCATCAAAAATAATAAATAATTTTAATTTTATTTCTGTTTTAATCCTGGTAAAAAGTCTTCCCAATCTTCCTCGTCACTTACTTCATCTGTAAGTAGATCTTCAAATATTTCATGAGTTACCAAATCTTTCATATGGTATTTTTTTGCCAATAGGTTATACTTTTCTATTGCACACCTCTCACCTTCTAATACTAGTTCTACTATGCTGACAAGATCTGCTCTATCTTTTGGTGGAGGAGAAAAACCACACGTTGAGGTTTCAATAAGATTGGTAGTTGGTGTCCCACCGAGTTGAATTATTCTATTTGCAAGAATCTTTGCATGATTCATTTCATCTGCTGATTGTTGCTCAAGCTCTTTCTTTAGGATAGCCGCATCTATTCCCTCTATGGTTTGAGCATATAAGAAGTATTGAAAGTGTGATAGCCATTCGTCTGCAAATGCAGAGTTAAGATCATCAATAACTTCTTTTAAATCTATTTCTACTATTTCTCTTCCTTTTTTTCCCATAATAGATTTATGAATTTATCATTATATAACTTTGTATATGACTATTGATTTTATAGTTCAGGTTATATGTAGTATCTTTATGATACAGGGATAGAAGTTTTAAAACGGGATTGATTAAAAAAATTTAATAGTATATGTGATAATTTTCTATTATTCTATTAAAGAAATATTATTGGCTATCCTGTGAAGATGAAAAAGAAGAATGAGTATGTATATTTTTTAACACTTCATGAACTTTATCTCTGAATAAAGTTAACCCAATTCTTCCAGCATATGGCTGTCCTTTTGCAAATGATTCGGCCAAATTATTTACATATTCCATACCTACTTTTGGTGGCATAGGTGGTTCAAATGGATCTACTTGAGGCTTGGTCATAATTCCAGATTCCTTGTATTTATCCTATTGCCATGTCACCTAGTTCCAAGTATATATTTTATTGATTTTGGATTAGATTTTCCTATTTTACAGTTATAGTATACCATCAGCTGATGCAATAACACCGATGTCAATACAATTGCAGATACAGCATGAAATCCACGTACTGGCAATGGGT
>JBDUES010000131.1:0-13193 GCA_040297625.1 Candidatus Nitrosocosmicus sp. | reverse complement strand
TATAAAAAGAAAAGAAACCAAAAAGATCTGTCCCAAGAAGAAAAAGAGTACAACAGAATTCATTCCAAAAAAAGAATAGTGATAGAGCATACCATCTGCAGATTGAAAAAGTACAGGATACAAAGCGATGTATTTAGGAACAAATTGAGAAAATATAACAAGGTGTCAGATATAGTTGCAGGTCTAGTCAACTATAGAATAATTAAACAGCATCACTAAAAGAAGGGAGGTACATCAATAGTGAGCCGATTGAAATGTTTCTAATTATGCAAGAGATCTACTTAAATTTTCGCTCATTAATGATTAATATCAGATTATACAACAAATCAAATTCGGGAATAAAACTATACTGAAAATACCAAGTATTTTTTCTAATATTAATTTACGATCACACATTATTTATTTAAATATATAATAAATATTAGTCAGAAATGCAAAAATAATCCTATTGCAATTTAATTTTATTTGATATACTAATTTAGAACAATGAGATTTTAAAAATATACATCATTTCGCCTATTAAAATTTTTGGTAATCTTTACTGTATAACTTTAATTTTGATGGTTATTTTTCATTAAAAAATTTAGTTGCAATGACATTATGACCAAGAATGGTCAAAAATTTGTCACTTTATTCCTAATGCGTCTTTGAGATCAATTTCATGATCCTGTTCCTCTGCTATAATTTGTCGCAATTTTTCAGATAAAGCATATTCACCGGTAATTTCTGCTTGACGAATTCTTTCCCTATAATTCATGATAGTATCTTGTTCGGCTTTCAAGTCGATTTCCAGCATAGTTTTTGAATCCTCTGAAGTTTCAGCGTCTTTACCTTTAACTGTGGGTTCTCCACCAAGGTAATCAATCTGCCGGGCAATTTCCAATGCATGTGAGAGTTCCTGTGATGCATGTATCTTCAGCTGTTCAGCAATGTCCCCATACTCAGGTCCTTTTAATGTGGCACTAAAGACGACATATTGGATAATCGCTTTATATTCCCTAGCCAGATCCTCATTCAATCCTCTAATAATTTCGTCTTTGCTAGGAGACGAATTGGGTCCAGAGTTGACTGATTGAGAATTAATGTTATTAGACATTCAATCAGAATTATCAAACTGGGACTTATATTGTTATATTTTAGATGAATTCTGGGACTATTTAGTTCATCAAATATAAATAGAAATAGTCGAAGATATATAGAGCATTACACATCCCCCAATTGTCAACAATAATAATAATAGGTGTAACTTTCTATTGTCATGACAATTCAATAGTGTTTTGATTTCATTGTAGATAGGAATTAAATCTTTTGAGAAATGTCAATCTGATGCGAACTATATTAATTTAAATTCTTTCTCATATAGAGGCAATTCATTTCGCAAAGTAAATTATTGTTTCAAATAATTTGAAATTGTGAGTAGGCTATTTCTCTTTTTTTATTGGCAGACTTTCCTTTTGAAAGTGAAGGAAGTTAACTTAATTATTTGAGGCGCGGTCATGATTCCAAATCATTCATCTTGATACTCACTATCATACCAGATAGTCCCAAAGATTGTATTTTAGACAAATTATTGATCATTTGATTTGGAAATACAAAAATAGAATTTACAATACAACATTCGATCAAATCGGCTGCTGTTGTTCCTATATCTGTTATCGAAATATGTGATGGTATAAAAAGAAAATATCAAGAATATAGTAATATGTTTTGTTGCCTGATTCAGTTAATCGTTTTTTATTAACGTTCAGGTATTAAGGATGTGATATAAATAGTCTAATTTAATTAGTTTTGATTTGAATGAGGTAAACCTTTAACTGTATTTCAAAACATGCAACAAAGCATAGTAATATAGTTATTTATTCAATAAAACTAAACTAATGGATTTTTAATTAATAATAAAAGACTAATTAAATAAAAAGAGTTTAGATAGTTTGCATATAATATTTTGTAAAATGGATTGCCCAAAGTGTTGTATGTGTTCAAGTCCCGCCATATGGGAATATTCTTGCTTTATGTGTAAGAGAAATTATTGTCCCGAAGAATGTAAAATGGTAGAACATGACAGTAATGGAAAGAAAGGTTTTTGTACACTTTCTTTAGATAAATAAATATAATTCAATAATCAACTACTAACCTTGACAATTATATATTAAAATGAAGCAAAAATTTATTTATCAAATTTCAGATGAATGTCTAATGGAATGCTTGCTATATATTTTGGTTACAGTCACTTTCTTGACGCTTTAGTTTTCGGATAGAAAGTTTTTTGAGATATACCATCTAATTCCAACATTATGGAAAGAAATAATATTTTCTCAGATTCACCATGGGAGTCAATAATTGGCTATGCAAGACTTGTTAAATACGGACAACAGGTATTCATTTCAGGTACAACATCAATAGATGAAAAAGGAACTGTTTTAGGAGTAGGAGATGCATATTTACAAACCAAATATATTATTCAAACCATCGAAAAGTCATTGAAAAGAATTAATGCAAATCTAACCAACGTGGTAAGAACAAGGATGTTTGTGACTAATATTGAAGAATGGAGATCGATAGGAAAAGCACATGCAGAGTCATTCAAAGGCATACAGCCTGCATCAACCATGGTAGAAGTAAAAAGGTTAATTCAACCAGAATTACTTGTAGAAATCGAAGCAGATGCTATACTATAATAAATAAAACCTTAATCTCATCCATATCTGTAAAAATATCATTGTAAATGGAATTGTTTGATATTATAGATATCAAACATTTTTGAGGTCATTTAATTCATTTTTGAAAATCAAACTATAACATCACCTAATTATTGGAGCAGACAAAGAAAAGTAACTGAAATTCAAAAAAGATAATAATTAAAAAAATTGCTTTTAGTGAAATTTAAAAAATGCATTTTTTATCCTCAAGATAATCTATTAAGTGATTTGAAATTGTAGTTAAATAGATTATTGTAATGAGGTATTTGTGACTGATGGTAATGATAGAATAAGAAACATAGACTAGCTATACATAGATACAAATGGAAAATTTTTTAGATCTATCTTTATCTTTTTATAGTTATTTTAATTCATATTGCTACTTTTGATCATAATATAGTTATAAAGAAATTTGATAAATAAAATATATTTGTCGACGAACCATAAAAGAAATTGGTTCGATCTGGCAATAAATTATACATAACATTATTACAATGCATATTCTTCTTCTTCTTCAATTTACTTTTTCCAATTATACTGAATAACAAAAATACGTATACAGAAATCATATTTCTAATTCATATATTATGCCTGAAACCTAGTTTTGAAATGATAGTAACGTATTCGAAATTATGTTATTGAGTATACTTCCCTTATTATTGAAAATCTCAAGGTTTTCATAAATGTGAGTAGGCTGGACATATGTATCGGTTGATAAATAATTATTATAAAAATTACTTGATTAAGTGCTTAATTTTATCATAAGTATATTAGTTTCATATTTCATTCTTTGAATTTATTTGCGCCATATAAATGAAAATGAACTTTGAAAATTTTTTAATTTAAGGATTTGGTAATAATAATAATATATTGATACTTCTTCAATTTATTTTATATTTTAATAATAATTTAATGATGATAAGATGTAAATCATATATCTTTATTAAATCGTATAAATATTTTTTCAAGTATCTCGTTTTGGTAAATTGTTTTTTGGATAAGGATATTCCATATATCGAGCAGTAGCCTGACCTATCTCTGTTCCTCAAAAATGACTTACAATACATAAAGATAAGTCAATTCCAGCAGCAACCCTTGCTGAAGTAAAGATAGGTTCTTCCAAAGTAAATAAGACATTTTTTCGTATGTAATCTTGGGGTGCAGACTGATGTAAAAAATCAAAAGATCTCCAATGAGTGGTTGCATCGCGTCCATCCAGTAAACCTGCTTTTCCTAAAATACTGGACCCTGTACAAACGGATGCAATTAATTTAGTTTTGAGGGCCTGATTTGATATCCACTTGATTAAAGTTGTATTATTCACTTCCTTACGCGTTCCCCATCCTCCAGGCACCACTAATAAATCTAATTTGGGACAGTTGTCAATAGTAAAATCAGGAATCAAACGTAAGCCTCCAATAGTCAAAATTTGGTTTGACTTTTCTGCAATTAATATAACTTTAAACGGAGATGCCTCCTCGAATCTGCGATGTTCATTTAAACGAGTAACAGAAAACACTTCAAATGGTCCCGCAACATCCAAAACTTCCACCTTATTAAATATTAAAATTCCAACTACAACTGGAATGTTATGTTGGTTAATTGTAGAAGGCATGTAATCTAATTGCCCTGTACTATTACTAATCCATATAAAATTATTTTATGCCCATAATCCCATAATGATCCATTTTCTTTAAAATAGATTCGTCAGATTAATTTTTCTTTAGGAACAAAAGTTACACTATTTCAAAAAAATATAGAATATATTTTTAATATATTGAATTAAGATAGATTTAAAATTTATTTTCTGTAAAGGGTGAAGAAAAATAACTTATTATTGTAAAACCATAACTTATTATTGTAAAACCATAAGTAATAAAATATTTTAATGAATAAATTCACTCCAAAATACAAGTAAATATTATAATAAAATGAATTTGGTGAAAATAAGGAAAACAGTAATCGATCATTCAGATTTAGGAGTCATAACGAGAGTAAAACCATTATCAAATGGGTCTTGAATTTCTGACATTATTCCACCCCATTCTTCTCTTTTGGGTTCTAAAATATTCACGCCTTTATTTTTTAATTCCTGATATGTAGTTTGAATATCAACAGTATCAAACCAAATTCCAGTATGTTTTCCAAGTCTATTTTTACCCCATTCATACCATTCATTTCCGTTATGCTGAGAGGGAACAGAAAGACTAATTGTTGTTGTAGAGTTTTTTGGCGCTACCTCTATCCATCTGCCACCTCCAGGTAATTCCATGTTAAACTTGATTTCAAATCCTAATTTTTCTATGTAAAACTCTAGCGCATGTTCCTGATCTGAAACATGTATTACTATTCCACTAATCATATCTATCATAAAATTAAAAATAGATTTCCTTCTAATAAAGTTAAATTAAGCAGATAAAGGAATTAATGGAAAAATTCAATTTACAATATCAATCAAATTTTTTAAATTTCTGCTACTATTACTATTACCTTTAAACTAGTTTTTAGTCTGATATATATCTTGTCAATTATCATTATTTTCTATAACGGCAGTATTTTTTATATCAATTATTTAATATATATTATATCTTCTTACAAATCGCATATAAAAATAAACAAGCATGATATTATACCATCATCATCAAAGAAATAATACATAGAAATATGCAGCCGCTAAATAATGCACCAAAAGAATGGAAATTAATTTCTACTAAAAAGGTTTATTCGGACTATCTGATCAACCTGTACGAAGATACTCTTGATTTAAATGGCAAGGAGAAAATATACATAAGAGGAATTAGGAAAGATTATTCAACTATAGTTCCTTTTATTTCAAATGATGAAATCCTTGTAATCAAAAGCTATCGACATCTAGTAGATTCGATTCAAATTGAAGTACCATCAGGTTACATAGATGAAGGTGAATCTGCAAAACAAGCAGCAATAAGAGAACTTGAGGAAGAAACAGGATACTGTGCTAAAGATGTTATAGCAATAGGCAGATATACTCCTGACTATACCATGTTCGAACAGAAAGGGAATCTTTTTGTTGCATATGGTTTGGTCAAGGAACAAGAACAATCTTTAGGTATAATGGAAAAAATAGATATTGAAATAATGAAAATAAAAGAAATCGAGCAATTACTTTTCGAAGGAAAGATATCAAATGCAGCATCTATTGTTGCATTTTATAGGGCTATAGATTATCACAAAGACAGATCTAAATATTATATCAAATAATTTTATTCTCTCAAGCCATTATTAAAATTTATTTTTTATTTTATATATACAATTAATCCAAATATAAAAATAAATTACCTCTAGAAGGATTACAAATAGATCAATACAAAATATCAACATGGCAAGATGAAAGTATTTTATGAACAGATATTATATTTCTTGTTGTCCTAAACCTTTCGAGTTTTATAAAATCCATAAACATCCGAGCCTTTTAAGATAATGTCTTTTTGTTTCGTGTTCTCAAAGCATAATAAAAGGATATAAAGGTAATCATAATTTTCATTTTTTTAATTCAACGATAAAACCTGATGCTACCCAATTTGGATGATTTTATTTTATCGATCCAAATTTAAAAACTAATATCTGATATTGACCATCCTCTGGATGAAATTTATCCTTGTAGCGCACAATTTAAATTTTGAACAATTCAAAGAAAAGATAATTATTTTTCTGCATGTATTAATGAATAACCTAATGATCCTGCAGAAATGGCAAGAAAAGAGATAAAAATTCCCAAGATGATTTCATCCAAATAAACTCACCTCCCCTCTCTCTCTCATTTGTTCATACCCAATCCCAAAGTTATATTATATACTTCAGGATATTGATTTATTAAATCCAAATTGACCTCTAGAACATTTACATAATCCGGAGCAAAGAAAAGTCCATTGGTTATTCTATTTCTCTCAATATTGAGATTTAAAAGAGTTTTCAAAGCATTTTCATGTATTCCTGTTGATTTACTAATATTTTTTATTTGAGAATAGGCGTTAGCGGGCGATATATGAGGATCTACATTTGAAGCAGAAACTTCTGAAGCCCTTGAATGAAATAATTTTGGTGATTCAAAGTGCTGGGCTATTAGATTTGAACCAACTTTTTTACCATCCAATTCAACAATACTTCCATTTGATTGAAATGGAAGAGTTAGTTGTCCAATTCCCACAAGTAGAACTGGATAGGCTATCCCTAACACTATTGTCATAACAATTACAATTCTTGTTACTGTTTGTAGATTACTAACAATTTTTTTTATAATTATTTTTTCATTTCTATTCATATTTTACACCTTTACTATATTATTGATAGTAACATATCGATTGCCTTGATTGCTACAAATGGAAGTGCAGCTCCTCCAAGGCCATAAATCAATACGTTTCGTATAAAAGTTTGTTCCAATGGTTCAGGCTTGGATTTGATTCCCCTTAATGAAAGAGGGATAAGCGCCGGAATTATTATTGCATTGAAAATTAATGTAGCCAATATTGCTGTTTCAGGGCTGTGTAGTTGCATAATATTTAATGTGGATATTTTAGGGTTATTTTGCATAAACATTGCAGGGAGAATTGCAAAATATTTTGCTGCATCATTGGCTATGCTAAAAGTTGTAATTGCGCCTCTAGTCATTAATAATTGTTTTCCTAACTTTACAACATTTAGAATCTTTGAAGGATCAGAGTCAAGATCCACCATATTTGCAGCTTCTTTAGCTGCGGCAGTTCCACTATTCATTGCTAATCCAATATCAGCTTTGGCTAAAGCGGGTGCATCGTTTGTTCCATCACCCACCATTCCTATTATATGTCCCTTTTGTTGTTCTTCTACTACTCTTTTGAGTTTATCAGTTGGTTTAGCTTCAGCCATGACTTGGTTTACATTTGATTCCTTAGCGATAACCTCTGCTGTAATTTTGTTATCCCCCGTTATCATTATTGTGGTTATTCCAGTATTATGAACTTCATCAAGATTTTCTCGAATATTTTCCTTTAAAATATCTTTTAGAACTATTAATCCAATTACTTCGTCATTAATTGACACGGCTAATGGTGTTGCACCCATTTTGGATACTTCTTGAGCTTTCCACCTCAATTCTGAAGTGTTGACGATGTTTTTTGCTGTTTCAAGAATTACATCTAAAGCACCTTTGAGAATTTTAACTGAATTTGAAGAATTTTTTTCCATGTTAATTAATAAATCATGAACTTTACTTCGACTACTCAGGTCTATTTCATCTTCAATTGTTTCTATGGATGATGACTCGGCTTCTCTTTTATCTATTATTATTTTTGCTAAATCTCGAAGTTCTTGTTCTCCTTCTTTATCTAGTAATGCTTTTTTATTTGGAATAAATTCAATACCACTTACCCTTGTTTCTGCACTAAATTCTATGGATTTTGCTGAAATTACTTTCTCTAAAAGAGGAGGAATAAATTTTTTTTCTTCAGATAAGTCAACTATTGATTTACCTTCATGGGTGTTATCATGTATAGAAGCTGCATAAGCTGCCTGACCAACATCCTCTTCTGTGTAATTTTGCATTGGGATAAACTCAACTGCACTTCTAGAACCTTCTGTAATTGTTCCGGTTTTATCTAAAATTAATATATCGCAATCGCCTGCTGCTTCTATTCCTTTTCCCGATTTTGCAATTATATTGTCTTTACCCAACCTTGTAATACCAGCTACACCGATTGCTGGAAGTAGTCCTCCTATTGTAGTTGGCATCAGTGCAACCAGTAGTGCTACCAATGCAGCTATATCTGTATTATATCCTAAAAAATAGGCAGAAAATAACAAAGTTCCAATTACTGTTATAAAAATGAGAGATAAACCTGCTAATAATATTGTAAGAGCAATTTCATTCTGGGTCTTTGGCCTGGTAGCATTTTTAATCAAACCCATCATTTCATCTAAATAACTTTTACCAGCCTCAGCGGTTATTTCAATTAAAATACTATCCGTAGTGACTCTTGTTCCACCCATCAAGTGATCATCTTTTTCTTTAAAGACAGGATTTGATTCTCCAGTCAGCATTGATTCATTTACAAATGTTTTTCCTGATATTACTAGTCCATCTCTTGGTATTATTTCTCCAGCAATTACTTTAACCTCATCTCCAAGTTTTAAATCAGATGATTTTAAGATTATTTCTTTTCCATGTTTTATCTTTCTTGCTATTACCTCTTTTTCCAATTGCTTCAGAGAATCCACTCGAGCTTTAGCCTGGGCTTCAGAAAGTGATTCTGAAAATGTTGCAAACCAAACTGTGAGAATAAGGATAAGAGATGTTTCAAAATAGAAAATTTGATTCTGCAAGACAAATGTTTTTGATATATTTGGAAATAAAGATATGAACAAGACTACAAAGAATCCTAGCTCTACTGTAAACATTACAGGATTATTTTTTGCAAGATAGCGAGGGTCAAGCTTTAATGTCGAATCAAATATTATTTCAGAATTTATTAAAGAAGTTAAATTATTTTTCTTTTTCTTATTTTTCTTGTTATTGTTATTATTGTTGTTATTGCTCTCATTTTTTTTATTTAAATTAAATAAGGATTTTATCATATCTCTCAACTTTATTTATAGTGAAAAAGGGCCAAGAATCAAAAAAGGAAAGAATGATAGTACTGTCAATAAGAACGTCATTATAACTAAAACAGCTACAAATAATGGACCCTGAGTCTTTATGGGTTCTTGAACTTCTTTTCTATCTTTTATTGTAAAAGAACCAGCAATTGCCAACATTAATCCTAGCGGAATATATCGTCCAAGAAACATAACTAAACCAGTAGACCAATTCCAAAATGGAGTATTTGCGCTAGTTCCAAAATAATCAGATCCATTATTGGCAGCTGAAGAAGTATATTCATATAATGTTTGAGTGAAACCCATTGGAGTAACTTTTTTTTCTCCAATTATTGATTGCGCATTCCCTGTACTCAAAGATACCACAGTTGGAATCAATATTAATGCAGGATGAATTAAAAATATAAAAATTGCTAGTTTAATATCCTTTGGATTTATTTTCATACTCATAAATTCGGGTGTTTTTCCTACCATCAGTCCAACAATGAATAATGTCAATATCACATACACAATCATGGTAATCATCCCTGTTCCAACAGCACCTGGAATTGCTTGTACAAACATTGCTAGGAAAAATGAAGTTATTGCAATAGGCGACATTCCCGATAATGCTGAATTTGCAGCCCCTGTATTAGTAGAAATAGATATCGTATTAAATAATACACTGTCAAAACTGCCGAAACGTGTTTCAAGTGAGTGAGACCCATTTTCTACAGATAGTGCTATGGCAATAAGCACTCCAAAACTAACAAGCATTGCCAATAGAATTGAGATACCTCGTCCTTTTCCCATTAATTTCGCATATGCGATTGGAAAAGATAGGGGTATTATTAACATCAAAAACATTTCATATGTATTTGATAACCCTGTTGGATTTTCAAATGGATGTGCCGAGTTAGATCCAAAGAACCCTCCTCCATTACTACCTAGTAGTTTTATTGATTCAAAAGATGCAACTGGACCGATGTTTATTGTTTGTTGAGTAGATGTGTCATTTTTTTTTACTATGGTTTCCAATATGCTAGTATTAATATGGGAATTCAGAGTTTGTGGAACACCAATTGTTATCAATACCAGCGATGAAACTATTGCAACTGGAAGAAGAAGGGTGAGAATAACCCTTATAAAATCCATATAAAAATTTCCAAGACCAAAATTTTTTCTTATAAAAGAGCGAATGAATGCAAATGCAGTTGCAATTCCTGAAGCAGGTGCCACAAACATTGTAAATGTTAACGCGATCATCTGCGAGAAGTTTGAAAGTTGTTGATCACCTGCATAATGCTGGAGGTCGGTATCAGTAATAAAAGATATAGCAGCATTAAATGCCAGATCGAGTGAAAGACCCCCTTTTCCTTCAGATATGGGAAGATAATTCTGTAATGTTAAAATCATGATAACAAAAATTAGGACAACTATATTTGTTAGAAATAATGCAAAAAAATATTCTTTCCAACTCATCTGTTTTGTTACATCAATTCCTAAAATCTTATAAAATCCACTTTCAACTTTTGCAAGTGTTTTTCCTAATGGTCTCATCTCAAAGGAAATCATTCTAGCAAGGTATGTTCCAAAAAAGGTTGCTAGACCTATTGTTCCACCCATTAGAATACAAAAGTGTATTGTTGTATTCAACTAATTCATCTGGTTTTTCAATTAACCTTAAGGTCAATAGAGAACGGATATATAAATAGATTCCTTTAAATATAAATTTTATACATATTAAAAAAATACTTTATAAAAAGTACATAGAAAATGTAAATCCATATTCAAAAATATAACACCTATAATAAAATCATTAAAATATCTCAAGGTTTAAAATAGTTCAGGTCATTTACAGGACATTTATGCCTGTAATCCACAAATTAAATAGCCTCTTATTCCAATACCAAAAATTATTTTTAAACCGGTTTTTTTATAAATATTATCAATATTCTATTTTAAACATTTTTAACCTTTTACAAAATATTTTAAAATTGCAATTTGACACTTGATATTGGGTTTGAATACCTAACTAAATCGAACAGAACCCTAAAATCTTTATTAAATCAATTGTAGACTTTTACAACTATCTATAAAACGAAGATATAAGTTCTGATGGATTTATTTTTTATAGAAAATCTTGCCTTTGTAATAAGACTAGTGTATAAATAGATTGAATTTGTATTGAGAAAAATAGCAACATAAATCAAGACTGCAGTAATAGATAGCAAGTGGTTGATATAATATGATGGTCAAACGAAGGTTCGGTTGGACAAATATTAAAGTCCCAATCATAGGTCAAGGTACCTGGATGATTGAAAGCAGTAGGAGTAGTAGGGGTGATCTCAATCGTCTTGCAATCGAAACTCTCCAATTGGGGCTTGACCTTGGATTGACACATATTGACAGTGCCGAGATGTATGGGAATGGAAAAACAGAGGAATTGGTTGGTCAAGCAATTTCAGGTCGAAGAGAAGAGGTATTTTTGGTTAGCAAAGTCCTTCCTTCAAATGCCACTTATGAAGGTACAATCAAATCTTGTAAGCGTAGTTTAATAAATTTAAAAACAGATTATCTAGATCTATATCTGCTTCACTGGCCAAGTACCTATCCAATTGATGAGACAATGCGAGCGATGGAAAAGCTAGTGGTTGATGGTTTAGTAAAATTTATCGGAGTTAGTAACTTTAATTTAAAAGAATTACAAGAGGCTGAACAGGTGCTTCAAAATGAGGGTATTGCATGTAATCAGGTGCTATACCATTTAGGGTATCGCGCAATAGAAAGAAGCATACTACCATACTGCATAAAGCAAGGAATAGCTGTGGTGGGATATTCACCATTTGGACATGGAAATTTTCCTTCTCCAAAGAGTACTGATGGAAAAGTACTTGTAGAGATTGCGAATCGACATGGACGAACGCCACGACAGGTTGCACTAAACTTTTTGTCTTTGCATTCAAACATATTTACAATACCAAAGACATATCATCCAGAGCGAGTTAAAGAGAATAGCGAAAGTATAGGTTGGGATTTGACAAATGAAGACATTGAGGATATTAATCGCATATTTCCAGTGCCAGACCATGACACCCATTTAGAGATGATTTAATTCTTTAGGGATTAAAATTAAATTTATCGTAGACCGATAGACCCGAAAATATATCTAGTCCTCAGATCCTTGCTAACTGGGCTGTTCTTACAGTTAAAAAATTCGATCTTAAGACTATAACTAAAAGTTATATAATTTGGACGAATATCACGGCTCTTCATTGAGACCCCATTCTTTATTATAAAAAATCTTAAAAAATATAGCCAATCGAGTATGTGTATTTTTAATGAATTACATTTTATTTTTCAAAGGTTTTTGATGGTTATAAATTCCTATAAATACCAATATTTAAATAGTATCCTAACTAATAGATATTATGTCAAAGAACAGCAGCAGTACAAATAACAGCACAGAATATTCTTATAATACTAATACCAATAATAATAACCAAAAAAACAGCAATGGTTTTAAAGAATCAGTTAACAAATCACTTGATGAAACTAAACATAATATCCACAGATCAATAGATGAATCAAAAAATCAGATCCCTCGTTATAATACAATTGTAAACAACTATCAAGAACAAACTTTACAAACTGCAAAAGAGATTTCAGAAGATTATATCGAATCTCAAAAATCAATAATCAATTCACTACAATCAGCATGGAAACCATACAATGAAAGCTTTAATGTGGTAGTTAACAGCTGGAACTCTCCAGAGTCGGTTGTCAAAGCATATAGCAGATGTGTTAGTAATTTTGCAGATAATGCAGTATCAGCAATGAGACTAACAAACAACATGATATTCTCAAACATGGATTCATGGAAATCAGGATTAGAGCAAGCAAAAG
>JBDUES010000130.1:0-6496 GCA_040297625.1 Candidatus Nitrosocosmicus sp. | reverse complement strand
ATAACAAGATATCAGATATAGTCGCAGGTCTGATAAATTATAGAATAATGAACCAGTGTTTATAGAAACGGAATACCTATCGTATCAGAAAATATAGATTGTTTCTAATTATGCAAGAGATCTAATGAAATTATGCATACATTATTTTACTATTATTTTTCCTACCATTGTAGGATGTATTTGACAAAAGTAACTGTAAACACCGGGTTTCATAAATAAGTGCGTATAACTACCACCTAATAATCCTGAATCAAATTCTTGGCCTCTATCAGGTGAACTAAAACTTGAGCCCGATGTTACAGTATGCACTACATCATCCATGTTTTTCCAATTCACAGAATCTCCAACATGTATTATTGTTGGATTTGGACTATAGGCTTTCTCTCTTAAGAGAGCGGCACCTTTAACTATTAACACTGTTTTTGCAGAAGGTAATGAAGATGTCGAATGATTCCCAGACTGCTTTGCTAGTATTGGAATATTCTTATTATTTACTGGATTTAAAGGAGTAGTAGTACCTTTCGATTGCAAAGACATATTTTTATTTGTTTTATTATTGATTGTATAAGGTAACAATAGATCCTCTTTAGCCGATACGATTGCAGCAGCAGTATTGCTTTTATTTGTATCTTTACTACCTGAATTATTTAATGTATTTATATTATTATTTTTATATATTGTAATATAATTATACGAGTTTTTAATTGTTATAACTTTGGTAAACGCTGTCTCCGTTTGAGTTTCTTTAAATGGTAACATCATCAAAGCCCCAATTATAAATATCACAACAAATATTGTTGCAGTAAATATAGTGTTCACCACAATTATATTTACAAAAAGTCATTTAAGAGTTTCTTATATTGCTCGCAATACAGATATCAAAAAAATAATAGTAAATTAAAATTTAAAATATGTTGTTGTATTATACAACTATTGTTAGTTTAATATTTTCTTATTGAGATATTTTTTGAGTAAAAGCAGGAGATGGAGGATCTACTGTAATGATAGCTTGCATCCATGGATGGATTCTACAGAAATATGTAATGGTCCCCTGTCTTTCATCAAGTGTGAATGTTTTTGAGTGTCCGGGTTGCAAAGTTGAAGTATCAAATGTCCCATCTGTAGCAGTAGCAGTATGTGCAACGTAATCCCTATTAGTAAAGGTTATCTGACTTCCAAAAGGAACGTGGGCCCCTGAAGGAATAAACATTGGTCCATAGTTAGTATCATAGGCAGCATTTTGAGGTATCTCTATTTTGACATCCATAATGTTATTGCCCCCTGGGTTATTACTTGATATTTCTCTCTGTGTTTCTTGAGTATCTACATATATTATACCACCCATATATGGATGAATTTGACAGAAATAGACATAGACACCCGGAATAGTAAATTTGTTACTGTAGGTGGATGGTCCTTCGGTAGATCCAGTAGGCCAAATTAATCCGGAATTAAATGCCATAGCGGTGACGGTATGGCTAACAGTATCTTTGTTTATCCATTTTACTGTATCGCCAGCATGTATATGCAGGGTAGTTGGTGTAAAATAGGTTGTTCTAATTCCTGGAGCGCCATCACCAAATGGTATTACGATGTCAAATTCATTATTTTTATTCAATGATTTATTATTATCTACCTCTGATTGCAGATGAGCTGATTGCGATGATGATGATATCTGAGTTATATTGGACAATTGTATGTTAGTGATAGCATTATTTCGATTCATTATTGTTTTAGAAGCATATGCAATAGCAATAATAGAAATAATTATAAAAAATAATCCGATAATTTGCAAACCTTTGTTAAATCTCAATTACCATTCAGTAATAATAGCAGTTAATATATTAAGATTATTGATTAATTCAGCGGCTCTGTAAAGTTAAGGAAAAAGATGTAGATTTATTTTTCGTTTATCTTTTATGATCTGCCAGATAAGAAAAAGAACAGAGTCAAAAGATACTGAATATTTTACATATATATTTTAATGGTCTTTCAAAAAGGAATACATTTAAAGTCGGATCCATTTGTATAGAAATTGTTAAAGGAAGTCATAACGATATACAAGATCGAATTTAAAAATATAAACATGAAAGATTATTTTGCAAAGGAGTAATGGTTTCTGAATTTTTGTATATTCAAAGATATGAAACTCAAATTTAGTTTGGTTCTGAATATATTTGGCTTTGATGGATTGCTATAGAACTACAATCAAAATTTGTTCTTGATACTAGAATCTTTAAAGAATAAAATATGTTCACAGCAGAGTATTTTCTATCTGACATTATGGAAGAATATGGAGAGCATTCTGTTTCTACCAAAGATGAAGAAAAGTGGTATCTGCAAGCATGCAGATTCTTGAAGATAAGGCATAATCTCCATTCTCTTATGAGAAAATCATTATCGAGAGAACCATTCAGTACATTAAATCTATTGCATAATTAGGCTCTGATAGAAATTTTACAAATTATCCGTGATTACTTAAAATTTGATATTTTATTTGCCTATTGCGGTTAAGATATAATGATTTTTTAAAAGTTTTTTAATGATGCTAATTACGCAAGAGATTTAAAGATAGGAGTGAATGTTTTGATAATTACTTTCCGTGTAATAGAAAAAAGAAATTTAAACTAAGACATGTAACTCATTGGTTGAATCATTTTGTAGATTTTCTTAACAATTAATTAAAGAGGCTTAAGTGGATAGAGTCATTATTGAAATTAACAAATAGTTAAAATGGTAAAACCATCAATTACAGGCATCAAATGAATCAATTAAGATTTGCTTGAAAGAGATTTTCCATTAGTATATAATTATAAATCAGTACAAATGAGACTAAGGATAATATATTTATTTATACCAACCATTTTAATAATGCTCCTCATCACCAATATCTTAACTCTATTACTTTTTAAATTAATATTGCAATAGGAACTATTTTAGTTATTTTAACACTTTTTGCATTTGCCTTTTTTATCAGAATATTAATGAAATCAAAGAAAAAACAACTTCTAGAAGGAGAATATAATGCAATGCATGACAGGAGAAGGCATATTCCCTCCTTTAACGGTTTAACAATGTGTGTATTTGTAATATGTGTAGAAATTAGTTTTGGAAATCGAAATATGCAATACAATATCATTTTAAAAATAGGAATATATACTCAACATTTTCCTTATTTGTGGTCATCTATCATGGATTTTTGCAATTAATTAAATTCTTAGAAGGTTTAATATTGATGGCAATTAATCAATTATAAAAAAATAAAAATGTTTTATTTTGATTACTCTATAAATCACTTATCGATAGGCAACATTTGATTATTATTTCCGTATGCCAAAACAAAAGAAATACCTTATTTTTGATTAATTATTATTATATTATTTTACTCTAATTTGATATTTTATTATTTCTTTTGTAAAATATTATATCACTAGCATATTGCAGATTAAAATTTTGCAATTTTAATGTTATGTTAATGATATGATTTAACATGAGTACTTAATTCATCTTCTGTACTAAAATTAGATTTATTGCAAAGGTCGCATTTATAGGTAGATTGTACATTCTCTAAAGTTGGTTCAGATATAGATGGACTGGTAGTAGTAATTGGAATATCAAACGAATATGCAGGTTCTGCAATTTTTGATGGAATCGTTACAAGTTCTGATAAAAATGTTGGATTGTGTATTTGATGATCCTTTAGAAAATACCTTGATGGATCAGGATGTAGATCATTTCTTTCATATTTCGTTTTCACTTTTTCTTCGCTTATCTTCAACCAAACTACATTGCCATCCCAACCTTCCACCTGTGTTATTGGTATATAGTAATAATGTACATTTACAAAACCTCTTTTAATCACAATAAAATCTCTGTTGATTGCATAAATATCACCAATATCTATATCATCATTTGTGTGTGCTGATTCATTTATCAACTCATTCCAGGTTCTGCTTTTTGTTTCTTTAGATGATGTCATTTAACAAAATATGATGTTTATGGTATTTATAGATAAACAATAATAGGCAACTAATAGCATCGTTATTACCATAATATATAATTTGTATAAGTTCGCTAAATTAAATATTTATAAGTACTCATCATATCAAAGATAAATACCTCTTAGCAGTGTACTTTTTTGTTGTAAATCTTAGTGTGATTTGAGATAAGATCTAAATTAAAATATATTATACAAATTTACATAAATATACAAACTGCATTTTTTCAGCTGTTTATTTTTTTAATAAATGCTTATAGCTTGGTTAATTCCGCTATCATCCTAAATTCATTTGGATATTACCAATAGAGAATCGTTTGAAAAGATTTACAGTTATGAACAGGATGTAAAAACAAAGGAAATAATGCTACTTGTTCTCAACGTGGCTTACCAAGGAAAGATATCTGCTCAGGTAGCAAGAGATCTCCACAGAAGTAAGGCTTGGGCCTGCGAATGGCTAAAAAGATATGGTAAGGAAGGTATATCTGGATTAAAAAATAGAACAAAAAGCGGCAGATCTCCCGAGATATCAGAAGAGATCATCTACCAGATTAAGAAAGAACTATCCAACTCCAATCAAGGTTAGACCACAAAACAGGTTGAAGGATTAATCAAAAAGAAAAGCGGCATAAAATATCATTCTATTCACATCTACCGTATTCTTCGTAATGGGGATTCAAACAGAAGGTACCAAGAAAGGTACACGTTAACACAACAGCATCCATAGAGGAAAAAGATGATTTCAAAAAAAGGTCGCCAAGATACTTGTGGATAAGCACATCCAGGAGCAGCAGCAACCGCAAGAAGAAGAAGACATATTTACCATAGTATCACTGGATAAATCATTCTTCTTTTATGATTCTCGGGTAAGACAGGTTTGGATTGAAGAGAATAATAGGCCCGTAGTCAGAGTAACAGGCTCGCATAAACATTCATGCATTTGTGGTGCCATAAGAATAGAATGTAAGAAACAGCTATTCAGACAGTACGATAATTCAACGGTTATACATTCCTCAACTTTTTAAAGATAATCCATTGCAAATTTCCAAAATGTTATCTTTTCCTGGATAAAGCATCACCTCATTATAAAATCAAAAAAGGTACGAAATTATTTTGAAGAAAATAAGGATACTCTAATGCCGTTATACCTTACAACCGCATCACCCGAGTTTATGGTAATGGAAGAGATATGGAATATAGCCAAACGAGATCTATTTGTTCTACAATAATATCCATCATTTACAGATTTGAAGAATAAAATAGCCAGATATTTCAGAACAAAAAGATTTAATCTTAATATGAGGAACTATTTGTTAAGGCTGATTCTCTAACATATGCTAATTGGTATATTTGGTTTTAATTCTAAAAAATTTCTGTGTAAAGATAAATATTAAAATAAAGCATCAATCCTTCAAAATTGATTCTTTTAAAGACCTAAAAAATATTAATGTATTATAAAACAATATAATTTGAAGGATATAAGTCACATCTGTTAAAATGAAAGGGAAATATTGTATCCTCATCTACAATTTTTCAACAAAAAAATTTTTGGTAACAATTTTAATTTCTTATTTGGTCAAGTTATAGAAAAAAAGACAAATTTTGTATATCAAATCATAATATCCACCTACTTTTTCTCAGATTATTTATCAAGATATATTTATCAATGACCCAAATTTTAGAAGTAGTAGTAATTTATGATCGAAGGGGATAGATATCAATAGGTACACGTTTTTATTAATAATTAGTTTTATAGGACTGATAGTAATTTCTCTTCAACCATTTTTGTTAATATCAATGGAAACTGAACTTGCATACCACATGATAATCGAACATAGTATTTTTTTCCTATTGGGTGCTATATCAATAAAAATTGCAGAAGTACTTCTTAAAATGTTGGTAAAATATGAGAGGAAACAAAAAAGTACAACAATCCAAAATCAAAATAATAAAAATAAGAAAAATGCAATCTTAAAGCTGACCAATATATGGACTGTAATTTTAAGAAAGATATTTAAAACCAAGAAAATAGGTTATCTATGGATTGTTATTTCAATTTTTATATTGACTTTTTGGCATCTCCCTTTAATATTTGATTATTCTGAATTACATCCAAACGTGCATGTATTACAGCATATTTCTTTTATCGTGGTAGGAATGACAGGATTTTTGTCTTTAAGGTCTCTGGGAGAATCATATAAAATATTTTTAATATTGATTTTATCAGGCATGATGGGATTTATAGGATTAATATTTTCAGTATTGGATAATCCAATATTTCATGCATATTCTATTCCTGGTCATAATTATGCCGGAGCAAATATGGTCATTGTTAGTATAATACTTTTAATTATAGGTTTACCACTATATATTATAAAGAAAACACTAACATATACAAAATCAAAAACGTAATTTTTTAGGATACTATTTATAGATGAACAGAAATATTTGTTTACCTGCGTCTTTTTCAAATATTTTTAATTTAGCAGATGAATGAAT
>JBDUES010000129.1:0-4906 GCA_040297625.1 Candidatus Nitrosocosmicus sp. | reverse complement strand
CTTGGCACAACAGGTTCAGGAAACTATTCACACGATATGAAAAGAAGGTCGAGAACTATCTTGGATTGGTACAGTTCTCTTGTTGCATAATCATATATAGAAAGATAATTTTGGGATAGGCTCTAAGATCATTAATATTTATCCCATATTTTTGCTTTAAAATATTTCTGTTGTATAAAGTCATTTTCTCAACTCCTGGTAATTATATTGTTTATTAACAGATATGGTGGAATATGATATAGTTATTTATCAAACAAACCTATAGATTTTTAGATATATAATATTACATAAATATTCCTAGTATAAAAAAAGTCTTTTTTAAATGACAATATAATACAGTTACGTAAAGATAGTCAATAGATTTACTCTAATATGGATTTTATTAAACCTGCCAATAGTTATTAGATTTATATCTGAATATTTTAAAATTAAAAATTAAAAATAATTTTATATCTTTAATCAAAGATAAGGTATACAACAATTTATCTATCAAGGTCATTCAGACTCTCTATATTGGAGACAAATGAGTTTCATAAATTGTAACAAGATTTCAAAATCACCTGAATTGCAAGCAGTTATTGTAGAGCCTATTTTATTATCTTGTATTGATGGAGCATCTATTGACGATCTGGTTTATGTAATGCAAAAAGTATTACTATCATTATCATCATCATATAATACTTTAAAAAAATATTTATTTCACTTGATTAACTATGAACTCATATTATACAACGGCCAAAAACAAATATATACAATAGAGGATGGAGGACTTGATTTATTGGAATGGATTAAAAGAGAAAAAAAGATTATGGATGTAGACAGTAAAGATATTGTAATCACTGTAGAATAGAATAAACATCTTGAATATATAATCAAAAGTATAACATCTATCTTGTTTTAATGATACACCTGTTTTCAAAATACTCGGAAATATAGAAACCTTTTCTAGATAATTTAACTGTAAACTGCCAAACAAGTTTTTTAGGTCGGATTAACTAAATCTGCATTAAATTAAATGAAATTAATTATATATTATTTAAAGAAAAATGCAAATCGATTAAAAAAAATAAGATATCTTACTTTATGAATTTGATATAGATATAGATATAAATATAATACAATATATTCGAATGTTCACATATACATACAAAATTATATTTAAATCATAGCAATGAGGGTTAAATTTACCATGTAGTAATTGCTTTTGAATCTGCCCATAATTAGTAATAGGCTTTAGTTGTTGATTCTCTTTCCTTGTTTTTGAATCAATAATAATAATTATACAATTAGTAATAGGTAGAGAATCCCCCTGGAATGATTTATCTATTCTTGATTTGTTTGTGTAGCAATAGTTAAAGATTTGGTTTAAAACAAAATTAAAGCACTATTATCAATATCAATCAAATCAATTAATTACTAATTCATAATTTTTCGGTACCGAAATATATTTTTGGTATATTTTTTCTTGGCTTTCATTATATTATTAATTTGATCATATAACAATCTTTTTTGATGTGTCAACAGTTCATGTATAAGAAAATTCCCTTCTTCTCCTTCTTTTTCGATGATTTATGTCAGTTTACTTGTGGCAATCTTTAATATAACAATTGATTTGTTAAATGATTGAAGATTGCTTCTTACTTCTATCATATCTGAATTCTCACAATAATACGGATCTTCTGCTTCTTTTACCAACTCTCGAGCTTTTATTATACTCAAATGTCTCTTTATTATCAATTTTCCTAACTGAGATTGTTTTGCAGAATCTTTGATTGAAAGCAATCTTCTGCAGAGCTTGGTTTTAAACTAGAGTTATTTATCGATTCTTGTACATTATCTGAAAGATCTAGTAACGCAATTACTGATAAAAAAAGAAAAAAAGACATCGATTATCTAAAATCTACATATCCACATATTCAAACAGGGATGGACAAAGCAATAGAAGATAGAGATGTTTTGTTAAATTTCTTGTTAATAAAAGTAATAGAAGAATTTAGCAATTATAATTAATACCATCGTTATTATATATAGAAAAAATATCATTTTGATTTGAAATATATTTTTTAAAAAAAGAGTAAAATAAACTAGAATAACTTTTAGGACTAGAGTCATTTTCGAAGAAAACCCAATGTTATTTTCAAGTATAAATATAGAATTGATACTATCTTTTTGATTAAAATTATTATTAAAACTATAGGTTTACGCCATATCAAGTTTTTATAATCATTTATTTCTTTTCAACTCTTAATACTTCTATAGTAAATAGTATAACTACAAACAGACAAGTTTGCAGTATTTCTACTCCAATATAAGGAATAGAAAATTCTCTAAATATATAACTTGATTAGAACTCTTGCACAATTAGCGTCATTAGAAAAATTTCTATAACCATGTCCTTAAGTAGACGAATTTAGCAATAATGTTTGTAAATCTTATCCAAACTCATTAATAATTTGCAAAATTTTGATACCAGTCTAATTATGCAAGATCTATTGTAATGAATATATGACTTTACAACTAAAAAATATTAAAACTGATAATACGAGTAAAACCTTTTTACTTTTAGTTTTTTTAAACGATATTGGATAAAAAAGTTAAAAATAAGACTAATTTCAAAACTGATATGGCAATATTATAAATCATGGATAAATGGATGAATTAAATGAGAAATTATAATGAGATAAACAGAAATAGATATAAGGATTATAAATAAAAATCAAGAATCATATATCCTTAGGCTTATAAATTTGATTAAGGTATCTGCTAAGTTATATATGGCTTTGCATACTTGTATATATGTCATCATCATCTGATGCTGCTAATACTAATGCTACAAATAAAACAAAAAGTAACAAAATAGAAATAGAAACTGAGAAAAATGATATACCCGTGGAAAAGGATAATAGCAGCAGAGGCATTATTGCGCCTGTTTCAAGTTATTATGAGGATTTTTTTGAAAATTTTAAACAAAATATGCAACATATGACAAATATTGTGGAACAATCTTGGCCATCTTCTTCTATCTTCCCAAATTTAAGATCTGTATCGCCATTTGAATGGTTTGATAAATGGATTGATACAAGATTACCTCTTTGTGATGTTATAGATAGAGGAGATAAATATGAATTAAAATTGGAAATACCAGGCATTGACAAAGATAAAGTAGACATTAAAGCAACAAAAAACTCTATTAGAATATCTGGAATACAATCTGGAAAAACTAAAGAAAAGGGAAAAAATTATATTTATAGTGAAAGATCCTACAAATCATTTCATAGGCAAATACCTTTTATAGATGAAATATTGCCATCAAAAATTACTGCAAGTATTGATAATGGGATTTTAGATATAGAACTGCCAAAAAAAGTTCCAACAAAAGGTGACTCTGAAGAATATAAAGTTAACATAACTTGATATTTTATTTTGGTTCTGTTCACTTAAGGGTTTTGCCAGGACTTTTATTTTACAATAAGTTAATTTTATAATTTTTATAATTTATTCCGAACTAAATTCATCTTATATTTTACAAAATTATATTATTTTCTTGTTAGACTTTTTCTATTGGGTGTTAAATATTAGAGAACTTATTTCTTAAGTGAACAGAGCCATTTTATCCAATCTAATAGTTTTTATCGTGCATGGTAAATTGTAGATTTATGATAAAGATAAATTCCGAAATTATTGCAGGATGTTCTTTAGTGATTATGGGTATCATTTTTATTGGTGCTGGCATGGTAAATTCCACACGGGGAGCTATGGACACCCAGAGTTTTGTTATAGTAGCTTTAGGGGCTGCTACAGTTGGTCTTGGCATATGGACATCAAATTATGAAGCAAAGCATTCTCTTCACACACACACCATCACTAATTAATTAAAATTTTTTCATTCATCTATATATGAAATTAAATTCTTTTCAATTCTTTTTGTGAGCAGAGATTTATTAATGTATCTCTAGTTTATTGTAATTAGGTATTGTGCCTTCTAAGTTGCCCTGAAGAATCAAGGTTAAATTTATTTTGGAATTTAACACATCATGTAATTCTTGGTTTGCTGTTGTTATATAAGGCCTTAAAGCCCTTCGAAATGTCTCGGATCGAGCCCGAATTTTTCCTTCTATTTTTCCTTCAACTGGAGCATTTGGACCTATGATAATTATATTTCCAAAAGAATCTTTAAATTTGCCGGAGTTTTCCAGAGCCTCTTGTGTGGCCATCGATAAAACTGATTCACGCGTGATCAAATGTGGAATATTTGTAAAATTATTTACAAGCCTATCCCATTCAATTCTTGATAGATTTATTATATCCTTATTATAATCAAAATTTCCTGTAAAATGAATAGTTGAATCAATTTTTCCAAAGCGGGTTCTAATAGTATTAAATATTCGTTTTATTGCCTCTTCGTTTTCAAAATCTATACTATGATGATGAAATTCATTTAGTTTTTATTGAGCTTTGTCTGAAATTTCATTTTTATGGGTAAGAATTATTATTTGCTTTACTTTTACCAAGTTAAGCTTCTCTGCAATTTTTTTTATTATTTCTATATCATTAATTTCTTTTGTTGTAGTAGTAATAAGTATTAAACTTCCTTCAGATGATAAATTAAAATATATATCTATGTTTTTGTTTATGTTTGGTTTTACGGGATAAAAAACACTGTCATTTGGAATAATTTTGCCATTTATCAAATCACTTATTGAATTTGTGGATAAAATAGATCTCTTGCATAATTGCTTGCAAACAGCTTTATGACCATTAGTTCCCCATCAACCTGTTCTTTCATTGCTCTCATATGATAGATTGTCCAGAAAACCACTACTTTTCAAATCATTTACGGGTTTATCAGTACAAGAGTTTGATGATATTTACAACGAGATAGTAAAAAGATATGAAAAACATGAGA
>JBDUES010000128.1:0-6909 GCA_040297625.1 Candidatus Nitrosocosmicus sp. | reverse complement strand
AACTATTTTCTAAAAGGCAAATCGGTGGTTAATTTGGTCAAATTTTTCTATAATCAATATTGCTTTGTTGCATAATTCGAAAAACAGTTAAAGATACACTTCATTTAGGACAAAATTAATTAAATTTTGACTATTTACGCCATAATTCTACCATTAAAACGTTAGCAGATAACGATTAAAATAATCATGCAAAGCAGGGGATAACTAGTTTATTGTTCATTTACAAAAATCAATAAATTCTTTCTCATCTAATTGTGTCTGATCAAATATCGATTTAAGCGTTCTTACTGCAATAACATTATGTCTTGGAACTACAGTTGTTCTCCCATCTGGATGTCTATAAAAAAGATGACTACCTTTCTGTCTTTGAAGGTAAAATCCTTTTTTGGCTAGAAATTCTATAACTTCTTTATAACCATGATTTCTTAAAGACAATATTATTAAATTGATATTTCAATGGTCATTTTGTTACTATTTCTTTGTTTTTCTGCTTCTTCTCTTGTCGATTCAATCACTAGCTCAATAGCTTCTCTCATATTTTCTTTTAATTCATCTAATGTTTTACCCTGGCTTATTGCAGCGGGTAATTCAATACATCTACCGCTGTATCCCTCTTCATCTTTTGAATATATTATAGTATATTCATGTCTAAGTGAAGAAATATTTGAATTGGGCATATTTAAATAATCGAATTGCTAAGATATAAGTGATTCATACTTTTCTATGACTCCAAAGTTAGGAGTTGTGTAAATACATGATTAATCCTTAATGTAAAGAGAGAGAGTGCTTGTTTAGATTCGTTGATTTCTAAAACTTTGAATATGAATTAAAAAATATAACAATAATTTTGTTGATGAAAACAAGCACTGTTAGTTTACAGAAGAGTATACAACCTTCTTTACATAACTTTTAACTAAATTAAGTTCTGGTGAACTTACAGGTAAGAATACTAATTTTTTTTCGTGGACAATGTTTTGCTATCTCTTTTTGTACCTTCTTTAATTTGTGTACTGATAGATTATCAAATACAATGAATATATTTTGAATATTCTTAACGCTGTATATTTTTTCCACTCTTTTTAAAAAGTTAACAAACTATTTCCATGTCGTCTTTTTATAACCATGTATATGCGTTTCGTCGTTCATATGGTCATACGCTCCAAACACATTTAGAAGTCCTTTTATCTTTTGAGTCTTTTCCATCTTTACTTGTGTCGATGACCTTGAGGAACCACCATAGGTCTTTGCTGTTATTGGTCCTTTCTCCTATTGATATATAAGTACGGAATCAGCAGAGGTACATTGTACAATAGTTGTTGAATATACTTTTTTTCAAAGTGTATTCTGTTGGACCATTGATTTTGTTTGATAATGCAGTTTTAGATTTACTCCATTTTAGTCCATGATTTAGAAGGATAAACCTCGAAGCGGAAAACCTCCTATTATTCCAAAAGAAACAATGGATAAAATAAAACAGGAATTATCAGATAGCAATACAGGATGGGATTTCAGACACAGGTGATGGACATCATTCAAAAGAGAACAAATGTCAAGTACCATAAAGTACACATCTATAGGCTACTTCACAAATGGGGGGTTTGTATCAAATGTGCCTCAGAAGAGGTTTGTAAGGACAGCAACACATGAAGAGAAAAAGAGTTTTAAAAAAGGGTACAGGATGTCCTAATCAATCTTAAAACGGACTGGAATATTCTAGTACAGGATGAATCAATATTTGTACATGATTCAGCGGTAATAAAGAAGAAGAAAAAGTGGATTGTAAAAGAAAAAAGACCGATAGTTACAGTCACAGGTTCTCATAGTAAAACCATCATATTTGGAGTACTATCAAGTGATGGTAAACAACTATTCAGACAGCAGGATGATATATTTGATGGCCATTCCTTTATTGCATATCTTGAAGAGGTAAGAAAAAAATTTAAAAAATTTATCATATTTGTGGACAGAGCAACACAACACAGATCCAGGGAAGTAAAGGAGTACTTACAAAGGAATTTGGATACTGTGAAAATAGAGTATTTTCCAGTTGGTTCACCTGAATTCAACGCGGTGGAAGAGTGTTGGAAGCAAGGAAAGTACAATGTATTGCCAAACTATTATTCTAGTTTTTCTCACCTTAAACAAGTAATATCTCAATATTACCGAACAAGAAAATTCAATCTGGACATCAAAAAGTATCTGCTGAGGTCCATGAATTAATGTTATTGAGTATAGCATATCATTTACAGAACTATTACCCGGTTATACATTTAGATAAAGTAGACAAGATTCAATTTTAAAAATACCATCAGATGCTTTAACCTATTACAATGTACTGAGAAGGTGATTGGGAGAAATCACTCTTTTTTTTTCTAAAGATGGCTATATTAATAAGCTATGTGAATGTGTATTGTATACGGTCAAGAATCAATATTAAGAGATTTCATTTTAGAACCTTTGGAGTGGGAAAAGTTTCAACTGTGTAACATACGGTATTGATGGAGTCGACAGGTACAAACTATATTTACATATTGAAAATTAAAATCAAATTTAATAAAAAAGGGGAGATATCTAAAAATACATACAAGTATTTCACTAAACATAAAAAAATCATACACAAATTAAATTTAATTGTTAAAGAATGGTAATAGAAATTATATAAATTTAGTTAACAATATTATAGAATTCAGAAAGTATTTGTTTAGTACTTATAAAGATTATATAATATTACAAGCTATCATAACAGATTATGCCAGAACAACAGAAAGTAGATGAAACAATAGAATCCACATCAGTCTTAAAGAAAAAGCCAACAAAGGTGGAACAGTCATCAACAGCACTAGAAAAAGATCTTGATGCAACAGAAACAGAAGTTGATGATCAAGGCAATGCAACAGAAACAGAAGTTGACTATTTAAAAGAAAACTGATATTACAAATTATTAATATCTTTTTTGTTTTTATCCATTCTTCACTATGGGGTTTTTAATTTATTTTTATGACGGTCTACAAAAAGGATCAACCAATTGATTGTAATGCTTTAGTTTACATCTTTTGATACAAAAATTCTACAAGGTAAAAATCATCAATGTTCCGGTATTTCTTAACATACTATATCTCAGCAATACAGGTTTTAGACAGCATACACCTTGTTTTAAATGGCAATACAAAGACTGTGATAAGAAGATGGTACCATGCAAAATCTACTATTTAAATACAGAATAATCCTATAAGGTAGAAGTTCTATTTGTACTTCTATACAATGAAACCAATAGATGATACTAAATGTATACACCTTGGACAAGTAAATCAAAATATAAAACCAAAAACACCTAAAGGATGTGAAGAATGCTTACAAATAGGTTCTGAATGGGTGCAATTGCGTTTATGTTTAAGCTGTGGTCATGTTGGTTGTTGTGATTCTTCTCCCAACAAACATGCAACAAAACATTTCAAAAAGACTGAGCATCCTTTAATAAAATCTTTTGAAACGGGTGAAAACTGGGAGTGGTGTTATGTAGATGAAACTCTTATTAAATAGAGGTGAAATTCACATACAAAAGAGATACGAATAAAATAGATTTCATTTTTTGAATTTTCATTATATCTAGTTAAACATCTATATCTATACTTAGTAAATCATTGTGTTGAAATATCTGTTGTTTTCCCTAGTGTACCTTATTTTTCTAATAGACGACATGCGTTAGGAATCAATACACATTCTTTATTTTTTTGCATTTATCATCTGTTTAATACATTTTTTACAGGTATATATCATCTTTAAATTCATTTACGCCAGATATCGATATATTTTTTTAAATTATGGGAATGGTATTAAGTCATTTGTATGCCCTTTTTCATTAAATGATTGATCGGCAATATGTGAATTGAATGGTAAAAAGAACGTTGAATCTTTATAATTGCCTGTACTATTGTTGTGCTTGGATGCATTAATATTCGTATAATTCCCTGATGTGAAAATTAAAAATGCTATCGTCAATAGAATGGCATTGTAAAACGTAAATTCTCGGTTCATTTATGTATAGTTAATTTAACAAATTTATCCATAAATTGATTTTATCAAATATTTCTATATGAAAGTTAGAATATATTGTTTAAGATCATGTGTATCATAAGTTATTTTGATTGTTTGAATTGTATTATAGTTTGTTTATCGAGACTTTAATCATTGAATAAAGCAAATTTTCAATATAATAAAAAATTAATTCTTAATAAAAAGTAAAGAACATAATTAATATGACAAAATAAATAATAATTCGTTAAAATATTGATTATTGAAATTTTTAAGTTAACATATAGAAATCTTGTAGCTTCAGTCGATAAGGTTTTCTTGATATGGCAAATTGTCTTTCCTATTTTTTATATATTTATATCTGGATATGCATACTCGGGTCTGATTGGAAATCAAGGTGTACGCTTAGGAGATATATTCGTTTCATATCCTTCATATTTGGCTGCCGGGATGATTGGTTTTAATGTTATGAATAGCAGTACAGTAGCTGGCAGCATTATTTGGAATGATAAAAGAAATGGCATGTTTCAACAATTACTAGTGATGCCTTTTACAAAACTCCAATATATTATTAGTAATCTTGTGACCATAATGATTATGGGATTGGCCAGTGCCGCCATAATCCTGATAGTAGGTCTACCAACTATGTTAGGTAGTGCAAATCCTACATTATGGAGTATACCTTATACGATTTTTTCAATTATCGTAGGCTCTATATTTTTTGGATCTTTTACAGTGATAATGTCTACTAGACTAAAAAGCAGTGAAGGATTTACTGTTATTAGTAACGGTATTTTTTTATTTTTCGCATTTGCTAGTTCTACATTTTATCCTGCACAAGGTGTTGCCGAACCTTTAAAAACAGCTTTTTACATAAATCCGCTGACCTATATAGTTGACATTACGAGAGCGGGAATTTATTCACAAATTACTAATTTTACAAATATGGAAGTAGTTGTTATTTTGGTACTTTCATCCATATCTTTTTTAATGGCAGCCATTTCTATGTTAAAAGTCAAAGTGTAATTACTTAGGTGGATAATCTATTTTATATTATTTTTTTCATTTATCATATTTAGGAATACTTCTTCTAAAGATGGAGATTTGATCGTGATACTTTCTATTTTGACATTGTTTTTTGAAAAGTTTTCAATTATTTTAGTTAAGACTTGTTGAGAATTAGACGATTTTATCTTAAAACCATAATCTCCATCAACATATACTTGGGAATCAAATGCAATTTTATTTATTATGGGCAAGATAGATGTAGCAGTAACATCCTTTATTTTTAATTCAATGGTGTTAGTTTCATTATATTTATGCTTTAAACCATCAGGAGTATCAAAAGCAATTATTCTTCCTCTATTGATAATTGCTATCTCATCGCACAAATATTCTGCCTCTTCCATTATATGTGTTGTAAAAAAAACCGTTAGTCCTGATTTTACTTGACTTTTAATATAATCTAAAAGCATTCTACGGGCCGAAGGATCTAAACCAACAGTAGGTTCATCCAGAAAAAGCAACTTCATATCATGAATAAATTCTCTTGCAACTTGAACTCTTCTTTTCTGACCTATCGATAACTCGTCATTTTTTGTATTTCGAATTTCTTGTAGATCAAAGGCATCAATTATTTCATTTACTTTATCATTTCTTTTTTTTCCTTCAATTCCCCATAGTAATCCATATAGATCTAATGCTTTTTCCACTTTCAAATTATTTTCCGAACTTGGATGTTGGGATACAACACCTATTCTCTTTCTAATTTCAAGCGCATTTTTTGTTATTTCTTTTCCGAAAATATGGACAGACCCGGAAGTTGGATTTAATAAAGTGGTAAGAATCTTTATTGCTGTACTCTTACCTGCGCCATTGGGACCAAGGAATCCAAATACCTTTCCATAGTCGACATTGAATGAAATCCCATCAAGTGCTACTTTTTTTCGTCCATATTCTTTTCTTAAATCAGATACCACAATACAATGATCATCGTTAGATTGTTTAATCAAAATATTACTATAATGGAATATTTGAGTTTATAATAAGTTATTTTGAGTTTATAATAATCGACAATTGAATAGGTGAGAAACAAGGAGAATAAGACTTTTAAATATATTTTGACAAGATTATCTTTTTATTTTAAATTTAAATACCCCATTTAAATTTCGAAAATTTTATTACATACCCGATAAATTGGAACTTGTTCCTTAATTGGATTATTGTATCGATATGGGCAATAACTATATCAATTAGCATAAGTTTACTAATCAAATACACATATGATATATCTTATTGATCAAAAATAAATGCTATTTAACGACAGACTCTTTTGTTATAAAACTTATTGATAATCAAATTATTTAACGTACTTTTGCTAATTGGTATACCACCACATTTCTTCTCTATCGATGAATATTCTCAAAAAATTGGAAAGAATAAAAGATAAGAAATATTAAATATTTGACAATATAATAAGTTGTTTATTAAATTAGTAACTAATTAATAATGTATAAATTATTATACCTATAAATAATTACTATACTGCCTAACATAAATTCGCTAATCTGATTTCCTTAATAGATACTTTACTATATCCAGATTAAAGCGTCTTGTCCTATAATATCTAGCAATTGATGATTTTAAATCGGTAAATTTGGGATAATACTTTGATACCAACAGACCGTACTTTCCCTGTCTCTACCAGCATTCTTCTACTGCATTAAATTCAGGTGAACCTTTTGGGAAATAGAGTATTCTTACTGAATCCTTATTCTCCTTCAAATATTCCTTTACCTTATTTGATTGATATGCTGTCTTGCTCTATCTGTAAACATGACAACCTTCTTTCCAAGCCGTTTCTTTACCTGTTTCAAA
>JBDUES010000127.1:0-5070 GCA_040297625.1 Candidatus Nitrosocosmicus sp. | reverse complement strand
ATTCTTACAATGGTACCACTATCGTTTTTCTTATTATCCTTATGTTGATTATGGAGATGAGTCATAATATTAATAGCACTTATAGCAAGCTATAATTCTATCGATTTTTGGGATAGGCTCTTAATTAAATAAAAAAATAGTAATTATTCAAATTTAATAATATGGCAAAATAGTGAGAAACCTATAAAAAAAGAGTGCTTGAAAAAGGATTTAATTTAATCAATAAAATAAAAAAAAGTTGTTTGTGTGTTAACCTTGGCCAGGTGATAATTCGGCTATTTTGTCAACTCCTACAACAATAGTGCTAGTTGCTGGAAAAGTAATACTGTGTGTAGAATTATTCTTTATTGCAATATCAGTAACAGTAGTTGTAGAGTTAGATGCCAAGTCAACATGATACATACATAGTTTACCCGGAGTTGAGAGTTGAGAAATAAGGTCCAGGTTAGATGCCTTAAAGTTAGGAGCTTGACCTACTAAAACGCTGACATCAGATACATTCTTAGAATTGCAAGGTAATTTTGCAGCAACATGGCCAGTTACTATTTTATATGGCGTTGAATCGTATAAATGAATGAAATCGCCTCGAGGTAAGGTCTTGCCTTCTAACAATTGGGTTACAGTATCTCTTACTACCTGACCAGCTGATGAGGTTGTATTTTTAACAGCGGTGTTAACAGCAATAGTGGTATTTTGTTTGTTGTTTCCTGTGGCTTGTTGTCCGTAAATACTTCCATTAATGGAAAAGATACCAAAAACAAGGACAAGAGCTATAAAAATTGAAAATGTTGAGCTAATTGATTTTTCCATCTTGTTGTTTTATTTAAAAACCTTTATTTATGTAGTTATTTGTACAATCATCGAATTATAAATAAAGCCTTCCAAGAATTTTATTTTTTCTTATAAATCTTGACTATCATCTTTTTGATATTTTTCTTTAACTCTATTAACTTGACAATAATTTTTGTTTTCCCTAATCGGTCAATTTGATTCATTGTCTTAGCCCAATCAAGTTCTAGGGGGATTATTTTGTCATCTTTGAAGTCCAATTTTTTTAAGCTTTCATGGGTTATAGTAAATCTTTGACCTTCTAAAACTTTACAATATCCAATATTTATTTCCTAAAGTTATGGAATTAATTAGATAATCTTTAAAAATCAAATTACCTTAAATATACAGGATATTATTTTCTAGTGTAAATCCCTTGCAATAATTAAAGATAAACTATATAAAAAAAATAATGCACAGATACATACAATTTCATTATTTATTGTATATACATAATAGAGTATAAAGTATAAAAAAAATTATGAACAGTTTACCTTGAAGTAGTAAAAATGATTTGCTTTTTAAGCGTTCATTATTACTATTTCTGTATATCCATCATTTAATATCCCATTTCTACAAGTATTGGAATATATTACTAAAATTTAAAGAAATTTTATAGGGGATTTAGATTCCTTAATGTATATGGATTTCGGATATTTTTACCAAGTTTTTTTCTAGATTTTATTATATTCAATTAATCAATATGTATAAGACCTTTATCAACAATATCTCAACACATGAGTAAATTTGGACTTTATTCTAATAAATCATCTATTTCATTTGAAAGTCACCTGAATGGATTAGAAGAAGAAACAAAGATTCTACTGCTTAATTTAAGGGACTTTGTAAAATCATTTGGTGACAACGTCATTGAAGAGATTAGGCCTCATAGAATAGTATATGCTAAATCCTTAACTTTTAGATATTTTTTAGATATTCAACCAAGAAAGGATATCCTAGCGATTTCTATAATAAAAAGTAGAAAAGAACCAGCCACAGAACATATCGTTAAAAATGTGCAGGAAATAGAAAATATTAAATCTGAAATCGCAGATGCATATGAAAAAATATAATTATAAATCAAGTCGATAAAAAGAACATCTGCTAATCTTTCTTTCTTTAATAGGGGTTATCCAAAAAAAAAGTTAATTATTTTAGATTAGAGATATAAATACGATTGTTAACACAAGGAAATAAAAATTATCTTTTTTTGATTTTTTATTCTTATTAAATATTATAAATAAAGATATAAAAAAGATGATCTGAGAATTGTATGAATAGAATGTCGTTAACCATTCTAAGTAACAGATATTTAAAACTAATTAAAGAGATGAAACGGTAAAACCAAATTAAAACAGATTTTTATCCACTATAATTAAATAAGGAAGAGAAATTTAACAAACATGATAATAATAAAATATAGGTATAATTATAAAAAAGTGATAATTGGATGCTTATTTAGAAGAAGAACTAATTGATTTGTTTACATATTGTACACTAAATCCTAATGCCTCCGATTTTGGAATAAAAAAACAACGTATTGAAGAAATTGGTAAAGAATTGTATGCAGATGGAGGATCTGATGCCATTGAAAATATGTATTATTCTTTAGAGATAAGAATAAAAGAAGAAATTGGAAAGGATGTCAAACCTTATCGTTTATTGTGGAATGGAATAACTGAAGATTGGAAATATTGATACCATAAAATATACATCATAGATTAAAGGTAATTGAATAATGTATCACAATTGTTACTCTAAATGACAATATTATATTTCAAAATAATATATATATTAATACCAATAAAGAGATCTTGTTAGTAACTTCAACAATGATGTATCTCTAACAATAGTTACCGAAAGA
Source organism: Candidatus Nitrosocosmicus sp. (assembly GCA_040297625.1). Classification (GTDB taxonomy): domain Archaea; phylum Thermoproteota; class Nitrososphaeria; order Nitrososphaerales; family Nitrososphaeraceae; genus Nitrosocosmicus. Next base: position 2,378 of record JBDUES010000127.1, on the reverse strand, counting down.
TCATATCAACATTCACATACTTAAACTCCAAAACAGATAAAGCAAAACGATTATACATCAAGGTTAAAAATGAAACATTGCTTACAATTTTTTCACCTTTAATCTTTGTCAACAGGCCTGTGAATACACTTTTACCATTTGGACCATATCCATGTAATACAAAAAATACTCGAAAGGGCCCTCTCGCTAAAATGCACAAGCCATTACCTCTACTGCAGTTCTTCTTTCCGAAGAGTATAAAACACTGCTTTGTTGCACGATTCGAAAAACAGTCAAAACTATGCTATATTTCTATGAAATCGTATGAAATTATGACTATTTATTTTGCAAATACAATACTAAAACGGTTAATAAAAAACGATTTACAATAATTATGCAAAAAAACATAAAACACCACTTGAAATTTCCAAACAACATTGGTTTTGAATTTGAATCATAGAAGATAGGTTTTTGATTAATCGAATCATAATCTGGAGAATGAGGTTTTAATTCATCATTGATGATGTCGTACAATCCATTTTGCATATTTATTATATTCATGTCATTGCCAAGTTCATTTTTTGACTTGCATATTCTTCTTAAAACGCGGTCCTTTATCTTGACAAGAATACGGTTTTTAAGATTATATCCAAGTAACTCTTCGGATAGTTTTTCTATTAAAATGATAGGAATCTAAATTAAAACTAATTAAAAAAGTTGTTTAAATGGCAATATTGGATTTGAAAGCCTCTTTATAATCTTCAACAAACTTTCTGAATGTTATTGGTTTCTTTCCTGTAATCTCCTCAACAGAAGAAGATATGTTTGATACAGAATCTTGTTTAATTATCCTTGATAGTTCTAAGATATATTCTATTAAAATATCTGACATACTCATTCTCCTCATTTCATTGAAAGATTCTTCTTCTGAAACATCTACAAATTCTATATTATTTTCTAATATTTCACTAAAAATTTTTGCAATATCATAACAAGATAATGCTTCTGGTCCTGTTATACTATAAGATTTATTTTTGTAATTTTCACTATCTGAAATAAGTATTTTTGCTGCAACGGATGCTATATCTCTTGTATCTACAGAGCGTACTTTGCCCTTTCCCCAAGGAAGATAAAATTTATTTTGTGTCTTTATTGTAAAGCCATTATTTAAAAAATTTTGCATAAAAGCAGTTGGTCTTAAAATTGTATAAGGTATACCTGATTCTTGTATCATTTTTTCCTTCTCTTTGAATATTTTTGTTCCTTTTGATTCTGCCGATGCTAGACTTACACTGTCGGAAGATAATTGTATAATATGTTGAACTCCTGCTTTTTTTGCCTCTTCTAATATTTTTAATATCCCTTTGGTATCAAAATTCGGTGTAAGCAAGAATAATTTATCTACATCTTTAAATATGGAGTATTGTATTTTCGATGGCATATCAAAATCAATCTCTACTAAATCTCTAACTCCTAAAGACTGTATTTTGTCACTTCTAGATAGTGAATGAACGGCTGCACGAATATTCACATTTTCGTTAGATAATTTTTTAATTAATTGGCTTCCTATATTTCCAGTGGCACCTGTTATAAGAAAAGTAATTTGGTATTAGTGTTATTTTCTTTACTCATATCAAAATTCTTGTTATATATTCGAATATTTTCCCTTAAGACTTTTACTAAATTCTTTAGATGTATATAAAATGGTTTTTGTCAAACCTGAAACATCTAATTTTGTTTGATTGAACATAAATTGACATTAAATTCTCTAATAACATTTTTTGTTTCAAATTTAATAGCATTTCATCAAATCCAAATATAGAGCCATCTTTAATCAAAGTTTCATCCACTGGAAACACATTAACCCTTATTCTTGGTGTAGATATCTTTTCAGGCTAGTATTTTCGAATTCATTTCCAAATTGAAACTACTTTTTTTAGGACAAACTTTATTTAATCTTTTTCAAAAGACGGATCATTTAGCAGAATTGTATTTATTTTTAATCATATATAAATGGAAGATGGTTTTCTTCTTAGGTAATAATTAAAATATAATGTATAAAGGTATAGACTTATCGTTGGGTAAATAGAGGTCAAGATTGTGATAAAAAGTATAATACTATCCCAGCATTAAACTAGATTATGTTTAGGATCTGCTATAATTCTTTCAATTATTGAAGGTAAAATTACTATTATATCAAATAGCATAACTAAACAAACAATTATTTTTGATCTAACGATCTTTTAATAAATGCTTATAGCTAGGCTAATTTTATTATCATTATGTATATTCCTTGATACTTACCAAATAATCCTTTGAAAAGATCTATAGATCTGAAGAGAATGTAAAGACAAAGGAAAGGATGTTGCTTGTTCTTAATGTTGTCTATCACAGTATGG
>JBDUES010000126.1:0-22273 GCA_040297625.1 Candidatus Nitrosocosmicus sp. | reverse complement strand
GACATCAAATCCTAGCAAGATTTCACCTCTTCTAACTAGAGATTGGTTGTAAACAGGCCAGTTCATATGATTTGTTGGTTGATGTTAGCTAAATGTATTTGGGAAAGGGGAATCATGCAACAAAACATCAGTTAATTACTTGAATCATCGTCTTCTTCTTTGATTAAATGATCTGAATCCTCGTTGTCGTTAACTGAAATCACAGTATCAGAATTTGACCAGAATTTTGGATATGTATTAGGTTTCATTACCATTCTTTTAATCTGAAATGATATTCCTTTTTTTTGTTTAAAAAAATCATCAAATGATAATAATGAAGTGCCCAAGCCAACTATTTCACCTTTTTGTGTATAAATACCAACTAGTTCATCCTTTCTTAAATTTTTAGGAATAGAAACAACTCCAGGCAAAGCTAATTGCGCACCATGACATAATGCATCAACAGCAGTATCTCTAATGGTAACAGCAGGAATATGAGTTAAAGCCATTTCTATAGGAATTATCAATTTTCGTAATTTTTCCTCTTCGTTTTTTTCTTTATAAAGAGAGAATGCATCTACTAAATCATGAAGTCTGACAAATTTAGTCTCATCCGTAAAATCCCACACTTTAGTTCTTCTCAATTCAATCATAGAGGCTCCAGCTTCAAGAACTTCGCCCATATCATAGATTAATTTTCGAATATATGTTCCAGATTCACATAAAACTCGTAACAGTACAAGTCTATCAAATTGATCCAACAAATCCATTTCATAAATAGTTCTAATTCGGGTTTGACGTTTTACAGAAGATCTTTGTGGAGGCTTTTGAAAAATTTGTCCCGTAAATTCTTTTATTATTTTTGTCAGTGTTACATCAGGAATTTGATTATGAATTCTAGCTAATGCTACATATTCCTTTGGTCCCAATAATAAAACTGGAACTAGTTTTGTACCTTCTTCCAAACCTATCGGCAATAATCCAGTAGTACCGGGATCTAGGGTACCGCTATGTCCAGCTTTTTCCAATCCCAATATTTTTTTAACATACGAAACTATCTCATGACTTGTATGGCCAGGAGGTTTATCCAATAAAATTAATCCATAATTAAGTAAATTTTTAATTGGACGTATAAATGGATAGTAACCATAACTTTCATCTGTTGTACTATCATTTATTTTTATCAAATCATGTAATTGAGGAAGGCTTTGATCCATATGTTTTCTAAATTAATATGTTATAAATAAATCAAGAACTCAAAACATTTTCAACAATTTTTTTAGATAAATCAACTAGACAATCCAAAGATAATAAATCGGTATTCAAAGCAAAGTCAAAAACATCTAGTTTTTCACCAAAATCAAAATTATAAATCTTTTTATAAATTAGTCTATTTTCATTATCTCTCCTTAAAACAATTTTTTTCGCATCAATTATGTTTACATTGTCCCTCATAGCCATTCTTTTTGCCCTATTATCTACAGAACCCTGTAACCAAAAGTTAATTGTTGCATCCGAAATCCAAGGAAGAGTATAACTAGTGATAACAACATTTCCATTATTAACTAGGCTAATCAATTTTTTATCGACTTCTTTATCAAAATTAGGATCGCTATTTCGGGTATTCATAAAATTTTGTGCTTCCTCCGTATCCCACCAATCATGATTTAAAGAAGAGGAATATCCGCGTTCAAATGCCATCATTTTTAGAATATCACCACCATTCCATAGTTTTAGATTGAAATTCTTAGATATATTTTCTGCTATAGTAGTTTTACCTACTGCTGGCCATCCAGAAATAACAACACTCAAATTTCTTATATTATTTTTATTTTGGTTTTTACCGTTTATTTTTTTTTTAATATCATTTATTTCATTTGACCCCATCTTTAACACTAAAACTAGATTTTTCTCTTTTTCAACGCTTATATATATAAAGTTATCAATAAGACTAACTTTTTTAAAGTATGCAAATGATAACTAATATAATAGTATAAAAGATTTTATTTATCAAATATATCCTGATCTCCTTTTCATGATATACCATTTAGCTTATATGTTCTAACTATATTAAATCTTTTTTCTTTATATTTTAGAAATTTATGGTTAGCGTATTTATACTAATTGGTATACACTCGGTCAGTCTTCATACTTTTCATTATTAGACAATTAAAACCATTTGGTGTATATTGTTGTATGACATTCTTAAACACTCCAATCATTTTAATTCATTAAATATTGAAAGAAGCGAAAGATAAAAAATTAATTTATTCTGGATGAATAATTGTTTTGCAAATTTTACTGGTTGCTTCTTCAAGCTGACCATTATTATTCTGGATAATTGAAAAAGGACATCCAGAGAAAATAGAACTTGATGCAATCATTATTTTAGATATATGTAATTCATTACATATATCATCTGCTGAAATCATATCTCTTTGCCGTGCAATATCCGTTTTACGTCTTTCATAAACTTCATTAGAATTTGCAGTTAATAGAATTAAATGAGATGGATTTAAAATATTTAGTAATTTATTTGGTATTCCAGGATAATACCCTTCAGCAGTATTTATAAAAAGGTGAGTATCGATAATAACTATTTCATTTTTCAGTGAAAAAATATAATTAGAAGCCATTTCTTGTAATGATCTTTGTTGTTCGAGGGATAATTTTCGAAGCTCATCTCTATTTGATATCGATAAAATTTTTGCTTGCTCAAACATTATTGTCCCAAACTCGGCTATTTTGATGTCGATTCCCTGTTTAGAAAGAATATTCAAAATATTTGTTATAACAGTAGATTTTCCAACCCCCGGAATTCCAACTATTATAACCCTTTTAGTCATACGATCTTTAATAAAAAAGAAGACCTTTATTTTTATCTTTATAATTAGGAATTGATTAATATTAAAATCGAAAATTGTAAATTAATAAATAAAAAAATAAAAAAAAATAAAAAAAGATTAGACAGACATGCTACTGATGCTAATCTAATCTCTGCCTAACAATGTTGCAAGCTTTGGCATATGGACATCCACCTGTTCTCTGACCAGCAGGTTATAATAGTTTACAAGTATATCAACCATCAATAACATTCCTATACCAGAACCGAAAACGTTAAAGACATTTGAAACCGAAGCTAGTAGACCAATAATTATTCCACCAATTATAGTAACAGAGGGAATATATCGATCTAGTAACAACTCAACAGATCTTTCATTACGCCGAAATCCAGGTACTTGAACATCTGCATCCAATAAATTCTTTGAAGCAGCTTTTGCAGATAAACCCCCAAGTTCGACCCAAAGCCGGCCAAAAATGGTAACAATAGTTGTAAGAAACAGTACATAAACGATCGCATGAACAGGATCAGCTGCTGTTCTGTCCAATGACCCGGGGGCAGTTATATAATAAAAGATACCACCAACAGGGTTTTGCGACTGTGGAGTATACTGGGCTATATAGTTGAATATGGGATTATCATTATTAGGATTGTAATTTGCCCATAACATGTGCCCTACAAACATCGCATTTGCCAATAACGCAGAAGATAGGATTACAGGGATATTGGATGTATACAGAAGTTTTATTGGGTATGTTGCGGTAAATCCCCTATACCGCGTCGACACAATCGGAATATCAATATGTATACCCTGTGTATATACTAGCAGTGCCAAAATTCCTCCTGTAATACCCAATCCCAAAATGCTAGGTAAATTGGGAAGAGGCTCTGGTGGTGCCGAACGTAATAAAGCATCTGCAATATGCCCTTGTGCTCCACTTGTAATCAAAAATGGAACAAGTCCAGAAAATTCCTGGTAATTAGGAATCGGTATAGGGTTGAAAATGGCCCAAAGAATTTGCTGAGCAACACCAGCTGCGATAAATATACTTATTCCAGATCCAAGCCCCCAACCCTTCTGAACAAGTTCATCCAAATACATAACAATAACACTCGCTCCAATCAATTGTGCAACAAGTACCATCAAATGATAATGGGTTGGCGTTTGACTTCCATAAACACTAACCCCGTATAGAGAACCTTCTGCAATAATAACAATTATTGTAACAATTTTCGTTGCAGAAGTAAAAAGCGAACGATCATCCGGATCTTTAAAATTTAATTTTAATATATCTGATCCTTTTAATAACTGCATTAACAATCCTGCAGTAACTATAGGTCCAATACCAAGTTCTAACAGGGTTCTTTGCTGTGCTGCAAAAATTACCCGGGCAAAAGCTAATGGATCGGCTGCGCCAGGATTAACATGAGTACCAAATAATGGAACCTGCCCCATTGAAAAATATATCAATAAAGCAATTCCAGTCCAAAGCAGTTTATTTTTCAGTGTAATTTTCTTTTTTGGTTTTTCAATCTGAGGAATAACAGGTGAAACTTTCTTTACAACTGTTCTAAAAATACCACCACTAAGCAGTGAGCTCATTTGAGATTAACACCTCTCCTCCGGCTTGAGTAATTTTATCTTTTGCAGATTTCGAAACCTTTTCAACTTTAATTGTGAAAACTGCGTCGACTTGTCCAGCCCCTAAAAGTTTTCCATAACCCAGTTCAGTTAAATCTAAAATTGTTTTTCCATTTTCGGTAGATTTAGAATGTATCATTAACTGATTCAAATCTCTTAAATTAACCCATTTAGATACATCACTTTTACGTAGAGCATGAAATTGCTCATGTCCAAAATGATCAGGTTCCTCTATAACAGTTCGTATAAAGAAATGTTTGTGTTTTCCAGCACCACCAACTCCACCGCGACTACCAGAAGCTCGATGTTGACCTATCTGACCCCAACCACAAAAACGAGTCCCACGTTGTCTTCTACTTTTTCTTAAACGAGTAGCCATAACACATTATCCCCCATTCTATCCATTTATTTTATCAAAGGAATGGGATTAAATATTAAAGTTTTCAATGCCAACAAATTAAAAATATTATTCATTTTATTTCCCTACATCATCCTTTTTACTAAAGATATTAATTCTTTATTTTCACCAAGAATTCCATTTTGAGAGTATGAACGCTTTGATTTTTTTCTAAATCCACCTTTTGGAGGATTTAATGCAAACCACGGTTTAATCCCAGAAATTTTTGATAGATATGTTTGATTTTGAGAAATAGTGGATACAACCTTGCTTAAATCAGTATTTTGTGATACTTTATTTTCAACATTGTTATTGTCTTTTTTGTCTAGCGGAGTTGTTGCAGATGCGGCCGTCACCAATTTGGATGCAGATATTCGTCCTTTTTTTTCTACAAATTCTTTTATAAAGGCATCATCTACACTGGTCCAAGAAACTAATTCTTTAATTTTCCTAAGCATGCCTAAAGTTTGTTCATTCTCTGGAATTATTGTAGCTCGGAATTTCTTATTTAAATGTAGATTTTCGAGGGTCAAATTTGCCCATTGTTGAACATTTACAGTCCCTTTCATTCGTACTACCAAATACACCATTTCAACACACCTATCCTGTTTGAAATGTATTTCTCAATGCACTAAAAATAGCTTTGGCAGTAGATGACATAGTACTAGTTGATCCATACGATCTGGTCCATGCGTCCTTTAATCCAGCTAATTTTAATAGATTTTTAATATGCTCGCCTGCCACAATACCGAGGCCTCTAGGCCCAGGTATTATTTCAAGAGTAACACTTCCACCTCTTCCCATTACTCTAAATGGTACAGAATGTGGTTGATTACATCTACATTCCCAGCTCCCACAGCCAAGTTTTACTGGAATTACATTTAAATAAGTGGCATTAGTGGCCTTATCTATCGCGTTTCTCATTTGATGTGCCTTTCCTTTTCCTAATCCAAACCATCCCGATTCGTTACCTAGTGCAACCAATGCATTAAATCGGGTTAATTCCCCAGCATCGGTCTGTTTTTGTACTATATCTACACTAACTACTTGGGTCTTGACATCCGGCAACAAATGCTTCACAATTTCCGCTTCTTGTATTCTCAAACCATTTTCAAAAATTTCTTCCATAGATTTTATCTTTCCACTAGATACCATCATTCCCAAGGTAGTTCGTGGTTTCCATTCAACCTCAGATTCTTCCCGCCTGGCCATTCTACTCATTTTTTTCACCTATATTGAAATTTGAACAAGATTCGATAAGTTTTACACTTTTTATTTTAAACACACATCTTACCTTATTAAAAATAGATTTATTTTTATTTATTACTCTTTCGTTAATTAAATTATAAAACACTACTTTCAACCTCGCTTAATCAAAACCACTAGAAAGTATTTTATTCTTTATTTCTTCAAAATGCTTTGGATAATCTTCAGGATCTAAATTATTATTTATTAACTTTGAAAATCTTTTTTCATAAAGACTTTTATCCTTTTTTAATACTGCAGCGTACTTGGCAACATGAGAAGCATTTATCCTATTATCATCAGGCAATGAATCCTCAGATAAAGGTATTTCAACTCCAGCTGAAGTAACTCCTTTCAGGCAGGCAGCAACTTTGCTAGTAAATGTTGTTTTTCCGGTATATAAAATGGCGGAGTTATTATTTTTACTAAGCATTTTCTTACCCATTACCAAACCTACCAGAAAACTAGCTGATAAATTATTTGAAGAACCCTTCCATCCATATTTAGCAAGTTCTTTACTATTTGAAAACGAAAGTACAGTATCGCCTCTTAAACCTGCTTTTATCAATTGACAATGAATATGTTCATTACTTGTCTTTATGGTAATAAAATTACGTCTACCAATTAATACTGCTTTTCTTTTTCTATAATTTGTTTTATTATTTCTAATTCTTTTAAGTGTTCTAATATAGGACATTCAATTCACCATCTCTCTCTTTTATCTAACAATCAACAAAAACCTTTTGAATCTCTTATAAACGTTTTATCTAAATAATATAAATTTTTATTATTTTTTTAATTTAAATAATTTAAAGTTATTATTATTATTATTTTCGTCCTTTGTTAGCTATTAAACTTGCAAATATACCAGCACCTATACCATTATCAATATTTACTACCGCAAGACCAAAAGAACAGCTTTGAAGCATTGAAGATAATGAACCTACCCCATTTGCTCCAAATCCATAACCAATGGAAACGGGAACTCCAATTACAGGAATATTAACTAACGAAGTAACCACTGAAGATAGAGCTCCTTCCATTCCTGCTACTACTACCAAAACATCCACATTATTAGATATCATTTCTTTGAGTGATAAAAGTAAACGATGAATACCAGCTATACCAATATCATACCCAAGGAATGTTGAACAGCCCATCGAAAGAGAAGCTATTCTTGCCTCCTCAGCAATCCCAATATCAGAGGTACCTCCACAAATAATTCCAATTTTTCCACCTTTATTGACCGGTAAAGATTCTATTTTATCATATATTAAAATTGTAGTACTTTTATATCCTTTTTCAACAATAAATCCCTTTTTTTTAAAATAAATTATCAATTTTTTTATTACAAGAGGTTTTATTTTACTAATTATAACATAACCCTTTTTTTCCAAGATTTTATCAGAGATAGAAATTATCTCAATGGTTTTTTTATTAATTGCTAAAACCACTTCAGGAGCTGATTTCCTTAAATCCCTATTCACATCTATTTGCGCAATATTATTTTCAATGTATTCTATAGAGAAAAGAGACAGAGTTTTAATTACATCATCTAAACTTTTTTTGTCATTATAATAATCTAATAAAATATCTTTTAAATCCATTTTAACATTATAAAATTAAATTGCAAGATTAGAGATGGCGTCTTTTATACTATTTGCACCGTTCATAAATTCGTTTTTTTCAAATTCATCAAGCGGTAACTCTATGATTTTTTCAATTCCGTTTTTTCCTACTACAGATGGTACCCCAATGCACACATCTTTTACTCCATACTGTCCGTCAAGATATGCAGAAAGCGGAATCAAATTTTTTTTATCTTTGACTATGGATTCAACCATGGTAGCAACAGCATTTCCTGGAGCATACACGGTTGCACCCTTATATTTAATTACCTCGCCAGCTACTTGTTTAGTTTTTTCATAAATTTCCTCAGCCTGTTTTTTATCCACAAACTCCTGAAGAGGAATTCCAGAGATTGATGAAAATCGTATTAAAGGTAACATATTTTCGCCATGTTCACCTATAACCATCGCAGATATCGAAGACCTAGAGATTTTTGTAGAGTCATGAATAAAACTAGTAAACCTGGATAGGTCTAGCATGCCACCCATTCCCATCACTTTATTTGATGGAAATCCAGTAGTTTTTAATGCAGAATATGTCATTGGATCAAGGGGATTGGTTACAACAATTAAAATACAATCATTGACATTGACATTTTCAGAAATTTTTAATGATACATCCTTTACTATCGAGGCATTGGTTTTAAGTAAATCCATCCTTGTCATGCCAGGTTTTCTTCCAACCCCTGCAACCAATACAACAATGTTTGAATTCTCAAGTTTTCCATAATCATTAGATCCCATAATATAACTGTCTAATCCTTTTTCTGAAAGTTGATGGTTGATATCCATTGCTTCACCTTGTGGCAAACCCTCAACAATATCTAGCAGATTTATTTTAGGGTCCAATTCTCGAAGACCACAATTTAATGCAATAGATGCACCAACTTTTCCTGAACCAATAATAGATATAGTCATAATAAAGTTGACATTAATTTTTTATTTATAGTTTTAAATTAAAACTTGTAAAATGAAAATTACCACACAAATAAATCAAAAAATAAGAAAATAAATAAATACCTAAATAAACTCATTAGAGAAAGATAAGATTATTACCAGGTATTTTAAATGAGCAAAATAATAATCATTGACCCTCAAGTAACAGGAATTTCAGGGGACATGTTACTTTCAAGTTTAGTCGATAGTGGAGCAAATAAAGATAAAATTGCAAAAAATATCGATAAAATACAATATTATTTTCCGGATACAAAAATCAACAAGATTGATTTTATCAAAACTGAATCAAACGGTATAAAGGCGACAAGGTTCATTTTTGATTTTGATGAAAAGTTAAAAGAAAAAAATGCGACAGATATGTATAGAATAATTGCAAATTGCTGTCATAATATCGATTTATCAGAAAAAGCAAAAAAATTTGCTATTGAATCTATAAAAACAATTATCAATGTAGAGTCTACAATTCATAATAAAGAAATAAAAAATTTGCACCTTCATGAATCATCAAGTATTGATACAGGAGCAGACCTTATTGGATGTGCTACAGCACTTGATGATCTTGACTTATTTAATAATTCCACATTTTATACCACAAAAGTTGCCGTTGGTGGTGGATTAACAAAATTCTCCCACGGTATAATTGCAAATCCAACAAATGCTATTTTAGAAATTTTTAAAATTTCTAAAATTCCCATAAGAGGAGGTCCAATCGATACGGAGTTAACTACACCTACAGGAGCATCAATGCTTGTAAATTTAAATCCAGAGAAAATAACTAATTATCCAGAATTTATTCCAGAGAAAATAGGTTATGGAACTGGAACTAAGGAATTTAATGGAATTCCAAACATTCTGAGAATTTCAATAGGCAAACCAGATTTCTTTAACAACATTCAAACAGATTCCGTAACTGTTCTTGAAACAAATATTGATGACATAAACGGAGAGATAATGGGAAATTTAATAGACAAAATATCAACAACAGAGAATATTTCAGTAAAAGATGTAACAGTAATTAATGGAATAACAAAAAAAAATAGACCTGTTTATATACTCAAGGTAATATGTTCTGATGAGATTGAAAAAAAAGTTGCCAAGATCATATTTCAAGAAACGGGAACCCTAGGTATAAGAAAATCAAAGACCGAGAGATATATTTTGGGGAGATTTAACCTTCTAATTCCAATAGATATAGAAAAAGAAAACTTTGTTATTAATGTAAAAATATCAAAAAACTCCAATGGTGAAATAATAAACATAAAACCAGAATTTGAAGATATAAAGAAAATTGCAGATAAATTAAATTATCCACTGAAAAAAACAATGGAGCATATCAATAATTTAATATCTCAAAGAAATCTATATGATATATAACATATTTTGAAATCAAAAATATTAAGAACGACTACAGTAGAAGAACAGAACAAGATCGATGATAAAAATAATGATAATGAAAAATATAAAATATTAATTGAATGGTTTCAAGGCAAATTTAAAGTCAAAAATGATAGGGTTTTGATTGCATTATCCGGTGGGGTAGATAGCGCAGTTGTTGCACTTGTTGCAAAAAAAGCTTTAGGTAGTGAAAATGTTTTAGCAATTACTGCAAACTATCAAACACTATCTGCTGAAGAATTAAATACTGCAGTAAAAGTAGCCAACGAACTAGACATCAATCATAAAATAATAGAATACAATGAATTGGAAAATTCTGATTTTATAAAAAATGATAGTTCCCGATGTTTTCATTGTAGAAATGAGCTTGCAGATAATTTAATTAAAGTAGCCAACGAAGAGGATTTTAAATTAATAGTTGATGGAAGCAATACAGATGATTTAAATGATTACAGACCCGGAATGGTAGCATTGCATACAAAAGGAATTAAAAGTCCATTATTAGAAACAGGGCTTAATAAAAAAGATATACGAAAGATAGCAGAGGTTAACCAACTTTCAAATTATGATAAGCCGTCCAATGCTTGTCTTGCATCAAGGATTTCAAAAAATATAGAAATAACACCTCAAAAGTTAAAAAGAATAGAAAACTGTGAATTAATAATTAAAAACATTTTCAATGTTAAACAAGTAAGGGTTAGAGATCATGGAGATTTAGCCAGAATAGAAATAGAAAAAGAAGAAATAGTAAAATTATTTGACATGGGTAAATTAAGTCAACTAGAGTTACCGTTTAAAGGATATGGCTTTAAATATATCACCATAGATATAGAAGGTTATAAAAAAAGTGGGTTGAGTGTATCGGATAAAATAGACAATCAGGTTAAAAAATGACCAAGAATTATTATAATGACAATAAATAAAAACAAGTTTATTTATTTAGATAATGCAGCATCAACTCCAATAGACAAAAAAGTAATTGATGAAATGTTACCTTTTATGCTTGATAATTATGGTAACCCATCATCACTTCACAGATTGGGAAGATATTCAAGGCAAGGTATTTTAAATTCGCGTTTTAGAATTGCCAAATTGATAGGAGCTAATATCCATGAAATTTATTTCACATCTGGAGGAACAGAGTCTAACAATCTAGCACTTGTTGGCTCTGCGAAATTAATAAATAAAACAAATCCATCATGTGACCAAATATTAGTATCAGAAATAGAGCACGACTCCATATTAGAAACAGTAAGTAATATTGAAAAAGAGATGAAATTCAAGGTAAATTTTGTACCTGTAAAGAGTGATGGTATTATCGATGAAGAAAAATTTAATGAATTGATATCATCAAAAACATGTTTTATAAGTATCATGCTAGTTAATAACGAAATAGGAACAATTCAGCCCGTTAAAAAACTAGCAGAGATTGCAAAAAATAAAAATAAAAATATAATTTTTCATACAGATGCAGTTCAAGCAATAGGCAAAATTCCAATAAATGTCAAGGATTTGAATATAGATTTATTGTCAATTTCATCGCACAAGATCAACGGACCTAAAGGAGCAGGAGCTTTGTACATAAAACATGGAGTGAATTTAAAACCTATTTTATTTGGTGGAGGTCAGGAAAAAAAATTAAGATCAGGCACAGAAAATGTTCAAGCAATAGTTGGTTTTGGAAAAGCGTGTGATTTATCAATAGAAAAACTGGAGGCAAATCAAAATAAAATAAAAGAATTTCAAAATTATACAATTAACAAAATAATAAAAGAAATACCATTCTGCAAATTAAATGGATCAAAAAAAGAAAGAATACCAAATAATATTAATTTTTCATTTTTGGGTGTAAATGGTGAGGACTTGTTAATAAAATTAGATGAAAAAGAAATAGCAGCCTCCACAGGTTCGGCATGCTCATCTAATAAAAAACAAAAAGCCTCTCATGTTTTAAAAGCGATTGGTTTATCTCATGAAGAGGTAACAGGTTCTATAAGATTTTCGATGGGTTACCAAAATACCATAGAGGAGATTGAAACAACAATAACAAAATTAAAGGAAATAGTCACAGAATTAAGAAAGGTCAGTGAATTTGATTTTGATAGAAAAAGATAATAAAGATTAAAGGCTCTGCTGCTAATGATATAGATATAGATATTAATTTTTTGATTGGATAATTATACACGATTAATTTATTTCGGTTCGATATTATTTATATCGCATCTCTACATATCAACACAATAATGTATAATATATTCCAATATTGTTACTAGAAATGGATATTATAAAGATAAGTTAGTATTAAATCTAACTTTTTATACAGTATCAATTGATTTTATATTATAAATAAAATTATTATTTGATATAACTAATTACTGTATGATAGTAACTTTGTTCAAATGACAAAAGCGTTCTCAAGATTTAACATTAAAAGGAAATCCACAATTAAAGTATATAAAAGCAAAAGGTATACAATTAATTCAAAAAATATGATTTTATCTTCGATATTAGCAACTGGCGATATCAACAAAAAAAAAAACAATATAATATATAGATATGAATAAATGATTGTAAATACACTTAAATTAAAATTAAAACTAAAATACCAATTTAAGAACAATAGTTAATTCCATTATGATAAATTAATTACTTTTTTAATTTTTAATACATTATAATATTTTTTGATTAGATAATAAATTAATGCAGTTTTAAGACAATAGAAAGACTTTTTTGTATAGGTATTAACATTATATTGATGTCTTCATCTTTAAAAAATGATAACAATGATAACTATAGCAAGATAAAAATAGGAGATACTGCTCCAGATTTTGAATTATTAGATACTAATCAAGAATTTCATAAATTGTCAAATACCAAAGATAATCAGACAATTTTGGCATTTTTTCCAGCCGCTGGTTCTCCAGTTTGTACTACAGAGATGTGTAACTTTAGAGATAATCTAAATAGTTTAAAAGAAATGAATATTGAAATTTTAGGAATTTCTGTAGACAGCCCTTTTGCAAATAAAGTTTTCGCAGAACACCACCATCTTAATTTCCCAATATTAAGTGATTACAACAGAGAAACTATTGAAAAATATGATGTTGTAATGCCAAATTTAGGTAAATTAAAAGATTACAAGGCAGCCAAAAGAGCCATATTCATAGTAGATAATGATAAAAAAATAAAATACAAATGGGTATCGGATAATCCACTTTTGGAACCAAATTATGAAGAAATAAGAAAAGCTATTTCATAGAAATCTAATATATATTTTTTTATTTATTCAATTAGATGTTATATAGAGAACCGAAGAGCAATAAAAGAAATACAAATATTATAATAATAATAATAATAATAATAAAAATCTAGTTAAATGAATCCTTTTAAAAAAATTAGTTTTAACTACATATACATACTAACATAGATAAATAAATAAATAAATTTTAATTTAAAAAGATTTCAATTAGTTTTCCTTTTGTGAAATAATTATTTACATTGTATAAATTTAGCGTATTGAAGATAGATATTCCATATCCAGTTCCTTTTTTTTAAATTTATTAGAACAAGCCTACTACTATTACCAATCCAAATTATCTATCTTTAATTTATATTGATTGGTAAAATTAAAAGAATATGTGAAAAAAAATCGACACAGAAATCTTTTAAGGAGTTATTCAAAATATATTTTTTAAAAACTTTTAAACTTTTAAACTTACTTACCAATCTTAAAATTTACAATATTATTAAATAATCTTAAAACATTAATAAAGTAAATCCAAAAGGTTATATATTACAATTGTGTATTGTTGTCAATGTCTCACAATTCCATCATTTATTTCTATAAAATTATGCTAAATAAGGATAAAGAATTTGCGAGTATAAATAACGAAAAAGACAATGATGATGGAATTTATTTGATCTGCAATAAAAACAAAATAGAACCTATTTATGACAAATTGGATGGAGAGGATAAATGAATTTAATCAATAATGATCTATCATTTTATATCAATACCGAAATCAGAGAAAGAGATAATATTAACAGTTCTGATTTAAATAATTCCGATTCCGATTACAATTCAAATAATGAACAGATAACATTCATCAATTATACACACAGATACTGTGTATGTATTATCGATATAGTTGATTCCACTAATACTGCAAGAGAGATAGTGGGATCAAATAAAATCAGAGGATATTATTCCATGTTTCTAAATACAATGGCTTCAATAATCAAACACCATAATGGAAAAGTAATTAAAAATGCTGGGGATTGTCTAATTTATTATTTTCCTAAAACTGTAGATGCTAGCACAAATGAATCTGCTTTTCAGGATGTTCTTGATTGCGGTTTAGCAATGATTGAAGCTAATTCCACTCTAAATTCAAATTTAAGTAGAAACGATTTACCACCCATAAACTATAGAATAAGTGGAACTTATGGAAAAGTAGAACTGGCCACATCATCAAATTCAAATAGTGTTGATTTATTCGGACCTACTGTTAATATCTGCTCAAAAATAAATCATCTGGCTTTATCAAACGAAATGGTTATTTCAAAAGATCTCCATGATGCGATAAATAACAGTTCAGATAATAAAGACTATTGCTTTAATAAAGTAATTAAGAGTGAAAGCATTGATGAATATAGCAAATATCCATGTCTAGTATATTCTGTACATCGTATTGATAATCCAAGACAACAGATAGAAATAGACTATAAAAAAGGACTAAAATACAAGGAACAAAATCAAAATAAACAAAATAAATCCAATTCATCTTTTAATATCCTATCGATAGACGACGACATGGATATTCTTTTTACCTTTACAACTATTATTGAAGGTGAAGGCTATAATATAATCTCATTTTCAGAGCCTTACAAAGCACTGAACCATTTTTCACAAATGGATCCCTATCATTATGATCTAATAGTAATGGATATACGTATGCCAAGATTGAATGGTATTCAACTTTATTCTAAAATTAAAGTCATGAACCCAGATATCAAAGTACTTTTTTTATCAGCTCTGGATGTTGTGGAAGAACTATTAAGCATATTCCCAGATATAAAATGCAGTGATATTATTAGAAAACCAATTGAACCTCAGGATCTTTTATCAAAGATCAATTCAATATTGAGATTGTAACAAATTGAAAAACTGTATTTTTTAAATTGGCATTTAATCAACATATAATATTTTGGTTATTAAAGTACAAATGCATCGGTAAAGTCCATTCTCTTTTTTATCATGTAGTTACCATCTGAAAAAAAACAGCAGCAGATAATAATTTGTTCAATAACATTAAAGATATACAAGAAATTTTCATTAAAAAATAAAGCAGGTATTTTCAAAAGTAGTTGAAGATTACAAGTATCTTTCTACAAATTTAAAAAAATAAATCAGGTATTTTTCCAAAATGAAATACATTGGAGAACAAGAACTGGTATACATGAATAAAGCTGTTGTTGTTGTTGTTGTTGTTGTTGAGATATCGGGGCATGGCAGTTGAGGAGCCCAATTATCTATTTAAAAAGATGTCAAAAATCAGATTGTAATTGTTCAAAAATGATTTCACTTTTCAATATCATCGAATTAGGCACAGTTTGTAAGATATAAACCATTAAATTATAATATTCAGATTTAAAATTGCAAGAATTTTTTCCATACATCCAAATTATAAAAAATGATTCTGATTTTTTCTCTGCCTATAGATGCTTTGACACTTTTTCTCATAACCTATATAGTGGTATGGATTTTGTGGATGTACGTATATAGAAAATTAGCTTCCTGAATCTTTTCTCTTTTTCTTCTTTAAGATATTTCAAATGAAGTGTAATATACACATCTTTTAAGATGTATGTTTGAAATTAAGGTATCAGCAATAGCTAAGATAACCCCATTAGTATCCTTTCTCAAAAAATACATGGAGTTCATCTTTAACTAATTTAGACTTCGCAAGTTTCATTCCAATAGTCACCACCGGTAACGGTATAACACTAATAATGTAGCCTGTAGGACCTCTTACCTTTATTGTAAGTTGTTCTCCATATCGGTCAATTTGAAAATCATCCTTATCAGTAAAAGGAACCTTTAGCTTCATCCTTAATGAAGAATCTTCTTTTATAAATTCAAATACAGTTCCAGAATAAAATATATTTGAAGGATCATCACCTTCAAATATTGATTTAGCATTTTCTCTTAGCATATCTATTCCCCGTAGTTCTCTGTCATACAATCTCGCCACTTTGATTGGTAAAGGATAAAAATTTGACTTTGCCTCTTCTACTTTATTATTCTGAAATTCGGCCCAATTTGCAAAATATCTATCTGGACTACCCATTGGCATTATTTTATTAATAATCACAAGATCAACATTAATACCATATAAATTGGCAGACATCAAAGATCTTTTTGCATTTTCGATACTAAAGGTATCGGGGTTGGCGATTAATCTCAAACTGGTAATAGCAGGATCAATTATTAATTTTGATAGTGATTCAAGTTTAGATATTAAATCAAGTTCATCCTTTAAAACACCAGAATTAGGGGAAGAATTGGAGAAGCCTGAAAATGGCTGAAACATTTTTGCAAATCCACTGAATACTCCAGTAAATTCTGTTAATTTCCTTCCGATACTTCCAGCTAACTTGGGAAAGTATAGATACCTTAGTGCCTCGCCTGATGCAGGCATATCCAATACTATGGTATCGTAATCACCAAAATGCATACATTCTTCAATTTTTAATAATGAAAATAATTGTGTCATCCCTGGAAGCATAGCAATTTCATAGGAGAGCGGTTCATCAATACCTTTTGAGAAAAAAACAGAAGCAAGATAGGTTAAGATAGAACTAAAATGCTTGTTTATTTCTATAACTGGATCCACCTGTAGTGCATACAAATTATCAACAACTTTTATGGGTTCATTTCCAATGTAATCTGCCATAAATGCATCACTTAGGGTATGTGCAGGATCTGAAGACAATATCAAAGTCTTGCAGTTATTGTCTGCAAGTTTTACAGCAGTAGAACAAGAATTTACAGTCTTGCCTGTACCGCCCTTGCCGGTATAAATTATTATTCTCAATATTAGATATATCATAAAAGAGATTAAAAATCTGTCAGTTTTCAGCATACATAGGTTTAAAGGCATTTGTCAAATTACAAATTTTTGCAAGAGGTTTACTACTAACCAAAAAAAATGAATAAATAATCCAATATTAATTAAAAACACCTATAAAAAAAATTTATCGAAATCCGTCAATTCTAGGCATAGTTTAAGCTCTATTCGATCCTTTTTTTTAAAATATTCGATTAATAAAATACAAAAAGGTATAGATTTCTAACCGGATTAAAGTACAAGTTCAACTAAGGATTTAAAGGAGTAAATAGTGTTCCATTATAAAAAACATGGTATCCAATAAGATTAAATTATTTTAAAAACTAAATACAAGTATTTTCTATCATAATTAGAAGACCAACATGTTACGGGAGTTTTTTGATAAACACATTACTACACATTCTAGGCAAAATACAAAATTAAATAAACAGTTATCTTTCTATGGTGTTATTGTTGTTTCTGCCTTTTTACCTTTAATTATAATACTGATTTTTGTTTCATTGATTTATACTCAAAACGAAAATTTTTTAGTTTTTGCTCAAACTAAAAATAACATAAATAATTCGTCTGAAACTACTTTAACAATACCTAATTTAATTAACCAGGGTTCTCCATATTATGGTAATACATTTGCACCCCTAGCAATCATCGATTTTAGTGATTTTCAGTGTTATTTATGTAAGCGATATGTAGACAATACCGAGTCGCAGGTCAACTCAACTTTAATTCAAACAGGCAAAGCAATTTACATATTTAAGCATCTACCGAACAGGGGATTTGATTCTAAACCAGCAGCATTAGCAGCTCAATGCACTAACGATCAAGGCAAATTCTGGGATTTTCACAAAATTTTGTATAGGAACCAAGGTCCTATAGATTCAGGATGGGCAAATTCTGAAAATTTAAAGAAATTTGCTTTGCAATTAGCCGGATTTAATATGACCAAGTTTATTTCTTGTTTTGATAGCAAAAAATATGAGGTATTTGTAAATAAAGATATTGCTATGGCACATTCATTGGGATTTACAGAAACACCCTCGTTTATAATTATGAATAGCGATGGTTCAAATATTCAAAAAATTGAAGGTCCAAAGCCATTTCCTATCTTTAAAACAGTTATAGATAACCTGAAAAATGGAAACAATACTCACTAATTCATATTTTTTAACTTAAGAAATGGCAAATGATGATGTATAATATGAAAAGTAAAAAACAACATCCAATTAAAAATATGAAAAAAACAATGCCACTTGCATTTAAAATGGTATATTTTTCAAATCCTTTTTTTTATATCGGAATATCTGCTGTTATATTCACCATATTTTGGATTTTCTTTAATGTATTTGATCAACTTTTGTTTTTTTCACCTATATTATATTTTTATCTTCCAGATGATGCTATTACGGGATTCATATTTACAAACATCAGTGCAGCTCTTTTAGGAATTGTAATTTCAATGAATATTTACGTGATTAAAAATTCAAAATTGAGATTGGATAAATCATTGATTTCCGGGTCCATTTTAGGTATGGCATCCAGTGTTTGTGCTAGTTGTTCATCAATTGGATATCTAATAATATCTACATTTGGTGGAGCTGGTATAATTGCTACTGACTTTCTCACCAATTATCAATTACCATTACGCTTACTTTCAATTGTTATTATGATCTGGGCTCTATATGCCGTTCACAATAGAATTACAAAGGAGTGTATTCTGGATTATTCGACATATAAAAAATAGATAAAATAATTACAGAGGATTAGTGAAAACTAATTGACAATGTTAAAAAATAAATTAATAATAAATCATCATGATTTGTTGCATACCAATGTATCAATAATATGATGTTCTCATCTATTTGAAATCTATTACCAGTATATATCACAAAATAGATATATCATATAATTAGAAATAAGTAACACCTTTCAGTATTGATATTCCATCCATATTTGTCTAGGTTTGATTGACTATTCTATAGTTTATTAATCCTTAAACTATGTCCGTTGGACATTCTATTGTACTTTCCAGGTTATTTCTAAATATATCTGCAAGGATTCTATACTTTTTCAATTGACAAACAAAGGTGCGTCCCCTCTCACTATTTTTCTTTAAGAATGACCTTGATTGTAATCTTTTTCTTCTCATAACGATATATGATTATATAGAAAATGAAATTACTTTTCTTGTTACTGATTGTTACATTGAATTATTTTATTTGGTCTATTTACACGCAATCAAAATTGTTAAATAGAAACATAATAACACAATTATGACATTGCAAGTATTAATCTCCAAAAAATACAATATTAAAATTACATTTAATTTTAATCTTTTATGAGAATTATTTTTATTCAAAAGTCATTTTATATAATAGATAAAAAATTAAGAGATTTAGGGTATTATTGAAAAGGTGTTTCTAAATATTCTCTGTTCTTAACAAACCATCCATCTGCATCCTCTTTTCCGCTATTGTAAAGACTATCAATGGTGGTAGGAGTAAAGTCACTTGCCTTTCCGAATATAGAATCTGAATCATCTTGACGTTCTATACGATATACTTTTACCTTGAAAGTATCATCTAATAGATTTCTTAATGTTCTCTTTTCAGTTATGTTACGTTTACCCGAAACTCCTGGCTTATTAAGTATATTATTTATCTTTTCTGTAGAATCTTTTCCAGTGTCTTTTGCTAATTTTATCAACTTTCTTGTTAAACTGATATAATCAGTAATTATGTGTGCCACCTTCTCGTCATATTTAGATCTATCATGGAATTTTATATCATTCATACGATCTTCTATCTTGTCTTTGTCAATTGGAATTTGCTCATCCAACTCTTCAATCGGAGGATACAGATCTACAATAAATACCTCCAAGTCAGGGATTTTAGGAAGAATAGATACATGGTCACTTTGTTCTTTGGATTCTATTTTTTTTTCATCTCTTTGATCTTCTTGTAATCCCTCTTTATCATAGTTGATTTTATTTTCTTCAAAATAGCTAGACCAAAAGTCTTTATGTTTTTGCAATAGCTCTCTCAATGGAGTATTGTTAAGAAATGCACCATCCCAAAAAGTTCTTTTTTCTTTTGATACTAAATCATATAAACTCGGATGATAACTAGAATATGGGAAAAGACAACTAGCCAATAATTTATCTTCATCAATTCCATTATAGCATACAACATGCTTTCTTTGTTCATTTTCCTCATCACCATAAACAGAAATCCATATATGATTTTTTGTTGCTTTAATATCTTCTTTGATATCGTTATTATCTATAGAAAAACTTTTTTGAATTATTTCTTTATCTACATCTTTATTTTCAAGTAATGGATTAATATGTTCCTGGTTAACATGTTCAACCAATAATTTATTTTCTTTTAGATCTTTTGTACATATATCACACATTGTGTCGTAGCTAGGATAACTATCAAATGTAACTGCCGTTGAACAATCTTTAACATCGACAGAAATCAAGAGAAGTCTTGGCTGATTTCTTTCAAAATATGTCTTTATTGGAAATTTAATGTTTTTTGAAATTAAATGCATTAAAGGTTGAAAATTATACAATAAACAATTGTTAATTGGACTTGAATATTTGTAATCAAATTTAAAAAATGATGTACACAAGTTAGGAGACATACCTCCAAAAGGTGGAGTTATACAAGCTAATTCATAAAATGACCAGTATCTTCTTGCAGATTCTAATGAAGCAGTATTATTATTGAACATCCGCATACTGTTCCACATTAAAGGAAACATAGGATTGGAATCTGCAAATGTATTTGCTTTAAAATTAGTCCAAAATTCTCTGAGTTTTGCAGGTGAGTCACTCCAGCTGCCATTATTATTTAAAAAATAATCTATTAAATATGCGGCATTAATTGCTCCTATAGATACCCCTGCAATTATATCAAAAAATTGGGTACCATCATGTTCTCGATTAATTGATCTTGCGCCTTCAATCCCATTTGCTTCCTCTTCACCCCCATTCTTAAAAATATGTTCATAAATTGACTGAAGTACGCCTATTTCATAAGAGCCTAATGCTCCACCTCCTTGTAATATTAATGCCCTTTGTTTATCAGGAATACCAATTCTTTTATTACCATCTTTACTATTAACATATACCATTTTTCTATCGTTTTTTTGTTTCATTGGATATATCATGAAATGCACTGTTAAGTAATATATGTTTCTATCAAATTTGAAATTAGAACTTAAGGTAAACGATTCATGATTAAAGGTATATTTTATTTATTCTATAAACGCTATAAACAACAATAGAAGAACATACATTCTGCAGAGTATATGCTCATAGAGACTATAATGGTATTTTCTTTTAGATCTTTTCCTAATGAATGAAATTAGAGAGAATATCTTGCTAAATCAAACAAAACTATGGTGTTTTTTTTAATATATCATTATTATAAAAACACCAAGCAATAAAGAAAATATCAAAAAAACCAATAGGATGTATAATATTTTTGTATATTAAAAAAATGATTAATCGGCATCACGGTTGGAAGATTAAGAAGAATACAAACTTTCATCCATATGAAAGATTTTTTCTTGAATCCTAAATGCCATACCACATATATCACTATTTTTTTTCTTTATTCCCTTTAAAATGATAGGAAGATCTCACAAAATTAAGAAAATTCTTAACCCATTTTGAATAAGCATCATTTCCATGTTCAGTGGATTTATAAAATGTGGATTCGGATGTTTTAATTGATTCAATAAAACCATTTCCTTCCAATATATCCAAAATCTCAGAAATTCTATCCTGCCTTTGCTGTTTTATACCAGGAATCTTGGTTAAAATGTGATATTTGCTAATAGGTGCATTTAAAGAATTTATACAAAGATATTCCAGAATTGAAAGCATGGTATATTCTGATGAGAAGTGCTGTTTATTCTTCTTTTTTTCATTCACTTATTAAAACCTTGGAGATTTATGGTATGAAATATCTCATCATTATGACAACATCATGAATTAAATATTCCTGTAGGCTTAACTGTCGTTGTTTTATGCAATTTAAACCTTATCCC
>JBDUES010000125.1:0-5012 GCA_040297625.1 Candidatus Nitrosocosmicus sp. | reverse complement strand
CAGTTCCAGATAGAAACATGATTTCTTTTGATAAAGCAATCTGATAGTCTATCAGTGCTGCTCTTCTTAAAGATAAACCTGAAAAATAAAGATATACCCCATAACCAATATACTCTGAAGGTGTTCTATTTCTGGTATTCACAAATGAAATGGAGCACCTTCAAACTATAGGCTTTTCTTAAGTGAACAGAGCCCTCTAGAATATTCCATCTACATATATAGTCAATTGAAGGTTAAAACCATGTTAATAAAACAATGCAGATACCAATTGCTGAGGAGTTGAGATGTATAGCGAAAGGTGAAATACTCTCTGATAATTGGAGTAGAGAAATTTACTCTGTAGATGCAAGTCATTATGCTATAAAACCATCAGTGATAGTATGCCCATTAGATAAGTATGATATAGAGAAAATTTGTAAATACTGTTTTTCTAAGAATGTACCTATAACAGCAAGAGGAGCAGGAACTGGCCTTCTTGGGCAGTCTCTTTCAAATAATATTGTTATTGATTTTACCAAATACATGAACAATATTATAGAAATTGGAACTGATTATGTTGAAGTCCAGCCAGGTGTTGTTAAAGGTATTTTAGATAAAGAGCTGAAAAAGAGAGGCAAGTTCCTTCCTCCTGACCCTGCAAGTAGCAATTATTGCACAATTGGTGGGATGATTGCAAATAATTCAAGTGGTGCTCATTGTCTAGGTTACGGTAGTACAATCGACTTTCTTCAAGAAATCAGTGTTGTATATTCTGATGGTAATACTGGTTTCATTAATGGTAATAATAAATCTGATGACTGCATGATAACAAATTTGTTAAGATTACTATCACCTTACTCAGATATCATTCAAAGCAAATATCCAAAGGTGACCAAAAATTCATGCGGTTATAGGCTTGATGCAGTAATAAACGATCAATGTTTTTCACCTCAAAAAATATTTGCTGCTTCCGAAGGCACATTAGGAATAATTACTTCCGCAAGGTTAAAAATCTTGGATATTCCACTATATCGTCATTTGTTGCTGTTAGGCTTTGAGGATCTGCTATCAGCTATATCCGAAGTTCCGCTTATTTTACAATTTTCTCCCGTTGCTCTTGAAATGCTAGATCACACAGTTGTCTCTCATGGAGAGAAGAATACTCCCCACCAACTTGCCAATAATCATGGTTGTCTATTATTTGTAGAATTTGCAGGAGACAGGATTGGAGATGTCGAGAGAAACCTTAATCACTGTAAAGAAAAATTGTCTGGCAAATGTACCATCATAGAAAGTGTAAATGATGAAAATAGTATGACGCGGATATGGGAAGCACGTAAAGGTGTATTAAATCGTATTATGAAATTGACGTATGGAACAAGAAAACCGATTGGGTTAATAGAAGATACAGTAGTTAAACCAAATTTATTGCGTGCTTATACGCAATACCTCCTACAAACGTACATTGATAGCAAATTAGATTACGTTTTTTATGGTCATGTTGGAGATGGAAATTTGCATACAAGACCGTTAATCGATATGGATTCCAAGTCTGAATTGGAATTAATAGAACGTCTTGCCCAGCAAGTTTTTGATAGAGTAATAAGAACAGGTGGAACAATAACTGGAGAACATGGAGATGGACTAGCCAGGGTAAAGTATATTCCATCTATGTACGGTAACGAGATGTTTTCTATTTTTTTACAAGTAAAAAAGATATTCGATCCCAAATTCCTACTGAATCCGGGTAAGAAGATTGCATAATATTATTGAAATAATACCTTTTAGACATCCTATATTAATCGTACATAATAATCAATTATAAAGTCGATAATAATATTTCTTACAAATTATATATGATAATAAAAGAGTGAAATTTCCTCAGATGACAGAACCTATGGGATTATATGGCATTAAAAAGTAATAAAAAATTAATTTATATTACTTTTTGGATTGAAATTATTATTTGATTATCTTCTTATGTTTTTCAATAGCAAAAAATTATAGGTGATGTTTGAGATATACCCAGAAGTTATTTATTTAGACCCTCCATTAATCTTGGTCATTCCACGTTTTCGGTACTCTTCATTTGCTTGTTCATTATCAGTACCTGCTTTACTCTATACAGTAATGTTTTGATCATTTGAATCTCTTTTTACAGCAGTCGGTTCTCCTGTATTTATTTTTGCTGGGGTCAATGCTTCTTTATCTTCATACTCTTTTAAAGGGTCACTTTTTCTATTTTTATTAGTTCCTGCTGCACCTTCTTCGTAATCTCTTTCACTAGTATTTTAATTTGTATTTGTCAATAAATAACTATAATTAATATGGATTTATCTCCATATAACTTTCTTATCATATTAAGTCTATTTAAATAAAATAATTTATAGAAAGCCAAACTTTTATAAAAAATATTTTATAAAATGGATATAGTTTTAACTTTTTGGAGCTAGCGGTATATAGGCATATGTTGTTTTAAGATAGAATGTTTTACATCGATACTAATATTTTTTAGAATACCGATTTAGAGTTTATCAAATTTATTATATATAAGGTTTGCTTTTTTTTATAAAATAAATTGAAAAAATCAATGCATAAAATTATTTTTTATATAAAATAAATTGATGTATAGGACAATGCTTATTATGATTTTTGATTAAAAAGAGGGATTTATCCTGGATGAACAGGAAATTTATCATAGAATTTACGTTTTATACATCGATATTCGTATTAATATGACGAATTACTGTTTATTAAATAATTAATATGTTATATTCGTTATAAAATAAGAGTGATGAAGTAATTAATAATGGAATTCGCTGTATGAATAAGGGTAAAATTAAATTTTAAAATATTTTAAAATCATTGTAAATATCTTATCATCAAGTTAAAAGTTGATATCTTGAATATATTTTATAATAAAGCAAATAATTACTCTTTTAAAAATAATTGTAATCCCTTATCTTCTAGTTCATTAAAATCTTTATTCAAAGTAATAACGTCGCGTTTTCATTGATAACAATTGATTCTATTATCAAAATTGTTGCCTTTCTTCTTTTCTCCCCTTATTTCTAACTCTATTTCAAGCTCTGCTCTGCTTTTTGTGCACCTTCTTTAGAAAATCCATATACATGTAACTGGTGTATTGGTGAAACAAGATTCATTTTCATTTCATAAAGAAATAGAGAATTACATGTAGGGTTATGGATGTAATTGCAACGCGTTATTTTCTTTGTTCCATCTTTTCATAAATTTCCTGGCCTTTAATGATTTTTTATTTAATATCTCATTAAAGCATCAGTGTCTATAATTATCAAACTTATTCTCACTTTTTACTTCTTATCAATAGTCTCGAAACAATTCTTTCCTATTTTCATTTATATCTCAATTAGAATTCTACCGAGATCTTCAACGTTCATTCTGTCTGGATACCGATAACCTGATTCTCTAATAACCTTTCAACATACAGATCCCTAAAACTTTCATCCTTTCCCTATTGTAAGGTAGTTATTTGAACACTACCTCTTTGATTGTGATGATTTTTACATCCGTTACATCATATGTTTAAATAACATTTAAACTGTATGTATGTTTAAACTAAGTGATATGGTATATATCAATCGGTCGGACGATAGTCGAATAACCTTACATTTTATGTTATTTTGAATCTGTGTTTACCAGGGTTAATCTTTTTATATTCTGATTAATCAGTTACAGAAATAAGATAGTGTATGCAGCTATCACATCTACCTTATAATATGATAATTTTTAAACTGTATTTAAACATACAAATTGCTAATATAGAAAAGGTGTTTACTACATTAATAGATTTGTATAAAAATTAAAGACTTTCCGAATTCCTTGATATTGTTTCCAAAATTTTGTAAAATTTATAGTAATGGACTTGTAAAAAAAATATGTGAGTAACTCTGAGTCGCTCCTAAAAGCGAATTAAAATTTAAAATTTAAAATTTTTTTCAAATAAAGCAAAAAAAAAGAAAAAAATAACATTATGAGTGACGCGGAGTCACTCTTTCATTAGGTTTTACGATGACTATAAAAAGACGATAATTTTTGTTCATAAATCTGTTATATAACAATGTGTAGTAGATGGTCGTAACTGTTGCCGTCACCATTGTAATACTCGTGCTATTTAAATAAAGAATATTTTTATAGCATCTTCAGTATAGCGAAAGGCGATGCTTATTGTCATGAGCAATGAGATATGGAATTAAATATATCTTCAGCAAATTATATACTAATTATATTTGTACGCCTAACCCATCGTTATTATATAGACCTCAGCAGTATGAAATGGATATGAGCAATCTCTAAATAATATTGATCTGTCCTATTCCGTTTTAATATGATATTAATGAAGATTTGACCGATTAATTGACCACTTTGACCTATATATTGAACACTTTTGTAAGCAAGTTGACTGATAGGCTCTAAAGTTAAGCTATCATCTCTTTATTGTAATAGTCGGCAAATAGATTAGCCATGATGAACATGTTTTAATTTACATTTCTTCTTTCTACTGCATGAAAAATAATCATCAAGTTATCAGTTCTATCTTTGATATATTGCATCGTCATTTCAATAATGCTTTTCTGATAAGCCGAATGAATGACTATAATGCCTGTTTATTAGATGTTTAAAAGGCATGAATTATGGCCTTATATGACGCAAAAAATCAATGAATCAAAGAAATCAGATGTTTTTAACTTGATTTTCTGTATTTAATACTGCATGTCATCGCTTCTTGTAAGTAGAAAGGAAACAGAGAAACTTGTAATAAAACTAGCCGTAGAAGTCAAGGCTACAAGGGATGATTGAGAAGTTCTTTAATTGAAGAGTATTTGTAATTCATGGATTCTGTTCTGCATGCAAAAATCTATGAATACCTGCTGCAATTAAACTTCCTATAACAGGAGCTATCCAATAAATCCAATTATAACTAAAATCTCCGGTTATCAATGCAGGCCCAAATGATCTTGCTGGATTTAAAGAACCACCACTGATAGATCCAC
>JBDUES010000124.1:0-10959 GCA_040297625.1 Candidatus Nitrosocosmicus sp. | reverse complement strand
CATATTCCTCTCTGCAAGGTTAGATAGGAAATGCTCGGCTGCTACAAACATATTTTTCTCTTTTGATATATTAAATCCAAGAATTTATTTATTTGTTGGTTCTATGGCAATCCAAAGCCAAATGAATCCTGAACCTATCCTGATGACAGTTTCATCAACTATGAATTCCGCAATCTTTATCTTTTTGGAATATAATTTCTCAGGTTTGTATTTTTGAATCCAATCCCTTATTGCGGTATGACTTCTTTGAACAAATCGAGATATGGATTTGGAAGTATTTCTTAACGAAAGACCACTAAAATATGGATGTAAAGCATATACTATATCCGCAGGTTCGGTTCTTTTTCTAATCGGACATATCATGGACCATAAATAAGCAAAATAAAACTATAGCTTTTTCCTTAACTTTACAGAGCCTTCATTCATTTTATCTTATTTATAAGTTCATTCATTTTATCTACAAATGGATGATCAGGATATTTTAAAACCGTGATGAATTCTTGCCTTTCAAACTGGATATCACAATAACAAGGAATAGTCGAAACAACATCCATTTTAAGATAATTCTCCAAATCCATCATAGTTTCTGATTGTTCAAGCATAGTAAACTCAAAGCGACCTGGTTTGGAAATCATATCTTTAGATAATTTAGTAGGAGTACAATATCCAGCGATTCTATTTAATAATAAATATGATTTTGCCCCAAAGTTGATAAAGGACTTGTATACATCGGTTGCCATCTGCTTGGTTCCTTCAATATCTATATGATCCATTTTCAAGGACAATATAATAATATCAGCAATAGCCAGTGAATTAATTGACCAGGGTCTGATACCCGGACTAGTATCTAAAATAATATAATCATAATTAATATTAGAATTGGTTTTTTCTCTAAGATATAACATTTTTTTTAACATTTGGGATTTTGATAGGTCCCTATTTTGAAAATCCAAACTAGTGATTTCTTCTTTTTTTGGGTTAGAAAATACAATACTAAAAATGCCTTTTTTATTATCAGATGTTGATGATGATATAGGAGAATAAAAATCTTGTATAATATGAGAATAGTCATATATAACATCAGGAAATTCTAAATCATCAAGTAGATAATTATTCATCCATTTTTCAGGTTTGGAATTAAAATAAACATGTAAGCTGGGTGCATAGACATCCATATCAATTAGTAAAACATTAAATCCTTTAGATACTAGGAGGGTTGATAAATTGGCAGCTATTGTAGTCTTTCCAGTACCACCCTTATAAGAATGGAAAGCTATTGTTTTAACCAATGTTAAAAGACCTCTTTTAATCTATAAAAATATATCCTGTAAACACCATTAAATTCGTAAATTTTGTAAAATTAAATTATTTTATAATATTATTTTTAAAATTAAAACAAGTTGTATTATAATAGATAAAAAAAATAAAAATGGATTTTATTCCTTTCGTTATTTTTCAGTATACTGATCATATGTAAACCTCCTTCTAATTCCAAAAGGCTTGAATGGTCTCCCATTACCATGATAGAATTTCGAGAAGAATTCGACATAAATCAACCTTGCACCCTGTATTCCAGGTTCAAATACTCCTAATATGATATTAAAAATATGACCAACAAAGAATATCGTAATTCCTAGAATAATGTATAGTATTGTATGGTGTAAAGTTTTGATGAAAATAAAGTCAATGACATCAGCAAGTATAACCGAGGCAAGCAATATTCCTACAATCCTAGTATAGGAAAGTATGTGACTGATTATCGATGGCAACTCCATTATAGCTCTTACACCCTCACCATAGAACATCAAAACTATCCCTCCAATAATTAAAGCAAAATAACCAAGTCCTGTAACTTGTTGTAATGGATTTATATTTTGATGATGTAAAAGTGCTAGACCCAATAAAACAATACCCCAGCCGAACAATAGCCAGCCTACTTTACTAACTACATGTTTTTTCTCACCCTCTCTTATACTGTTGATTATTCCAAGTACTAGTCCAAAAGAAACCATACCTATTCCAACATAACCACTAAATAGCAAAAGTTTACGAAGGCCAAATGTTCCAATAGGATCAATTAACGTACCACTAGGGGGCAAATGCAATCCAAGGTTATTTAGAAAGGAGAACAAGTAACTATTTAGATGGAATCCAAAATACAGGTTGAAGCAAAAACCCAATACGATAGCAATAATACAACCAGGAGTCATAGCTTTAGCTAGTTTTACCATCTGCGTGGGTTGCAATATCGTCATGGCAAATTTCCTCAAGAATTTGGGCATGATATTTAAATTGCGTTTTTTACCCTCTACCCGTCTTATTACCCATCTAGAAACCAAAAGTATTACCAATCCATATCCAACATCACCAAGCATTAAACCATAAAAAATAGGAAAAATCAAACCAAATATCATAGTTGGATCGAATTCGTTACCAGCTGGCAAAGAATAAAACCTTACAAAAGATTCAAAAATTTTAAATCTTTTCGGATTCTCCAAATGAGTAGGTGGATTTTCTTTAGTTTTTAATTCATATATTCTAGTAGTGCCTTCACTCTGTTTTTGAAAAGATGTCTTTACAGATTCCATTTTGGATCTCGGAATCCATCCTTCCATTGCAAATGCATCTCGGGTAACTCCGAGGCTTTTAATTACTTCAAGTTTTTTGTTTTCTATGTCAAGCTCCTCTTCTGCAGCTTTCAGAAATGTATAATGTAACTTTGAAATTTCGGCCAACTGATTATTGATTTTATTTAACCGTGTCAAAAGATCATTGTAAATATTTTTTTGATTCTGAATGGCACTATCTGGTTTTCCTTTGAGTTTCGGAACTGCTTCCAAGTGTACATTATATAGATTGACAACTGATGCTAACGCATTAGATGGAAAATTGTG
This sequence comes from Candidatus Nitrosocosmicus sp., assembly GCA_040297625.1. Lineage (GTDB taxonomy): Archaea > Thermoproteota > Nitrososphaeria > Nitrososphaerales > Nitrososphaeraceae > Nitrosocosmicus. The sequence goes on along the minus strand of JBDUES010000124.1, from coordinate 8,065 downwards.
CATTACTACGAGAACAAAATGCGTTACCTTGTCACCAGTCTTAGCATACAAAATAACATCCTCATCATTTACTTCCAATTTTTTCTTAAATTCCGGAAACTTTTCTGAATCTATACGACCAAAGAAAGAACGTCCGGATGAAAGCTGTAAAATATTTAAATCCCCAGGGAAAAACGAAAACTCTTCAAGAAGTTTAATATTGTTTTCAATCTCTTTCATTTCAGTCAAAAGGTTATCCTTTTGTCTTTCTAATGAAGCAATAGTACTATCAATATTTAATGATTTAACTTTTTGAATAACTTCACTGATTGATGAAAATTTAGATTTTCCTTCCACTGGCGCCGGAGGTAATGAATTAATCATTCCCCTAAGTCTAAGCAACTGATCAGAAACTTGTCTGTACAAATCAGTTTCATGTTCGGTCATCAGAAATGATTCTGCGTCTTTGGATAGTGGCTCCAACTGTATCACATTCATTTCCTGCAAGATTGAAACAATTCTTTGTCGGTATTTTTTCAGACCTAATACCGCTATTCGAACCATTGGAACTGGTTTTAATAACGTACTCATACTTTTATCAACATCCTTATTTATCATCTCTATTACATTCCAAAAAATATAATATCCATTATTTCCTTATTCATCTGCCTATCAAGTTGAAGTGATATGTTTTTGGATTTATTTTTTGCATCGAATATAATCTCGTCAGATTCCTTCAAAGCTTTGTTTCTTGCCTCGTCAATACTTGTTTCTACCATTTTTTTCCCCCCTTGGTTTGCAATTTCAATAGCATTTTTAAGATCATCTTGTAAATTCTTCATTTCTTGTTCAACTTGTTTTCTATGGGCTTCAATTTCTGCCTGTACTTTTTCCTCAGTTTCTTTAATTTGTCTCAGAGAATCAATATATTCTTCTTGAGAAGAAGAAACAGTAGAATTAGAATTAGCCATGTTTATATTCCCAGCAATGACTTTCCAATAAATAACACCAAAACGATTGTTCCAACAATATTTCCAATTTTAAAAGCTCTTGCTATAAGATAAAATTTTCTTTGTGGACCATTTACAAAAAGGCCTTTATTACTTCCTTTATCGTTATTACTGCTGCTACTACTGCTCATATAATATCTCGCTCCGCGCCTTCTAAAATGACCTGACCTTTTTCTTCGCCTTCTCTCTCACCCATCTTCCTCTTTACGGTCTTTAACATTATGAATGTGTCACGTTCCATTTCAGCAAGTCTGAAAGTAATGAATTTTACAGCAGACATCAACTTTGGAATAAAAACATTTTCTATAGCATTTGCTTTACGCTTTGTTTTCTCAATTTCATACAAAAGCTTTCTTAATGCCGTTTCCTTTTCTGCAACATCCAAGACAATTTTATGAATTCTCTGAAAAGATCTCAATGCCTCATTGATAGAGGTAGGAAGCTCCAACAGATACTCTTCAAGCATTTCTCTTTGTCCACCAACAAGTTTGGGAATATGAACTCCCATAATGCTTTTGGACATTACCTGCAAATTTTCCATCTCCGGAATCTTTATGGACTCATTCTCAAGCCTCATCGATCCAGCCAACATCTCAGCCATTCTGATAGATTCATATCCCTTTATCAATTCTGACTGTAAATTACTTCGTAATGCTGCAGCTGTCTTGTTGGTATTAAAAAATTCAAGAATTAATGCTTGACGTTTGAGTTTCAAAAGTTTCAAACCTTTTTGTGCAATTACAATCCTGCGCTTTGTACGTATATATTCAAGCCGAGTTGGTCTTATATTTGAAGATAAAGACATCTTTTTGGGCTATACCTCCTTCTCCTTATTTCCTTCAACAGATTTACCAGTTCTGTATTTTTGGATAAATTCAGGCTTGATACGTTTTAGTTCTGATTCTGGAATTTCACTTAATAGTTCCCAGCCAATATTGAGAGTCTGTTCAATTGATCTATTTTCATCTACGCCTTGATTAACAAACTTTCGTTCAAAATTATTAGCTATTTTTAGATACTTTCTGTCGATGTCACTTAATGCTTCTTCACCAACAATCGCTGACAATGACCTTGCATCTTTACCCTGTGCATATGTTGCATAAAGCTGATCAGCAAGACTTCTATGATCTTCTCTTGTTTGACCTTTTCCTATACCTTGATTCATCAGACGAGAAAGACTGGTCAGCACATCAACAGGCGGGTGAATATTCAACCTATGTAATTCTCTGCTCATAACTATTTGACCTTCTGTAATATACCCTGTAAGGTCTGGAATAGGATGGGTGATATCATCTGCAGGCATTGCAAGTATAGGAATTTGTGTTACAGAACCCTTTCTCCCTTTTATTTTTCCCGCTCGCTCATAAAGTGATGCCAGATCTGTATACATGTAACCAGGATATCCCCGCCTTCCAGGAACTTCTTCCCGGGCTGCTGCAATCTCCCTTAATGCCTCACAATAATTTGTCATATCGGTCATTATTACAAGTACATGCATCTCGCGTTCATATGCAAGAAATTCAGCTGTGGTTAAAGCAAGCCTGGGGGTAAGTATACGCTCCATTGAAGGATCGGAGGATAAATTTAGAAAAAGAACACTTCTGCCAAGTGCCCCACTTTCTTCAAATTGTTTTACAAAAAAATTGGATTCTTCGCTTGTAATTCCAATTGCAGCAAACACGACAGAAAAACTTTCGGATGTTCCAAGAACCCGTGCTTGTCTGGCAATCTGAGATGCAAGTAAATTGTGAGGTAAACCAGAGCCAGAAAATATAGGAAGTTTCTGGCCTCTTACAAGTGTATTCATTCCATCAATGTTAGACATACCAGTCTGGATAAATTCAGATGGTTCTTCTCTAGAATATGGATTGATTCCGGATCCGACCAGGTCAAATTTTTGTTTTGATACAATTGTTGGTCCATTATCTCGAGGTTGTCCCAATCCATTAAAAGTCCTACCAAGCATTTCATCAGATACTGACAAAGTAGCAGTTTCTCCCAAGAATTTTGTTAAAGTCCCGCTTGTTCCAAGTCCTATTGTTGATCCAAAGACTTGTACTACAGCCAAGCCCTCTCTAGTATCCAGTACCTGTCCCTGACGTAATTCGCCATTGGCAAGTTTTATCTCAACCATCTCACCATATGCAGCATCCCTTACACCTTCAACAAAAATTAAAGGACCTGCTATTTTAGAAAGTGTTTTAAATGATACTTTAGACATTTTAACCATTTACCTCCGTTAATAACTTGTCAAACTGTTTAGCCATATTTATTTTGATTTCGTTAACCAGTTGTTCGACCTCTTCTTCCTTTGTCCATTTTATCTTTGATATTAATTTTCTTGCGTCTAAATCACCTATCTTTGCAGAAAGAACACCCTTTTTTATTGCGTCAGATTCCATCGTACCAAATTCTAAAATAGTTGACAGCATCAGATATTGTTTTTTTATAGAAGTGTATGTATCGACCTCATCATAAGCACTCTGCTGTAAATAGTCCTCTCTGATTGATCGTGCAGTGTCTAAAATACCCTTTTCTGGTTCCGGTAGTGCATCGTAACCTATCAATTGGACGATCTCCTGTAACTCGGATTCTCTCTGCAATATTTCTAGTGCTTGCTGTCTCAGAGTAATCCATTCAGAAGATACATTGTTCTTGTACCAGTCAGACATATCATCTGCGTATAAAGAATAACTTGTTAACCAATTAATGGATGGAAAGTGCCTCCTTGAGGCCAAATTGGCATCTAGCGCCCAGAATACTCTTGTAACTCTTAATGTATTTTGTGAAACTGGTTCAGAAAAATCTCCTCCCGGAGGTGATACTGCACCAACTAAAGTTAGCGAACCAACTCGTTCGTCTGGAGAGACAACAACTGCCTTACCTCCCCTTTCATAGAATTCTGCCAATCGCCTTCCTAGATATGCAGGATACCCCTCTTCCCCAGGCATTTCTTCCAATCTACCAGAAATTTCCCTTAGCGCCTCTGCCCATCGTGAAGTACTATCGGCCATTAGTGCCACATCATATCCCATATCTCGGTAATATTCGCCCATAGTAATCCCGGTATAGATACTTGCCTCACGTGCCGCTACAGGCATATTAGAAGTATTGGCAACAAGTATTGTTCGTTCCATTAATGGTCTTTTTGATTTAGGATCTTCTAATTCCGGAAAGGTTGTGAGAATTTCTGTCATTTCATTTCCCCTTTCACCACATCCGATGTAGACTATGACTTTACTATCAGCCCACTTTGCCAGTTGTTGTTGAGTTACTGTTTTTCCACTTCCAAAAGGTCCCGGAATAGCTGCAGTACCGCCTTTTGCAACAGGGAAAAAAGTATCGAGAACACGCTGCCCGGTAAGCAAAGGAGATGAAGGAGGAAGCTTATTTAAAACAGGGCGTGGAACTCTTACCACCCACCAGTTTGAGAGACCGATATCTACAGTATTGCTATTTGTTTTCACTTTGGCAACATTTTCATTTACTGTATACTTTCCCTCTTTAATATCAGAGAGTTGACCATGAATACCATATGGTACCATTATTTTGTGCTTTATTAATGGAGTTTCTTGCACTTCACCAATGATTTCACCTTGAGAAACACTTTCCCCATTTTTCTTGGTTGGAATAAAGTCCCATTTCTTCTGCTCATCCAAAGCAGGAATAAAAATTCCTCTGCTGATAAAATCACCACTTTTCTCCCTCAATATATTAAGTGGACGCTGAATTCCATCATAAATGGATGTTAGTAATCCAGGTCCAAGCTGTATTGAGAGAGGTCTCTTTGTATTGATAACTTTTTCTCCAGGTCGTAAACCAGTTGTATCCTCATAGACCTGTATAGTGGCTTTGTTTCCTTCAAGGCGTATAATTTCCCCAAGTAAACCTAATTCTCCAATACGTACTACATCAAACATCTGTGCATTTTCAATGCCTGTTGCTACAACAACCGATCCTGAAATACGCGATATAATGGCACTGGACATATTATTTTTCAATCCATTCATCAATTCCTTTTAAACATTTATTCCAAGTACTCGTCTGGCTAATGAAGATATTGATTCCTCATGTATATCGCCTTTTAACGAAGGCATGAATAAAACCAATGGATGAATGGATGCTTCAACTTTTAATCTGAATAATTGAGGAAGAGAATCGCGAACAAATTGACTTGCAATGATCATCGCAAATTTGTGAGAAGAAAACAACTTTTCCATTGTTTTAAAAGATTCATCACCCTTTTCACTAACTAAAAATGTATCATTGATTCCTAAAAGTCGATATCCAATAACAAGCTCCCGCTCGCCCATTACGGCAATCAAGCCACTTGATTCTGTTTTTTGTTTAGATGCCATTTCTATTTTTTCACTCAAAAAGCAGCATTGATTTTATGCGCTCCATGGGTATCCCGTAACGCTTTGCATAAGCAATTCTCTTTATGTTATCCCACTCATATTCTGCAATAATAATAAAGTGAAATATATATCCAATTGAAAGTGCAATATTCTTTAATCTTTGTACATATTTTGTACTAATGTATTGATCCATAGATACTTCAAAATCTATAAGACTATGTGTTTTCCTGTAAGTTTCCAATAAATCACCCATAATAAGGCGTTCTTCTATTCTGTTCACAAATTCTTCAATATTTTTTGATCCAAACATTTCAAGTAATTCATTTAAAGCGATATGGCCTCCTTCTATAAGATGTTTGTTAACTAATTCCCGATCCAAGTTAGAATTTTTGCCTTTCAGCAAACTCAAAATATTCTTTTTATCTATCTGCATTCTAATTACATCTCGTATAATCCCCTCATCACCTTGAAAAAACTTGAGTGATTCAATTAAATTAGTATAATAATATGCCATAAGATCCACCATCATATGACTAAGGTCTCCTGTTTTTTGAAAAGTATCAAAGTGTTTCATAATGATAGTTCCGTACTTGTACTTTACAAGATAGTTTACTACGCCTTCAACTCCAGGCTGTGATAAAAGAATCTTCATCTCGTCATGCGAAATATTACCAGCAGAAATTCCTGCAGGAAAATTTCTACTAGAGACCAAAAAAGGTTCTGTTTCTGTAATTGTACGTCCAAGTACCTTTGAAGAGAGAACTAGTTCGATATTATGAATATCCCATTTTAGCAAATAGGATCTAATCGCTGTCTTTCCACTATATGGTGCAGTCTCTAAAACAATTTTATTAATATCTACAAGATGTCTGTTCACAGCAACTTCTAAAAGCTCTGGCGGAGAATAAAGAGCTGAAGCTCTTTCTATCTCAGTCCTATACCAAGTAGGTTCAAGCATCCTTGTCATGTCAGCAACATCCTCAGCTTTAACCAAGTTTTGAAAAGTATCTTTAGAGAGAAAATTTGCAGAAAGAGATTGTAATCTTCCAAAAGAAGATGAATATGATGAAGAAGTCACTGTTACTTCACCATCCGCTCTATAAGAAAGCTTTTTACATTATCTTCTTTAGTTCGTAGTAACTCTTCAAATGTCAGATCAAGTTCCTTTGTACCTTCCTTATTTTCAGCTAAAATGCCACCCAAATTATTAATTGATGAGCCAATAGGAATGTTCATTTCCTTGATAACAGATTTATCTTCATCACGACAGTGTATTATAATATCAGGACCCAAAGTATTTTTTGCATAATTAATCATATTTTTCAGCAGATCTTTGTATTCAGGCTTTTGAACATACATTTTCATTTCTTGCTTTATTATATCAAAGGTAGAATCCATATTTGCATTAATTGCTTCAAAAAGAATTTTTTTTGCTTTTAATTTAGCTGCTTCGACTATCCTAGCATACTCTTTTTGGGATTTTACTTCTGCATCCCGCCTATACCGTTCCTGTAGTTCTTGGATAGTAGTTTCCTTTGTACGTGTAATCTCTGCTTTTTTTTCAGCCAAGGTACTTTCTAAGAGGCGTATTTCATCATCTTTTCTTTTTTCGATCTCTTGAATAAAAATATCTAGGCGTGGCATCTATCCATTCGCCGATTACAATATACCCAATAACAGAATGATTCCAAGCACAAAGCCGATAATCCAAAGAGTTTCAGGAATGACAAAGAAGAATAGAACCTGTCCAAACTTCTCGGGTTTCTCTGCAATAATTCCCATACCAGCAGCACCAATTCCCTGTTGTGCATTTCCAGTACCAATAAGACCACCTGCAATTGCGATGGCTGCAGCTATTGCCAACAATGGTTTTGTTAGTCCACTGGTAGTTGATGCGGCAGTTGTTGTTGTTGTTGCTGCAAACGCTTGGGTAAAAAACAATGCAAAAATAGCCAATGCAAATCCAGCAATCATGGTAATAACAAACAATTTTGAATGTTGATAATGTTTCATTTAGACAAAATTTATAATTGTTTCATATTATAAGAGTTTTTCTTAAATAAATTATTATGATCTATTTGAATGGGTAAAAGAAAATGGTTCAAATACAAATCTATTTTTTTACAATAAAAAATATAATATTTTTTGCATACTAATTGTGTTGTTTTTAGATCCATGTTATCTTTATCTTAGGAACATTGCAAAATCACGATTGAATTGGAAAGGTAACGTTTTTTACATAATAGAATGAAAATGGTTTTCAACATATTAATAAAAAAAATATGGAGAAGTAAATTTTGTAGAACAGAATTTAGGCAAGTCACCAGAAAATTAATTTTCTAGATCGATACAAGAATTACTAAAAATAGCGTTATACAATCAAAATTATTATTGATTTTTATTTTGTTATAGGTATTAAAGAAGAAAAGTAAGGAAAGAAAAGAACATATTTGTATTGATAGTTGTATCCTTTCGGATTCGATAGAAAATGGATAATAATGTTTACTCTACAAAAAAAGATTTTTAAAGGCATTAACATTTTTTGTATCAAATCAAAATAAATTAATATTCATTTATCCCAAATATATTAACAAATATATTAAATAATTTTTTTAGTTTACAAAATAAAAAAAGTTCTGTTCACAGAATATAAAATCATCTAGACCTATCATGGAAACGCCAACAAATTTGAATGAAATATATTACAAACTAAATGCA
>JBDUES010000123.1:0-6368 GCA_040297625.1 Candidatus Nitrosocosmicus sp. | reverse complement strand
TTCGGGTCGACCCGAAAAAAGTGATTTAACAATTTTGGCAATAATTACTGAAAATTGGCGGGCGCGCAAAAAATTCTCTAATTTTACAAAAATAGTCTATGTTAAAGTATCTAAAAGCGGAAGTGATTTTTTGGCAACACCACTGATTGGTGAAACTCAGAGTATGTCTTTATTATATAAAAGCAATGGATATATTATAGTATCCGAAGAAGTTACCCAAATTATTACAGGTGAGAGATTAGAAGTCAATTTGTTACCTGGTTTTTCTTATATAAAAGATAGTCTAATTTAAAATTGAGTCAAACATTATTTATGAATGAATGAATATATTTTATTATATTTTATTTTATTTTATTTTATTCTGATAAAATAAATAATAATATTTACACTTATTGGACTCTGTTTAATTAAGACTAAACCAATAGTTTGAAGATTTTCCATTTCTATTAACTAACTTTAACTAAACGAAATAGAACACTTTCAAAGTATATTATATGTATATGCATTACAACAATATACTTTTCAACTCTTTCATCAAGAAATACATCCAAAAAAGATCATCTATTTTATTAAAAAAATCACATTTTTGTATTTAAATATGGATATGGATTCAGATTTATAGCCAGCCAGTTGAATATCGCAAAAGAGAAGAAAAATATCTGAATTATTTTATCTCCAAAAATATGAAACCATAGTTACAGCGTGAAATCATACTATGCTTTGAATTAGTTGTTAATTAAATTAACTAAAAAAATATAAACTATCTCAAACTAAACTTGACAAATTCGACTTTAATGTTTGTTATGTCCATGTCCTTTAATCATTTTAAATGCATGTATTATACCGGGGAAAAGAACATTAAGTGATTGAGAGACTGCAGTTACACTTCCTGGGAGATTGATTATTATAGTATTTCCTCTAATTCCTGCAACGCCTCTTGACAACATTGATAAGGGCGTTCTCTTTTGTCCATAACTCCTAAGACTTTCAACGATACCGTTTATCTCTTTTTCTAGAATATTTTTCGTTGCTTCAGGTGTCGTATCACGAGGACTAACTCCTGTTCCTCCAGTTGTTATAATCATATCGATGTTTGATTCATCGCAAAACCGCTTCAATTCATATTCTATAGTTTTTATTTCATCTGGTAATACTTTATATTCAATTATATCAAAGCCATTTTTAGATAATGTATTCATTATTATTTTGCCAGATTCGTCTTGTTCAAGTTTCCTTGAATCGCTAACTACAATGACTACCGCATTCAGTTTTCTTATATTTGTTTCATAAAAATCGCCTATTCCGCCGTGTTTTTCTAACACTTTTACAGATTCTATTGTTAAAGATTCATCCAAAGGCTTTAACATATCATAAATAGTTAATGCCGCAATGCTTGCTCCTGTTAATGACTCCATTTCAACGCCTGTTTTCCAAACACTTTTCACATTAACAGTTATTTTAATGAAATTTTGTTCAACTTTAAAATCAACTTTAATTCCATCAATTGGAATGGGGTGACAATATGGTATTAATTCTGATGTTCTCTTTACACCCATTGTTGCAGATATTTTTGCTGCTTCAAAGATATTTCCTTTTGGAGAATTACCATCTTTTATTTTATCCATAATAGCCGAATTAACAAATACTAATGCTTGTGCAGTTGCAGTTCTAAGTGATTCTGGTTTTTCACCAACATCAATCATTCCCATATTATAATCAAAGATATAAACTATTTATATAAAAGAAATGGCTTTGTTCATAGTTCTGTAAATACAATGTTATGTTTTAGTGTAAGTATATAGGTGGTTGTTTTAATTCTTTTATTTTTAATATTTATAATATAGATTAACTATCGCCATAATCAACTTTGTTTATTAAAACAACAACCATCGCCTGTTTACAAATGCAACTAACCCAAATGTTACATAACTAGTCGTCGTGTAAATGATATATTACATTTTATTGTAAATTAGTTGTGTTAGTTTTGCTGTCGTAACACCTTTAGCTTACCCTTGTAAATTATTTTAGTGAGGGATATTGTCCTCAGAATGCTTACTAATAATAATGATAAAAAAAATCGTTTACACCTATGCTTGAAGATAAAGAATCAGGATATAGAGAAAAGATAATCCTGCTCAAATATGAAGGATATACAGTACAGTAGATAAGAAAGATGACACTAATTATCATGATACAACATAAGGAAATGGATACATAAATTCAATGAAAAAGGAATTGATTGTATCATATCAAAGAAGTACAATCATAAGAAGCAGTACAGGTTTGATAACGATATCGAGAAAAAAATTATAGATAGAATTAGCCATGCTGAAATAAGACGCATCCTTCTAAAATATGGAATAAAGTATGGGAGAAAATCTAAAACGGTTTTATCAAAAAGTATTGATCCAACAGAATATACTTTGAAAAAAAGTACCTTCAACAACTGAGATACAATACACCTTTCTCTTCTTCTTCTTCTTCTGATTCTGTGTTATTATATGAAGATGAAAAAGGACCAATAACAGCAAATATACACATGGTGTCTTATCTTGGTCATCGACGGTACAGTACAGGTTAAGAGGGCTCAAAAAACAAAATTTTCTAAATTTGTTTGGAGCATACAATCATACCAATGATAAGATGCAAGTAATTGTTATAAAAAGAAACACATATTGCAAATTTTCACAACATCATAAAATCATCAATACAGTCTATCTGGAATTACAATTTGATCAATGATGGTAGGTTTTTACTATTGTTGCATTTTTGTATGAATATTTCTTTGAATCGCATCCTTTAATGTTTCAGTAACTATATGAATAATCCGAGGATCATCTATCTTAGGAACAATATAATCATATTTTAATTGATTACTATCCACTATACTAGCAATTGCTGTTGCAACAGATACAAGCATCTCTTCATCTAATGTATTAATTCTTAAATCCAACAGTGCTCGTAATACTGAAGGAAACACAACTGCGTTATTAATCTGATTTGCAAAATCTGATCTTCCAGTAGCAACAATTCTTGCTCCTGCTTCCACTGCATCTGGAGGGAGAATTTCTGGATCAGGATTACTTAAAGCAAATATAATTGAGTCACGATTCATTGACTGTACCATATCTTTGGTTATCAAGCATTCTTTCCCAGAAACTCCAATAAATACATCCGATTCCTTCAAGACATCCGCAAGGCTACCACGTAATTTCATAGGATTTGATTTATCAGCTATTTCTTTTTTGTAGGTATTAGTGGTATTGATTTTCCCTTTATTAGCGTCTTCATCTCTATTTTCATATAATGTTCCTGTACTATCGGTTACTATGATATTTTTAGCTCCTGCTTTTCTCAATATTCTAAATATTCCATATCCGGCAGAGCCTGCACCAGCTATTACTATTTTTATTTTAGATATTTCCTTATCGATCAGTTTAAGTGCATTCAATAATGCTGCTAGAGTTATTATTGCAGTACCATGCTGATCATCGTGGAAGACAGGTATTGATAATTCCTTTTGCAATCTCTCAACTATTTCTAAAACTTTAGGTGATTCTATATCTTCTATGTTTATAGCTCCAAATAGTGGTTGTATTGCCTTTACAAATTTTATTATTTCTTCTTTATCTTTTATATCTATGCATAAAGGATATGCATTTATGTTACCCAGGATTTTAAATAATACCGATTTTCCCTCCATAACAGGAATAGCTCCTTCTGGGCCAATATTTCCTAATCCAAGTACCCTTGTTCCATCACAAATAATTGCAACATTATTTCCTTTGGATGTATAATCATATACTTTTTCTTTATCAGCACTTATCTCCTTAGAAATATATGCAACGCCAGGAGTATAGATTAAACTTAGTACTCCTTCTTCATTTTCTCCATCATTAATAGAAGAAGAATTATTTAGAGATACTTTATTATGAATTTCAATTTTACCCTTTAAAATTCTATGTAGGTTGATTGTATCATCTTTTAATTTCAAGTGATCAAACTAGTGATACCCTTCTTTACTTATAAATCAGTTAATTCCAAACTAATCGAAGAATTATGCCGAAAGTAAAACCTGCAGTATGGTAGTATATATATATAGCAAGAAAGGATACCACTTCTTAATTTGAATAATAATTGTAGATATTATTTGAAAAGAATACACACAGAGCGTATTATCACTCTTAAAGAGTATCAAATTAAAGACAATCTATATAATAATAGTTTTAAATTAAATATTATTCAAAGGAATTGCAATGTAATGAACCCACACCATCAGAAAAGAAAGCAGGCAAGGCATGAACTTTAATTTATATCCCACTTATATATAGATATAAAAATTAGAAATGTTTGAATGTAATGATTTGTATAATTTGTAATTTATCTTTAGTAGAATAGAATTGTAGTTTGTATAGATATTACTACATAAAAAAAATAATTGAATTATTATTAATTTATTTATGGTGTTAGTCTGTCAATATCCCTCGGATAAAATGTTGCATCCCTTATATTTTCAATTTTCAATAGTGCCATAATGAATCTTTCCAGGCCTAATCCAAAACCTGCATGAGGTGGAACACCATAATCAAATACACGTAAATGATAATCAAAAGCGGTAGAGTTTAGTCCTTTTTTTTTCATGTTTTCTAATAAAGAACTTTTATTATTAAGGCGCGTACTTCCTGATGATAATTCCAAGGCCCCATACATTAAATCAAAAGATTCACTTAGCATTCTACTACTTTCCTTTTCTTTATCTTTCTCATTTTTGTTTTCATCTGAATCATTGGAGTTATATGTAGAAACAGTAACATCAGAATTAATCTTTGGTTTTACATAAAATGGTTTGGTGGATAAAGGCCAGTCTACAATATAGTAGAAATTATATCCAACAATATCCTTTAGAATTTTTGGAGAAATATCATCACCCCATCTGATATATTTATGATTTTTTTGTAATTTATCTATCAATTCTGAATATGTGTATCTTGGAAAAGGAATTTTGATGTCTGGTAATTCTATTTCCAAATTTTTTAATTCATTTGGATTTTTCTCTTTAATTTTTAAAATGATAAATGAGATGAGATCATCAAGTAATTGCATTACATCACCATAATTAACAAATGCTTTTTCTACATCTATAGAAATAGCCTCAGAAAGATGTCTATTAGTTCTTGAAGGTTCTGCTCGAAATATTGGTGCTATTTCAAAAACATTTTCAAACGCCATTGTCAACTGCTCTTTATATAACTGAGGACTTTGGGCTAAAAATGCCTCTTTATCATAATAAAAAATTGGAAAAAGGGCTGCACCTCCTTCTGTAGCTGTTGCAATCATTTTTGGAGTATTCACTTCAATAAAGTAATTTGCGGTAAGAAATTCCCTTACTGAATTTAAGATAGTAAATCTTATTTTAAAAATATTTTGTAAATAATTTCTTCTTAAATCAAGAGCCCTTAACTCCAGTCTTGTATCAATTCCTATAGTTGAAATTGCTTGAGTTAAAAATGGGGCCGATTTTGTAGAAACGGATAAAACTTTAATTTCCTCTGGAATCACCTCAAAGCTATTTGTAGATCTTTTTTGTTCAACAACTCTTCCTTTTATTCCAATTGAAGAGTGTTCTTTTAAATTATTTAAAATATCAAAAATTTTATTCTGCGAATCCTTCCCTTTTTTAACAACCACCTGGGTATCTCCAAATTTATCCCTTAATTGAATGAACAAAACATTACCATGATCACGTTTGGATGAAATCCAACCCATTATTATAATTAATTGATTTATCTGGGACTTGTCTATTTGAAATGAATAATGCGTTCTTCGCCAATTTTCAAGATCTTGTTCATTAATTATTGTATCTTCTTCCAATCTTGTACAATAAAATCAAAATTTTATTAAAATATAACCTTTATTGATATCTACTACCCCATAAGTTGTATTATTTTTTTAATTTAATATATATTAAAGATCTTGAGTAATTAGACATATATCAAAATTTTACATATTATTAAGGATTATTTGTAACATATTCATTTTAATTTGCAGATTTTAGTTAAAATGTATCAACTTTTTAGAAATTTTTTTTATCGTGCTAATTATGCGAGATCTTAATTTTTTAATTCTTTCATTTCTCTCTTTTTTATCCTAATTACATCAATGTCTTTTTACAATTACCTGGGTACCCGAATTGATTTCTTTTCTAACAGACCCTGCAAATATTCAAATATGTTGAAATGAATTTATAAACTATGGGAAATGAAAACGTAGTTCAGGTAAATTCCAATAACTGGGAATCTGAAGTTCTTAAATCAGAAAAACCAGTATTTGTCGATTTCTGGGCAGAATGGTGTGGTCCATGTAGAATG
>JBDUES010000122.1:0-8274 GCA_040297625.1 Candidatus Nitrosocosmicus sp. | reverse complement strand
ATCAAATCCTAGCAAGATTTCACCTCTTCTAACTAGAGATTGGTTGTAAACAGGCCAGTTCATATGATTTGTTGGTTGATGTTAGCTAAATGTATTTGGGAAAGGGGAATCATGCAACAAAGCAGTTTATATCCATAAATACGAATATTATGCCACTTCGCTTGTTTTATCCCTATATATTGAACGATACAGATGGATAGAATTCTCCTGTACCCTATTCCAATCAACTAATCTTTTTTTAGATGTTCATATTTTGCTCATTTTGTAATTCACTAATAATACTCATTTTAGACATGGCCAAAAAATGTTTGTCATTTTATTTAAAGGGTTTAAACTATAGAGATTGCTGTGAAATAGCGTGAAGATATCAGATTAAAAAAATTTGAACCAACGATGTTTAAATCTTACCCGCGGCCATTAAAACTGAATCGCTGTTTGTCAGATAAAGGATCTGGTATTAACAATAAACAAGATTCAGAAAAGTTAAAGAAAAGGATAGTAGATGAAAAAAATTCTGAATCATATTCGGATATGATAATGGTTGAAGGTGATCGTTCTTCCATAAAGAAGCCACTGATTGTTAACGTCGATGCAGAAACACTTGTGGCTAAAACGCAAGAAAGGTTTTCAAGAGCATTGGAAAGGCGTTATCAGTTTGAATCTAATTTGAAACTCGCTCAAGAATTTCTTCTTAATCATGTAAATTCAAAGATCCCTCTTGTAATAATGTATGCGGATTTAGTTGGCTCTACCAAGATGAGCATGACATTACCTGTTGAAAAAATGGTTACAATAATTCGAGGATTTTCATATGAGATGTCAAACATAATACATAGTCATGAGGGTTATGCATTAAAGTATGTAGGTGATGCAGTTATCGCTTTCTTTCCATTTATCCATAACAAATCGCTTACTTGTAATAAGGCGATAGAATGTGCAAAATTAATGATAACCGTAATCAAAAAGGGAATTAGTCCAATACTAAATCAACATGATTATCCAGACCTCCAAGTTAAAATTGGTCTAGATGAGGGAGAAAGTGTAATTATCCAGCATGGACATGATGAAAGTTCCCACATTGATATTCTGGGTTTTTCTATGAATAAATCTGCAAAAATAACTTCATTAACTTATCCAAATACTATTACGATAGGAGAAGATATCTATAGCGATTTAAATCCCCAAATGAAAATGGAGTTTAATGAAGTCAAATTTAGTATTGAACATTGGAAATACCTTAACAACCAAACAGGAGAACTGTACAAACTCTATGTATGCAGAGACATTTAGCTTAATATTATAACTTCATTAAACTTTTTCTCATTATTATTAATAAATATAAAAAATAAAATAATTTCATCCAAAGTAAAACATGTACCTTAAAGTAATATAAAGACAAATACAACTGGGTAAAAGTGAAATTTGAGAAAAAAAATTAATTTTGCTTTAAATCCGAAAAACCTAAACACAAACATGTATCCAAATTAATTGCCGTATCTATTTTCTTATTACATTATCCATACATTAAAGCAAACCAAGAAGTAGAGGAAAGTCTATAGTAGGTGGTTGGTGAGGGAGGGGAACAGTATCTCTTTCTTCTCAACCTCCTAGGCATGGGAAATGTCTTATAGCATCGGGTTTAATATTAAAACATGGGATCTCATACCAATCCGCAGTTTCTATATCTAACTACCAAAGGGTGGAAGACAGGGGAACAACATAAAATAGAAATTTGGTTTGTCGAGTATGAAAATAAATATTATATAATGTCAGAAACCATGGAGCGTGCACATTGGGTTCAGAATATTATCCATGATCCACAGGTGTTGTTTACCTTAAAGCACAATACATTTGAAGGTACTGCAAGAATAATTGATAAAGTCAAGGATCCTCAATTGGAATCTGAAATCTCAAAGTTAATGAGTACAAAACCGGTCGCAGGTTTGATTGTAGAACTAAAACCCAATTAAATTTTCCACGAATGCCTCCTTTTGTTTTGGGGCATTTTGATGATAATTTTTTTTATTCATATTTTATATTGTTTATTGAATAGGAAATTAAACATTTCATGGATCAAATTAGATCTAATTTATTTTTTGTTGTTTAATCAGAATTATTTTTTACAAATTAATATCCTTAATAAAATAAATAATGCTTTCTTTTAACATTATTATAATTTCAATATTTTATAACCATCTGGTATAATTTTGGGATGCGCAGAATCGATAAATGATATATAAATTTTCTTTCCAAGATGGATTAGAATATCATCAGAATATCACAACTTCTTTTTGATTATTTGGCCTGTTAATCAATAATTATATTAATCATATTTTAATCCAACTATTGAGTTACAAATGTACACTAAAGTAGATGGATTTAAAATAAGATATGATGAATATGGAAAACATAAACATAAACATGTCTTATTTATTCATGGACTTGGCTCATCTTCAATAGTATGGCGCGATATACCTGAAGCTTTATCAGAACATTTTCATACAATATCTGTTGATTTAATTGGTTTTGGTGGAAGTGACAAACCTAAATTAGAGTATACAATCAGTTATTTTAGTCAATTCGTTAAAAATTTTCTAAGACAGATTGGAATAAATGACCAAGATAAAATATGCATCATAGGTCATTCATTAGGCGGATACATCGCAGCAGAATATATGATAGAAAATAGAGAACAGATTGAAAAACTGGTATTGATAGATTCTTCAGGTATGCTTAATCAACCTACTCCATTATTAGAACGGTACTTGGATGCAGCATTAGAAAACGATCATTCTTTAAGATATAGAAAACTTAAAAAAGTATTTGAAAGTTTGTTTGCATATCCATTTCTCCTACTTCCAGTTATCGTAGATATATTTATCGCCGTAATTGAAAAACCGGGATCAAAGCATGCTTTTGAATCTGCATTCAGACATAGCACGACAACTTCAATAAATCCAGATAGACTCGCACAGATTAAAGATATTCCATGCCTGGTAATTTGGGGAGACAAAGATAATCTCATACCACCAATTTATATAAATAAATTTAAACAAACTCTCTCAAAGTCTCAATTTGTAATAGTAACTGATGCAGGACATTCACCATTTGTGGAGAAAACAGCTATAGTGTATCAAAAGTTATTGACGTTCCTTGTTGAAAATAAATAAAAAAAAGAACTAGAAGATATTTTATAATAAAACATTTGAGAAAAAAAATAAAAATGAATGAATGGTAAATTAGAGTTATAAATTATTTATATTGTATTAAAATAACTTGACTATGTACATGAAATCGATTTTTTCAAATCTTTAAAATATCTGAAGAACTTATCATATATTTTATTGTACTAACAAACTAATTTTCCTTATATTATTTCAAATTGATCAGGATTATATGTTAAAAAAACAGAAATTTATAATTTATACCCGTTATTTCTAAAGTGAAAAAGAAATGAACTATTGCTTTTACAAGCAAAATATCTGATAAAATTCTCCTGTATTATAAAATACCATATAAAATTAATCTTTAATTAAGAGAAAAATAACTACATACCATTTACCTGCTAATTTAAAAAACTTTTACTACCAAAATTAGTTTTCTTTTAGTTCATTTGATCTATACACCATTTTTTTTCGATAAATACACAGTAAAGAGGATAGTGTGCCTGGTATAGAAGAAAAATCTTGAAAATAATATCCATATTATTTCTAGAATAGTTGATAGATTTAATACGCTATTTTATTATTTTTAAATTGGTGATCAAACATAGATTATCTTTCTAATGTTCCAAAAGATTCATTGTTATTGACAGTATTAATTACTATGATGATTTTTTCATGTTCATATTTGTATTTTCTATCTTACAGAGCATGTGTATCGATACCGACAATAGAAACAAAACAAAAGAAAGATCATTCCAAACAGAATTTAAAGTTAAAAAAATATAATAAATTTACAAATAATTTATTAAGAAATCTACCATTTGTTAGTATAATAGTTCCAGTAAGAAATGAAGAAAAATATATTGAAAGGTGCTTATTATCATTGTTATCTCAAGATTACCCTCAATTTGAATTAATTGTAATTGATGACAATTCTTCAGACAATACTTTAAAAATTATGAAAGATATCAAAAACAGTTCATATTATAAAACAAACGGATTCCCGATAGATAAATTAAAAATTATTTCATTAAAGGATAAACCTGAAAATTGGACTGGTAAGACTTGGGCGTCTCAACAAGGATATATAGAAAGTAGAGGAAAAGTCTTACTTTTTACTGATGGTGATACTAATTATGTTAGCAGAGATGTAATATCACAAACAGTTCTCTATATGCAAAAAGAACAATTAGATGTATTAACTGGCACGCCTTCTTCAGAAAAACTGATCAATTTTTGGTCAAAAATTACAGTGCCTTTCTGGGCTTTTGTAATTGCTTTGTTTGGTATTAATAACTCAAAAGTAAATAATCCAAAGTCAAAGATTGCTTATCTTATGGGATGTTTCTTTCTTATAAAGAGGAACATTTTTGTAGATATTGGTACATTTGAATCTGTTCATGATGCATTACTAGAAGATAAAGCGCTTGGAGTTCTTGTTAAAAAGAGAGGACATAAGATGAAAATTGTCAAACTAGGGGAAATGGTATATACTCTCTGGTTAGATGGCCTAATAGCGCTTTGGTATGGAATAGGACGAACTTTGGCTCCACTTGTAATGAAAAATAGATTTAAAATAATAATAAATTTATGTATTATCTTTTTTGCTACTATTTTACCTTTTGTTCTTTTTCCGATTACTTTAACAATTGCTTTTGAAAAATTGTCTTTTGTTTCTATTTTTGAAATTCCATTTTGTTTCTATTTTTATTCATTGTTACTTAATCTATTACCATGTATTATAGTGCTTTATTTATATTCACTAAAATGTAAAGAATTTGGAATAACACCACTATATTCTTTCTGGAGTCTTTTTGCTTCAATCTTTGTAATTGTAGCTTGTTTATATAATATCACACCTTTGCTGTTTTTTGGAAAGACCAGACCCATATTATGGCAAGGGAGACATTATACATACAATAAAGAACAAGAAGGATTTACCATATAATAATATTTTCTTAATTTATCATTATTTATAGTTTGTTAAGTATTAAATAGTATGAGTACAAAATCCACTTTTGTATCTACATAAAAAATACCTCAAGAGGCACTGCAACTCAATAAATTAACAAAGGTTTCTTCAGGTTATATAGAAATTTCAGCTTTAAAAAATCTGACACCCATAAAGGATATTTTTGCTATAATTGTACCTACTTTAAGAAACCAAATCATTGTGCTATAGTTACAGATGAAGGTCAAGATACAGAAGGCAATGCATCAAATTTAATTGCACCATATGGAGTATGTTCATTATGGACACCAAATCAAAAGGAGATTAAATAATAATGTCTGATAAAAATATAATTGAAAAAGCTGCAGATGTGGTAGGTAATATTACTAAATTCCGAAAACAAAGTAAACTTAAAGTAGGTTATGTTGAACAAGAAGAGTTTAATGATTCTGATCTCCATTCAGGTTATTTCTGTTATAATTGTATATAATGGGTTGATTCTCTTGGAGGGAAATGTATGATTGTTGATGAAAAAGGTCCGGATGTAGTTGGGAATATTTCAAAAGTAATTGCAGCACATGGTTGGTGTAATGGGTATCAACCAAATTATGATAAACTTAGTAATGCAAATAAATCCTAATTCAAAGACATTTGTTTATACAAATAATTTTTTATTGTTAAACCATAATAAACAATCTTATAAAATTAATTCTTATATATAGAGGAAAGAAATATCAAATCAAACATAGTAGTCAGAAATTTGCAGAAGAATAAACAAGATGAATGTCAATGATAATAATATCAAGAAGAATGATGATGAGATCATCTTTCCAATAGATAGTAATGGTATCAATGTAACTAATAAAGGCTAGTGGAACCTGATAAATGAAATGTACAATTTTTCTCTATTTTATAACCATTACAAGGTAAAAATGTCATAGATCTATCCAGTTCGGGTCAAATAATATTATTTAGCGACAACATTAACTACTTGGGTATTTTCGTATCAGTACTAGCCGAATATGCAAATGTACTAAAAAAGATTAAACCAAATGTAAAAGGTGAAAATAAAACTCTTCATTTATTCTCATGTAGATTTATCCGCTGATTGGGATAATGATATTAAATAAATATTTGATCTATTGATATTATATAAGAAGGGTTGCAGGATAACAAAAAAGATGAAGTTCAAAAAAAAAGTAATTATCCCTACATTGATAATAATTTCCATTGTAACTGTAATACTTTTTAATAATTATTACTATCATAATAATTTCGGACAACAAGTGTTACTACATACAGGCTACCAACCTTGGGCTATTTCGTTTAATCCAAATACTAACATAATTTATGTAGCTAACAGTAAAGACAATACTGTTTCTGTTATTGATGGTAAAACGACTAAAGCATCACCTATTCAGTCCAGACATTTTTAATGTGTTACGCGATAAGAAAATTCGTCATATTTTATATCTATTCAAGAATTAATTATGAATAATTTTAACAATATACTAAAGAATTTGTATTTATTAAAATATATAAAAATATATTAAAATATAGATTAATTTTAATTTATTAATCATAAAATATTATATCAAATTACAAAACAATGATATCAAATATGATGATACAATGATTAATTATCCTTGAATAAAGAGTTAATAAAAAAACCTGCAAAAACCGACCATCCTATCAATGAACTTATTGCAAAGAGATGGAGTGCAAGGTCTTTTTCTACTAGGACTGTAGAAAAATCAAAATTGTTTTCTATTCTTGAGGCTGCAAGATGGGCACCTTCTTCAAGAAATGAACAATCATGGCACTATTTTGTTTTTACGAACGATAATCCAAACAAACTAAAGGAGGCTCAATCGGTTTTATTAGAAGTAAATTCCTATGCAAAAAGAGCTCCAATTCTAATTTGTGCAATAGCAAAAAAGAACTATTCAGATAATGGAAATTATAATATACTTCATTTTCACGATTTAGGTGCTGCAAATGAAAATATGTTCCTTGAATCTTTTAATCAAGGTTTAATTATGCATGAAATGGGTGGTTTTAATAGCGAAAAAGCAAAAGAACTATTTGAAATTCCTGAAGATTGTCAAATAGGAATAATGATAGCTATAGGATATCAAGATACTCATGATTTGTTACCAAATAGATATAAAGAAAAATCCCTTTTACCTAGAGAAAGAAAGTCATTATCAGAAATTGTTTTTCTAGAAGAAGTGGACAAGGGAATAATATAATATTTATTTGGCTAAATTGTTTTTATTGAATTAAGAGCCTATCCCAAAAATCGGTAGAAACATAGCTTATTCTTAACATTATTCCAATGTGCCCTGTACCCATCATCAGCAGAAGCAGAAGCAGAAAAATGATAATCATACTATCACAAATATTCCTGATAAATTATGGGATGAGATTAATACCCTATTACCAAAAGAAAAACAAAATAATACGATTGGTCGCCCAATTGTTCCTTATAGAAAAGTACTTGATGGCATTCTGTATATTCTCAGAACCGGATGTCAATGGAAGATGCTACCTTGTGAATATGGTTCTGGCTCTACATGTCACAGACGATATCAGGAATGGGTTCAGTTAGATATTTTTAAGAAAATGTGGGTTAGAGTACTGCAACTATATGATGATAAAGAAGGTATCAAGTGGACCTGGCAATCACTTGATAGTATATCAATAAAGTCTCCTTTAGGGGGCGATGACTGGAAATAATCCTGCAGATAGGAGCAAACTAGGCACAAAAAGGCATATTTTAACAGACAAGAAAGGTATTCCGCTTTCAGTTGTTATATCATCTGTCAGTACTCATGATATAAAACTAGTAACAGAGATGTAGTGGATAATGCGGTTATTAAAAGACATATTTCATCTCCTAAAACAAAAGATAGAAGAAAAAGAAAACAACATCTATGTCTTGATAAAGCATATAATTTCAAATCAGTAAAACTGGAAATAATCAAACGAGGATATGTATCACATTTACCACATAAGAGAAAAAGAGGAGAGGTTAAGAAAGAAACCGAAAAGATCTCAAATCGCAAAAAACATACTGCGAGACGATGGGTTGTGGAAAGAACTAATTCATGGCATAATAGATTGAGAAAACTGTTTACTCGATATGAAAAGAAGATA